>JANXRZ010000252.1 GCA_025352885.1 Pseudomonadota bacterium | reverse complement strand
TCTTGTTTATTTCGTCGATCTTCGTGTAAGGCCCGAGCCGGACCCGGTACCAGGTGCCCTTGTCGGGCAGGCTGACGGGCTCCACCGAGGCCTCGAACCCGATGATTGCAAGCTGGGCCTTGCGGTTGTCCGCGTCCGCCGGGTTCTGGAACGAGCCGGCCTGCAGGAAGTAGATGTCCTTGGACTCTTCCGGCTTTGCCTTGGCGGCGGCTTTGAGGTCCTTCTCGGAGACCGGCTCTTCGCTGCCCGGCAGGATCTTGTAGAAGTCGAACTTGGGCTTTTCCGCTGCGGGAGCCTTGCCTGCCGGCATGCCGGCAATTTCAGGCGCCTTGCCGCTTTCGGCAGGTTTCTCTGCACCGGGCTTCTTGTTCATGAAGGGAATCGGCGTCTTGTTCAGGTAGAACGCGATTCCCAAGGCCACGGCAAGGCCGATGATCAGTCCGATGAACACGCCAAGCAGGAACCCGCCGCCGGACTTGCTGCGGACTGCGCCTGCGTTCGAGGATCGGGACGGCTTGGCCATGCTCGGCTACATCCTTTGCGGAGCGCTTACCCCCAGCAGCCCGAGGCCGCTGGCAAGAACCCGGCGGGTCGCGGCGCACAGGGCAAGGCGCGCTTTTGCGAGTGAGGCATCCTCAACAAGGATGCGCTCGGCATTATAGTAGCTGTGGAAGTCGGCCGCGAGATCGCGCAGGTAGAAGGCGAGGGCATGCGGCGCAAGATCTCGGGCAGCAGCTTGCACGACTTCGGGGAATTCCCCCAGCCGTTGCATGAGCGTGAGTTCCCGGGGATTCACCAGGCGCTCGGTTTCCGATGCGGCCACCGACTGGGCCTCGATCGTGCTCCCGGCCCCGCCTTGGCTGAAGACACTGCATACGCGTGCGTGGGCATATTGGACGTAGTACACCGGATTGTCGTTCGACTGGCTCTTGGCCAGATCCAGATCGAAATCAAGGTGCTGGTCGGATTTGCGGAGCACGTAAAAAAAGCGGGCCGCATCGTTGCCGACTTCCTTCCTCAGATCGCGCAGCGTGACGAAGTCCCCCGAGCGCTTGCCCATCGCAACTTTCTCGCCATTGCGATAGAGCACTGCGAATTGAACCAGCGCGATATCCAGGCGATTTGCGTCGAGCCCGAGCGCCGTCAATGCGCCTTTCACCCTCGAAATATAGCCGTGATGGTCCGCTCCCCAGACGTTGAGGATGCGATGGAACCCGCGTTCGAACTTGTTGAGGTGATACGCGATGTCCGAAGCGAAGTAGGTGAACTGGCCATTCTCCCGTCGGACCACGCGGTCTTTTTCGTCGCCGAAAGTCGTCGACCGGAACCAGGCTGCGCCGTCCTTCTCGTAAAGGTGGCCGCGTTCCTGGAGGATGCGAAGGGTGCGCTCGATCGCGCCTTCCTCGAAAAGCGTTTGCTCGGAGAACCAGCGGTCATAGGACACGCCGAATTCCCCGAGGTCGTTCTGCTGATCGGCGAGCATCTGGTCGAGCGCAAAGCGATGCACGGCGCGCCACTCCCCGGCCAGCATGCTTTTTGCACGGTCAATGAGCGCATCAAGCGCCGCATTGGGGTCTTCCCCTTCCACGGCGGCCGGAAGGGCGCCGGTGTCCCGGTGAAAGCGACGACCGTGCAGGCCCGCCAGTTCGGTTGCAATTGAGCGCACATAGTCGGCCCGGTATCCGTCTGCCGGAAAGGACACCGTGTCGCCAAGCGATTCGAGGTACCGGAGCCAGACCGAGACGGCAAGGATGTCCATCTGTCGCCCGGCGTCGTTGATGTAGAACTCGCGCTCGACGTCGTCGCCTGAAAAATCGAGCAGGTTGGACAAGCTTGCGCCATAGGCAGCGCCCCGCCCATGCCCTACATGCAGCGGCCCAGTAGGGTTGGCAGATACGAATTCGACCTGGATTTTCCTGCCTGTGCGGGCCGCGCGCCCGAAAGCGTCCCCTTCGGAAAGGATCCTCGGCACGATCGCCTGCTTCGTTTTTGCCGAAAGGCGCAAGTTGATGAAGCCTGCCCCGGCGATCTCAACTGTCTGCACATAGCCTTCGGCAAAGGCGGGCTGCGCGCGCAATGCCTCGATGAGCCGCTCGGCCAACTGGCGTGGATTGGCCTTGAGCCGTTTGGCAAGCTGCATTGCGATGTTGCACGCAAGGTCGCCATGGTCGGCCTGCTTGGGCCGCTCGAGCAGGATCGGGGTCTCTGCCGCTTCGGGCGCCACCTCGAGGAGTGCGCTGCGGAACAGGTCCGCGAGATGGGTTTTGATATCGAACTGCATGGGGGGCGCGATTATACCGGCACTTCCCCCGCTGCATCGACCGGCGGTCCGGTGCTTGTCAGTCGAATTCGATGGGATCCACGTCAAGGTGCCAACGTATGTTCCTGGGCGCCCGCGTGTACAGCGCTTCGTTCCACTCCTGGAGGAACGACTGCATCGCCGGACGCGAACGCGACTGTACGAGCAATTGGGCCCGCTCGAGGTCGGCGCGCCTCGTGACTACATGCGGTACCGGGTCGTAGATCCGTACTTCCGAGGGCGGCTCGACGAACCTGGTGGCGTCTCGCAGGAACGCCATTGCGTCCGCGAGCCTCGTGCTCTCCGCCCGCAATGCCGCCTCGAACACGGTGGGCGGGAATCCCGCGGCCTCCCGCTCTGCGAGCTGGGACCGGGCAAACCCCGCGTAATCGTGGCGGACCAACGCGGTATACAAGGGATGGGTTGGATACCGGGTCTGGACCAGGACTTCCCCTTGCTCGCCTCGTCGACCCGCGCGACCGGCGACTTGCATGAGCGTTGCAAACAGCCGTTCGCCGGCGCGATAGTCGGTCGACACTAGGGCGCTGTCGGCGTTGAGCACGCAAACGAGCGTCAATCCCGGAAAATCATGGCCCTTGGCAATCATCTGGGTGCCGACAAGGATGTCCGATCCGCCATCCCGGATGGTCTGCAGCGTGCTGGAAAGCGATTTTCGCCGGGCAGTGTCCCGGTCGATCCGCACGATGCGGGCATCCGGAAAGCGCTTCGCAAGTGTTTCCTCCACGCGCTGAGTGCCGCGGCCCACTGCGTGCAGGTCCACGTTCCCGCACTGCGGGCAGTGGCGGGGAATCGGCTCCTCGAGGCCGCAGTGATGACAGCGCAAACGGCGGTCGCTTGAATGCAGCACGAGGCGCGCGGTGCATCGAGTGCAGCCGGCGGCCCATCCGCAGGCCCCGCACGTGAGGACGGGAGCGTAGCCCCGGCGATTGATGAACACGAGGCTTTGCTCTTTGCGCTCCAGGCGCGCTTGAAGCGCGGCAATTAGCGAAGGCGCGAACCCTTGTTCTTCCGTCTCGGTGCGCAAGTCGACCATGCGAACGGCGGGCAGGCGCGCGCCGGGCGAGGCACGGTCGGGCAATTCGACGAGCGCGTAGCGGCCGGCCAGCATGTTCGCGTAGGTCTCGAGCGAAGGTGTGGCCGTTCCGAGGACGACCGGTACATCGGCTTGTCGTGCGCGGAAGACGGCTGCATCCCGGCCCGAATAGCGAAGGCCCTCATGCTGCTTGAACGAACTGTCGTGCTCCTCGTCCACGATCACCAGTGCAAGGCGAGGCAAGGGGGCGAGTACCGCCAGGCGCGTGCCCAGCACGATCCCGGCTTCGCCGCGGCCCGCGCGCAGCCAGCCCGAGGTTCGCGCAGTTGCCTCCAGGCCGCTATGGAGCAGGCTGATCACCGCGTCGGGAAACGCGTTCCGGAAGCGCGCTTCGAGCTGCGGCGTCAGGCCGATTTCCGGCACCAGCACCAGCGCTTGGCGGCCCTGACGCAGGACCTCCGCGATCAGGTGAAGATAGATTTCGGTCTTGCCGCTCCCCGTCACACCGTGCAACAGGAAGGGGCTGAATCTGCCAAGCGTCGCCGCTACGGTTTGGAGAACGGATTGCTGTTGGACCGTGAGCGGATGTCCGGGCACGAATCGCGCGCCGCTCGAGGCCGCCGCCGGTTCTACCCACCCGGCCTTCACCAACGCGCGCAGCGCCGTTCGATCAGCGGTCCTTATTGCGGTGTCGTCCGCGAGTAACGCAACTTCCTCGACTGGGCCATACGCAATTATTTTGTCGAGCAACTCGCGCTTGCGGCCTTTTTCAATCGCCTTCGCGTCAGGGAAGGGGTTTTTGGCCTGCCAGTACTTTCGATCCTCACGCGGCAACGCTTTCAAAGAGCGAATGCGTGGCGGCAGTGAGGAGATCACGGTTTCGCCGAGCGGGCGCTGGTAATAGGACGACAGGAATCGCATCAGCGCGACCCAGTTTTCGCTGAGGGGGGGCGCGTCGTCCAGGACGCGCTCGACCGCCTTGAGCTTCGCCGGATCTACGTCGGTCTCGTCCGCTACTTCGATGATCACTCCTACAAGCGAACGTCGTCCGAAAGGCACCACCACGCGTAAACCTACCTCCAACGTTGTGCCGGCTGGGCTCGCGTAATCGAACAACGTAGGCAACGGTACATCGAGGGCGACGCGGACGATATTCAACTGCCCTCTGAGGACCGATTTCGGTCAAAGTAAATCCAGCTAGCTTCCAAGGGGTTACGGCCCTGTGTTGATTCGCATACTCGTGAATCGACCCGTAACCATTCAACTGAAAGACCTATTTGGGTTACCCACATTTTGTTGTGGATAAGTTTGTGGGTAAGAGTGCCGCGAAAGCGGCGAGTGAGGATCGTAGAAGCCGCATAGCTGACGGTATCGTCAGTGTCTGTGTTGGTTTTTATCAACGAATACAGTGGTTTGCGAGCCCTTAGCTAGGAGCGGGTTTCCCCTAACCACGCGGGACTGGAAAAGCTGGAATTTGTGCATAAGTCAAGCCCTGCGACGAAATAATTCGGCCAGGCGGATGCGTTAGGCGGGGCGAGTCGTCCGAAGCTGCATGCTGTAAGTGTGCACTTCGTCAGTGAGTGCCGCGACGCTTTCGGGTGGCGAAAATTGCGAGATTCCATGTCCTAGGTTGAAGACATGGCCGGATCCCGGACCAAATGCGTCCAACACTCGTCGGGCTTCAGCTCGAATCTTGTCGGGCGGAGCGAAAAGGACGGCCGGGTCAAGGTTGCCTTGCAAAGCGACTTGCGCCCCGACGCGAGCCCGGGCCGCGCCCAGGTCAGTGCTCCAGTCGATGCCGAGCGCATCGCATCCCGTTGCGGCCATTACCTCGAGCCACTGGCCGCCGCCTTTGGTAAACAGGATGCACGGCACTTTACGGCCCTCGTTTTCCTTTACCAACCCCGCGATGACGCGCCGCGAATACGCAAGCGCGAATTCCTCATACCCGGCGGTCGTGAGGTTTCCGCCCCAGGTGTCGAAAATCATCACTGCCTGCGCGCCAGCCCTGATCTGCGCATTCAGGTAAGTCGTGACGGCCTGGGCGTTGATCTCGAGAATCCGGTGCATGAGATCGGGCCGGGAGTAGAGCATCGATTTGACCGTGCGGAAATCGTCGCTTCCGCCGCCCTCGACCATGTAGCAGGCAAGAGTGTAGGGGCTGCCTGAGAAGCCGATCAATGGCACTCGCCCAGCCAGCGCTTTCCTGATCTCTCGGACAGCATCCGTCACATAGCGCAATTCGCCGTCCGGGTCAGGGGCGACCAACGCGCGCACAGCGGACTCGTCGCGCACCGGTCGCTCGAACCGCGGGCCTTCGCCTTCTGCGAAATAAAGGCCAAGCCCCATTGCGTCCGGGACGGTCAGGATGTCGGAGAACAGGATGGCCGCGTCGAGCTTGAATCGCGACAGGGGTTGCAAGGTCACTTCGGTCGCGTACGCGGGATTCTTCGCCAGCGCCAGAAAGCTGCCCGCTTTCTTTCGGGTGGCGTTGTATTCCGGCAGATAGCGACCGGCCTGTCGCATCAGCCAGATCGGTGTGTAGTCGGTCGGCTGCCGGGCAAGCGCCCGGAGGAAGGTGTCGTTCTCTAGAGGAGTCATTCCGTCATGCCTTGAGCAGCTTGCGCGTGATGAAATTCCACTCCGTTTCGGTGACCGGAGTAATCGACAGGCGGTTCCCCCGGCGCAGGATCACCATGTCCTTCAAGGCTTTCTGCTCGCGTAATTCCGCGAGCGGGATCAGGCGCGTTTTCTTCGTGGCGCGTACATCGACGTGTTCCCAGCGCGGCGCATCTTTCTTTGACTTGGGGTCGTAGTATTTGCTTTTCTTGTCGAACTGGGTGGCATCCGGATATGCAGGTGACGCCACTTCTGCAATTCCGGCGATCCCCGGTTCCGGGCAGCTCGAATGGTAGAAAAGAACGCCGTCGCCCACCTTCATCTGGTCACGCATGAAGTTGCGCGCTTGGTAATTGCGCACGCCTGTCCACGGCACCGTCCTCTTAGGCGCCGCGAGGGCTGCGTCGATCGAGCATTCATCCGGCTCGGACTTCATTAACCAGTACCGCATAGTATCTCTGACCTTCTCCAGTAACATCCAAGAGGCCGCGCCAGTTCTGGACTTGAACCGGCTATCCCTCTGCTCATTGTCCAATAAAGTCCCACCTAATCCAATCAATCCACGCGCGGTTAGACTCTCGACTCTCGGGAAAACAGGACGCGCAGGGTGAAGGCACAGCTCAAGAAGCACGTTAAATCGATCGTCGGCGAGCGCGTGGCGCGCAAGCTCGGGAGGGTAGTGCGGTCAATAACGGGCGGCAGCATGGCAATGAAACCCGCGGAGGAGATCGACCCGCGTGTAGCGTGCCAGGCAATGATGCACAGGCCGTACGATTCGGTTACCGCCAAAGCAGGCGTGACGCGTGGCGAATCGAAGGACGTAAGCACCGGCATCCAGCGAATCATCGCCGCGTACCGCGCCTCGACGGGCTCGACCGCGGTTCAAGCAACCGCGATCTGGGAATCGATCGCCAATTCCCAGCAGGCGCCGCTGCACCAAATCCTCATCGCTGGCGATCCGGCCGCCGTCGACAAGCTTTTGAGCCGGCCCGGCGACAGTGAGTTGTTCTACGGGATCGACAACCTCATCTCCGGGGCTGTGCGCACGTTCAGGGAGCGGGCGGACATCGAGACGGGGCACGCGAAGCTCTGCCAGGATCACCTGATCAGGCTTGCAGAGCTGACTGGCGCAGGCCGCTTTGCAAATCCCGAATTCCCGGGTGGCAACAACGCGGTTGCAGCGCAATCAACGGACCAGCTGATCGATGCGATCGAGAAGGCCATCGGGCAGCAGATCGACTTTCCAAACCCTTTTCCGGACGAGCATGGCATCAAGTCGCGCAGGGGCATCGTTAGTTACCGCGCGATCCACGCGATCTATCAGGCGTGGCTGATCAAGGCGCTTTTGCGCGGGGTAGAAAATCCCACGGTCCTGGAGATCGGAGGTGGGCTTGGGCGCACCGCGTACTACACGAGGCGCTTTGGCATTGCTGATTACACAATCGTGGACCTCTCGTTTACTGCCGTGTCACAGGCTTACTTCATGATGCGGACGCTCGGCGAAGACGCCGTGCGGTTGCACGGTGAGCCGGTTGGAAATGACGACGCGAAGGTCAAGCTCTTGAACCCGGATGATTTCCTAAACGGCTCACGACGCTACGACCTCATCATCAACGTGGACTCGCTCACCGAGATGGGGCGTGCGACGGCGGAAAGTTACTTGACGAAGATCTGCACCTCGACGCCGACCTTCCTGTCCATCAACCACGAGGCCAACGAATTCACGGTGAAGGCGCTTCAGGATCACGCCCGCCGCTTGGCGACGCGCAGGCGCGAGTACGGGCTGCGCCACGGGTACGTGGAAGAGCTGTTCGAGAACTGAGGTGAAACGACAACAAAGGGGCTGAGGGGGGGATTTACCCCTTCCTGCTGCTCCCTGTTTTAGTGGTGTCCCCCGCCATGCCGGTGGGCTCGTCTCCCGAACCCAGCACAGGTTCAGGGTGGCTGCTTACCGGTCACATCAGGTCCATCGGCACGCAACTGGGCGCGGGACGGTCGCAACAGTGACGCTTAGGCGGCAACCAAAGACTGCTATCGGTTCGGAAACTTGAGCCCGGTCGAACACAGCAGGGGACGTAGCGAGTAGCCAGCGCATTCGCGCTAGAACAACTTGTCCTGCCCGGCGATGACTTCATCCAGCTTCGCCTCGATCGATGCGATTCTACGCTTGGCCTGACCCAAATCAAACCCGCCGCCGATCTTTGTCGAAAGAAGCTCGTGCGCAATGTTGAGCGCAACCATTACGGCGATGCGTTCGTTGCCCGCGACTTTTCCGGCGTTCTTGATTTCGGCCATTTTGCCGTCGACATAAGCAACGGCCTGAAGCAACGCCTCGCGCTCGCCGTCTTCGCATGCGACCTTGTAGCCCCGACCGAGGATGCTTACGTCGAGCGTTTTAGGGGCGTCTGCCATCCGGCGGAACTTTCCTTACTCTTACTTATTCGGGCAGGCGAACAAGCAGGTTTTCGAGCCTCGCCTTGGCGCCGTCGATTTTCTCGGAAAGCCGCTTGGCATCGCTTTGCGCAACGGAGAGCTGCTGGCGCAGTTCCACATTTTCCGCGCGCAAACGCTCGCAGACCTGCGCGAACTGGGACACCTTGCCCTCGAGCGAGTTGAACTCCGCTTCCATGCAGACACTATAGAGGCACATTTTCCGCTGCGTCAAGCAATAGCGGCCGTTTGTGCAAGTCTTTCATGACCTTGCGCGCATGCCAGAAAGCCAGCGTCGCTGGGTATAATTCAGCTGTCGGGCGAAAGTCCGGCGCGTGTTGCAAGGTGTCCGCCGGCCGATCCCGGCAGGCGGATGAAACGGGAAACTGGTGCGCGGCGTCGGTTGAAAGCTTGCCGCAAACCCTGTACTGCCCCCGCAACGGTAAGCGAGAGGGCGCGCACTTTACAGCCACTGTGGGTTAGCCCATGGGAAGGCAGCGCGCCCGGCGCAGTGAGGCACGCACAAATGCCCTTCTGCGTTGCTCGCGAGTCCGGAGACCGGCCTTGCTGCACAGGCTTCGAGAAGGCCGCGAGTGCGGCGTTCCGATGCCCTGATTTCCGTCAGCGGGGTTGATGACGGCGTGGGGAGAAAATGCATGCGTTCAATTCAGTTCACCGTCGTCTGCGCTGCGGCGCTTTGCTTTTCCAGTCCGGGTCACGCGCAACACGATGACGTCGTCACTGTCACCGCAACCCGCTTCCCGGACGACGCCCGGAACCTTCCAGCCAACGTAACCGTGCTCTCTTCGGACGACATCGCCAAGAGCGCGGCTCGAACGGTGCCGGACTTGCTCTCCGAGCAAGTGGGCATCACGCTGAAGGACTTCTACGGCAACAACGCAACGCTGACTTCCATCGACATGCGTGGGTTTGGCGTCACCGGAAGCCAGAATACGCTGATCCTCCTGGACGGTCGGAGGATCACCGATATCGACCTATCGTCGGTTCAATGGTCATCCGTCCCGCTTTCCTCAATCGAGCGCATTGAGATCCTGAGAGGAACCGGGTCTGTTTTGTATGGCGATGGCGCGTCCGCAGGGGTCATCAACATCGTGACGCGCTCGCCCCTCCAGCCCGGTACCCACGCTGAGATGTACGGGCGCATCGGCAGCTACAACACACTCGAAAGCCAGCTTACCGGAAGCATCGCGTCGGAATCTTTCGGCTTCAATGCATCTGTCTACGGGTTCTCTTCCGACGGCTATCGTGCCAACAACAGGAACGAGCAAACGAACTACTCGGCGAACATGCGGTGGGCCGGCGCTCAAAGCACCATTGACCTGCGATTGGGAACGGATCGGCAAGACGTGAGGTTGCCGGGCGCCCGACGTGTTCAGCCTTCGATCAGGCTGGACGAGTACTCGACCGATCGCCGTGGTGCCCAGACGCCACTGGATTACGCAAGCCGGGATGGTGCGAGGGTGGGCCTGACGCTGAATCACCGGCTTGGCGAGACCGAACTTAGCCTGGGTCTCGATTATCGCGACAAGGACCAGCGCTCATACTTCGACCAGGGAGGGTTCCCAATCTATCGGGCCGACGCGTTGAACGTGACGTCGATTACACCACGGGCTCGTATCCCATTCCAGTTCGGCTCGACCACCCACCGACTTACGCTTGGCATGGACGTCTATCGGTGGCGGTATGACCGGCGCAGCGCCAATCTCCCTGAGAACGTCGAGCGCCCGATCAACCGGGTACGGGTTGCTCAGGACAACACCGCTTTCTATCTCCAGGACGCAATCCAGCTTACGAGCGCCACCGGCCTGACGTTCGGCTGGCGAGGCGAACGGACAAAGGTGTCCGCAAATGACGTGGCCGATCCTGCTGCGCCGGGATTTTTCTTCAATACTGCGGCTCCACAGACCGACGCGAGGCAGCGCCAGAACGCATGGGAGATCGGGCTCAAGCATGCATTCGAAGCCAATCTGTCAGGCTTTGCGCGAGCCGCTCGCAGCTACCGGTTCGTCAACGTCGACGAGATCTACGAGAACGATCTCTTTTTCAACGCCCAGTTCCAGGTTCTCCGCCCTCAGCATTCAGTCACTCAAGAGATAGGCGCCGACTGGCGCCGGGGTGGAGTGTCGGTCCGTGCGGCCGTTTTCAGGACTGATGTGACCGACGAAATTCACCTGGATCCTTTCACAACCGGCGTAGGAAACACGAACCTCCCGCCTTCGCGCCGTCAGGGAATCGAGTTGCAAGCTTCATGGCAGGCACGGTCCGATCTTCGCTTGATTGCGGGCTACGCGTTTACAGACGCGCGTTTTCGCGAGGGCGTCCTCCCCGGCAACGCTTTTGCTATCGGCACCAACCTGCCGATCGGTGGCAAGAAAGTTCCCTTGGTGCCGGAGCACAAGGTCAATCTGGGATTCGCATGGGATGTTGCCGCCAAGTCACGGGTGACGGGCTCCCTGGCATATGTATCCAGCCAATATATGGATAACGACGAACCCAATACTCTTGGCACGAAGGTCCCGGCTTATACAGTGATAGACCTGAAAGCGACCCGTGACTTCGGCCGCGTCCGTGTTGGCTTCATGGTGAACAATCTCTTCGACGAGAAGTATTACAACTATGCGGTTCGGAGTGCCTTCACCGCCGACCGCTATGCTGTTTACCCGTTGCCCGGCCGGACAATCGGCCTGTCCGCGGAGTTCAAGCTATAGCTGTTCGAGTCGGGCCAAGCGGGGGAAGATGGTCATTTCTGATATCTTCCCCGCATGCTGAAGGACGCTGTTCCTCTCGAATCGCTCAAGCGAGCGCTGGTCATCAAGCTTCGACATCATGGCGATGTACTGCTTGCATCGCCTGTGTTGACGGTGCTCAAGAGAGCTGTCTCCGGCATTGACGTCGACGCGCTCGTATACGACGACACCGAAGCCATGCTTGCCGGTCATCCCGCGTTGGCGCAATTGCACAGCGTAGGACGGAACTGGAAAGGGGAAGGCGCCGCTGCCCGCCTGATGTCCGAGCGAAAATTGTTTTCAGCGTTGAGGGCCCGACGATACGACCTGATCGTTCACCTGAGCGAACAGCCACGCGGTGCCTGGCTTGCGAGAAGCCTTGGGGCGAGATGGTCGGTGGCGCCCGCCATGCCGGCACGCGGCAATTTCTGGAAAAATAGTTTCACGCATCTCTATCCGCTGCCAAAAAACGGCCGCCGTCATCAGGTCGAACTCAACCTGGACGCATTGCGCAGGATAGGATTGCAGCCCGCACAGGATCTAAGACGAACGGTCATTGTTGCGGGCGTCGAAGCCGAACGCCGGGTCGCCCACCTGCTTGAGACGAGTGGATGGCCTGAACGCGGGTTTGTCCACCTGCATCCCGCCTCCCGATGGACGTTCAAGTGCTGGCCTGCCGAGAAAACCGCGGAATTGATCGGTCGGCTTTCCGAGAGAGGCGAGCGGGTCGTAATTACCGCGGCGCCAAACGATGTCGAGTCAGCCCTTGTCGCCGATATAGTCAAGCGCCTACGGGTGCCGGCTCTCAACCTCGCCGGACAACTCTCGCTCAAGGAATTGGTGGCGCTGATAAGCCGAGCAAAGATGTCAGTTTGCGTCGACTCGATGCCAATGCATGTTGCCAGCGCTGTAGGAACGCCTGTGGTGGCGTTGTTCGGCCCGAGCGGAGAATTGGAGTGGGGTCCCTGGATGGTTGAAAACGCGGTCGTAACGAGCAGTCACACCTGCAGGCCGTGCGGCAACGATGGCTGCGGAGGAGGCAAGGTCAGCGAGTGCCTCGCAACGCTGGGCGTCGACCCCGTGTTCGCTGCCGCCGAAAGCCTTCTTGTCTGAAGCTGGCTGAATGCGTGTTGCCTTGGTGCGCCAGCGTTACAACCCATACGGCGGCGCTGAGCGATTCGTAGAGCGCGCGATCCAGGCGCTCGAGCGGGAAGGCACCGAAGTCACGTTGATCACGCGCTTCTGGGAAAGCGAAGGCGCGCGCCGCGCATTGATCGTCGACCCGCCTTATGCCGGGCGCCTTTGGCGGGATGCGTCCTTTGCATGGGCCGTGAAGCGCATCGTTGGAAAGGGCCGGTTTGATCTCGTGCAGACCCATGAACGCATTTCAGGGTGTGACGTCTATCGCGCAGGGGACGGCGTGCATCGCCAATGGCTTGATAATCGACTTCGCAGCGCACCGGCTTTCGAGCGGCTGGGAATCCGGATAAATCCCTATCACTGGTATGTTTGCGCAGCCGAGCGATCAATGTTCGAGCATCCCGGATTGCGTGCGGTGATCTGCAATTCCAAGATGGTGGCCAAGGAAATCAGGCAGCATTTTGCGATCGCCCCTGCAAAAATAAACGTGATTTACAACGGAGTCGACTTAGACCATTTCCATCCCGCCCGGCGAAATGCATTGCGCGCAGAAGGCCGCGCTCGCCTTGGGTACGGCGAGCGAGATACTGTGTTCTCGTTTGTAGGGTCCGGTTTCTCACGCAAGGGGCTCGGCGCGGCAATCGACGCGCTGGCGCAAACCGGCCGCAGCGACCTGAAGCTGGCAGTAGCCGGTCGTGACCGGTCGACGGCGAATTTCGCGGCGCAGGCAAGGCGTGCAGGAGTCGGGGATCGGGTAGCCTTCCTTGGCGGACTGGACGATGTGCGGTTCGTTTATGCGGCCTCCGATTGCTTTATCCTCCCTACCCGCTACGATCCCTTTCCGAATGCCGCCCTGGAAGCGCTCGCGATGGGAGTCCCCATCATCGTCAGTAGCCAATGCGGCGCGGCCGAATTAGTCGAGCAGGGCGTCAATGGTTGGGTGTGCGAGCCTGACCGCGGTGAAGTTCTGGCTAAGATAATGACGCAGGTCCCTGGGATCGACCGCCCTCGAATCAGCGGTAATGCACGACTCTCTGCCGAATCGTTCGGCATCGAAAAGATGGCAAACCTGATGATCGAACTTTATCGAGCGCTTTCCGCGCAGGCAACAGGAACCCATGGTGGCCGTTAAGGCGGGCGCCCCCAGCATGGAGATGCACACCAGTCGCACGCTCTATCTGCGATTGCTTTCGTATGTCCGGCCCCACGCCCGCGTCTTCGCCATCGCTATCGTCGGAATGATTGCCACCGCTGCTACCGAGCCGCTTTTCCCGGCGCTCATGAAGCCGTTGCTGGATGGGGGGTTCAGTGGGGCAAACGCTCATCCACTCTTCACGCCTTTGGTATTTGCACTCGCGCTGGTTGCGATTTTCGTGCTGCGCGGCGTGTTCCTGTTCATCGCGTCCTATTGTTCCGCCTGGGTCTCGAACCGCGTCGTCCTCGATCTGCGCGCCGCAATGTTCGCGCGGCTTATCCGGTTCCCGGCCGGCTTTTTCGATGAGCGCAGTTCCGGTGCCCTCATGTCGAAGATCGCCTATGACGTTGCAGGTGTGACGGCCGCGGCGACATCGGTGCTTACGGTGATGGTGCGCGATTCGCTCGCAGTGATTGGGTTACTCGCATGGCTTTTTTACATCAACTGGAAGCTGACTCTTGTAGCGCTTGCCGTTTTCCCGCTCGTATCCATTGTTGTCCGGCTATTTTCTCGTAGGCTGCGCGCGATGAGCCGAGGGGCGCAGGAAGCCATGGGTAGCCTTAGCCACGTCCTGCAGGAAACGATCGAATCGCACAAGGTGGTCAAGATTTTCGGCGGGCAGGATTACGAGTCAGGGAGATTCAGGAAAGCCAACGAACAGTTGCGCGGCTACAACATGCGGCAGACCGTCCCCGCTGCCCTCACCGTGCCGATCACCCAAATCCTGGCTGCGATTGCACTGGCGATCATTATTTACATTGGCTTGCAGGAGTCGCTTGCCCAGCGGGCAACGATCGGCGAGTTCGTTTCCTTTGTCACCGCGATGCTCATGATCCTCGCGCCGCTCAAGCACCTCACTGAGTTGTCGGCGCCGCTGCAGCGCGGACTGGCGGCGGCCGAAAGCGTTTTCGGCTTGATTGACGAGTCTGAGGAGGTCGATAACGGAAGCGTCCAGCTGAAGCGCGCACAAGGCCGCATAGCGTTCGAGCAGGTCAGCTTTACTTACGCCACTCGAAATGTGCGTGCGCTCGACAGGATCGATCTTCAGATCAATCCGGGCGAGACAGTCGCGCTCGTGGGGGGATCTGGCGGCGGAAAGACAACCTTGGTTAACCTGCTGCCGCGCTTTTACGCCCCGTCCGAAGGGCGGATTACGCTCGATGGACATGACATCCAGACCCTTTCGCTCGAAAGTCTTCGGGGGAACATCGCGCTCGTGTCGCAGGAAGTCGTCCTGTTCAACGACACTATCGCAGCCAATATCGCCTATGGCCGCTTGGACCGGACAAGCAAGGAGGCCATAGTTGCGGCGGCGGACGCGGCACACGCTTTGGATTTCATCCTCGCTACGCCCCAAGGTCTCGATACGCTCATTGGCGAAAACGGGATGCGACTTTCAGGTGGCCAGCGTCAACGCTTGGCAATTGCGCGCGCACTGTTGAAAGATGCGCCGCTCCTATTGCTGGATGAAGCCACATCAGCCCTCGACCCTGAGTCAGAGCGCCAGGTCCAGGCTGCGCTCGAGGTTCTCATGCGCGGGCGCACGACACTCGTCATTGCTCATCGACTGTCGACCATTGAGCGAGCGGACCGCATCCTTGTGCTCGAGCACGGCCGGATCGTCGAATCCGGGCGCCATCCGGAGTTGATGGCATCCCGTGGGGTCTATGCGAAGCTTTACACCACCCAATACGCTGACCAGAGAGACGGGATGGCCGCTGCGTGAGGGCGCCAGCTGTTCACTTGGCGCATCTGTGAAACCGCTGGACATCGTCCACACGGAATCTTCGCTTGGTTGGGGCGGCCAGGAGATTCGAATCCTAACCGAGGCGGAAGGCATGCTACGGCGCGGGCACAGGGTGCGCGTTCTCTGCCCGGATGAAGCGCGAATCCGTAAGGAAGCTGGGCGGTATGGGGTCCCCGTCGAGGTCTTGCCGATAGGCAGGAAGAACATGAAAGGACTGGCCGCCATGGTCGGTTGGGTTCGCGCCGAAGGATCCACTCACTCATCGCGCATATTCAACACACACAGCTCGACAGATTCCTGGCTCGTCTCGCTGGCGATGCTTGCGCTTGGCAATCCGGCGCCGATCGTAAGGACCCGCCACATATCGGCCAAGGTTTCGGGCAATTGGATGACGCGCTGGCTTTATGGCAAGGCCGCGGCCAAGGTGGTTACGACCGGGCAGTTGATTCGCCGGCGATTGATCGATGAGGCGGGTGTCGCGCCTGGAAACATCGAATCGGTGCCGACGGGCATCGACACAGCCCGGTTCGTGCCAGGTGACCGAACGCAGGCTCGTGCGGAGCTACGGCTCCCGTCGGACAAGAAACTGGTTGGCATAGTGGCCACACTACGCAGCTGGAAAGGCCACCGGTACCTGATCGAGGCTTTCAAAGGACTGCCCGGAGACTCGGGCCTCGTGATTGTCGGAGATGGGCCGCAACGTGATGCGCTTAGGACACTCATTGAGGACCAGGGGCTCACGGAACGGGTTTGGATGACAGGCAACCAAATCAACGTGGTGCCTTGGCTGCAAGCTCTGGATGTCTTCGCCTTGCCCTCGTATGCGAATGAAGGCGTACCGCAGGCACTGATTCAGGCAATGCTCGTCGGGTTGCCGTGCGTCACGACCAATGCGGGAAGCATCGGGGAGTTGGCCCGTCACGAGGAAACGGCCTTGGTCGTGCCGATGCAGGACGCTGTAGCCCTACGCGAAGGCTTATCGAGACTAATTCTGGACGAATCGCTCCGAAAGCGCCTTGGGGATACTGCACGGGCAAATTGTCTCGACCGGTACTCGCTGGAGCGAATGCTCGACGATATGGAATCGGTCTTTGAAGGCGTGATCCTGAATGTCAGGAAGTAAGCAGCAGGTTGGCTATCGGCGCGAGGTTCGTGTACCACAATGTCAGTAAATACCTGGACGACCTGAATGGCACGAGGCGTAAACCGGTTGCGGGCGATGGCGCTTGCCCTAATCAAGGATTCAAAGCGGTCTAGAAGTATTGGCCGGCCGGCGACGCCCAAAAAAATCATCGTTCTTCACGAATTGTTGCTCGGCGACACGCTGATGCTGGCGCCACTTCTGGCTACGCTGCGCAAGCGGTACGCCGAGGCCGAACTGTTCGTGTCGTCGAATCCAGCCCACACGGCGCTGTTTAGCGGAAAGCCGTATGGCGCGCGCGTGCTGGGCTATTCGGAGCGGGCACCGGATTCGCTTACGGGCCTACAGCCGGCTTTCGAATGTGACCTCGCGATCCTGCCCGGAGACAATCGCCACGCAATCGCTGCCAAGGCAATTGGCGCGAAGTGGGTTGTCGGCTTCTCCCCTGATAAGCGGCGCTTCAGAGATCGGTTTGTTGACGAGTTCATCGAACTTCCGCCCGCGCCGGAGGCGCTCGGAGACTTGTTTACTCTGCTCGCGGATCCAGAGAGCTTTTACAGGCTCGGCTTGCGCTATCGGCCGGGAGCGTGGGCAGCACCCGAGTTCACGCCGTTCGAAGTGCCTGCCGAGCCCTATGCGGTGTTGCACGTTGGCGCGGGTTCGCCGCTCCGCCTTTGGGAACCTTCAAGCTGGCGAGCCGTCGCGCAGGCGATTACTTCACGCGGCTTAAAAGTCGTGTGGACCGCTGGGCCGGAGGAGACCGACCTCATCAGCCAAATCGATACCGAGCGACGGCACCTTTCACTGGCCGGCCGGCTTGATCTTTCGCAACTTTGGCACTTGCTCACGCGCGCACGGGTGGCAGTCACTCTCGACACCGGTATTGCACATATGGCGAAGTTGACTTGCACGCCAGTCACGACGCTTTTTGGTCCCGGGTCAGCCGTTCTTTTTGGGCGAGGTCGCTTTTGGGCCAACAATGCTTTCGCCGAAGTAACGGTACGGCCATTTCCGTGCCGCGACCAACGCAACCTTTTCAAGCGTGAAGTCCCGTGGGTCCGTCGATGCAACCGGACGCTTGCTTACTGCCCCCGTGCGCGGTGCATGGAGGCGATTACCTCCGAGCAAGTCATTGCGGCCCTACCAGTAGAATAGCGGCCATGCTGCTCATTACCGGCGGCGCCGGATTCATCGGTGCCAATTTCATCCTCGATTCGATTGTCCAAACCGGCGAGGCCGTCGTCAATCTCGACAAGCTCACCTACGCGGGCAATCCACGCAATCTTGAAGCGCTGAGAGGCGACACACGACATTTGCTGGTACATGGCGACATCAACGATCGGGCGCTCGTTCGCCGATTGTTGACGGATCATCAGCCGCGCGCCGTAGTGCACTTTGCAGCGGAAAGCCATGTTGACCGGTCCATCCACGGTCCGGCGGAGTTCGTGCAAACCAATGTGGTGGGTACCTTCAGTCTGCTGGAGGAAACTCGCGGATGGTGGGGAGGGCTTTCGGAAAGCGCTCGGCGGGATTTCCGCTTCCTGCACGTGTCAACGGATGAGGTCTACGGCTCACTTGGGCCGAATGACGCGGCATTTTGCGAATCGACTCCTTACGCGCCTAACAGCCCTTACAGCGCATCGAAAGCCAGTTCCGATCACCTCGTGAGGGCATATCAACATACATACGGGCTGCCAACACTGACCACTAACTGCTCGAATAACTACGGGCCCTTCCAGTTTCCCGAGAAATTGATTCCCCTGATTATTCACAACGCTTTGGCCGGTAAACCGCTCCCAGTTTACGGCGATGGGACGAACGTCCGAGACTGGCTCTACGTGGGCGACCACTGCACGGCGATCAGGGAAGTGCTCCGCAAGGGGCGCGTGGGCGAGACCTACAATGTGGGCGGCGGTTCGGAGATGAAAAACATTGATGTGGTCACAACGGTTTGCCATTTGCTCGACGAAGCGCGCCCCAGAAGCTCCGGGAGCTACACATCGCTGATCACCTTCGTCGAAGATCGTCCGGGACATGATCGACGATATGCGATTGATGCTTCGAAAATACACTCGGAACTGGGTTGGGTGCCGCGCCAAAGCTTCCAAATGGGACTTGCAAAGACCGTGGACTGGTATCTCGATCACCCCGATTGGGTACAGGATGTAGTGACCGGCGCTTATCGCAGCTGGGTCAGCCAGAATTACTTGGGGCGAAGCGCCGCATGAGCGAAAGACGGCCCCAAACCGGAGGATTGCAATGAAGGGAATCGTGCTGGCCGGAGGCTCCGGGACACGCCTTTATCCGGTCACGCATGTCGTATCAAAGCAGCTGCTTCCCGTCTATGACAAGCCCATGATCTACTACCCGCTTTCCACTCTCATGCTGGCGGGCATCCGGGACATCCTCATCATTTCCACTCCGGAAGACCTTCCGCGCTTCGAGCAATTGCTCGGGAACGGAACCCAATTCGGTATTCGGCTGACCTATGCGGTACAGCCGGCGCCGGAGGGACTGGCACAGGCTTTCATCATCGGACGGAGTTTCATAGGCAACGACCAGGTTGCGCTGGTGCTGGGCGACAACATCTTTTATGGACACGAGATGACGGCGCTGCTCAAACGCGCCATTGCCCGCAAAACCGGCGCTTCGGTTTTCGCATACCTCGTAAAGGATCCGGAGCGCTATGGAGTGGTTGAATTCGACGCCAATGATCGCGCTGTGAGCATCGAGGAGAAGCCGGCTCATCCAAAATCACGCTATGCGGTTGTGGGCCTGTATTTTTATGATTCACGTGTCGTGGAGATCGCTGCGGCGCTAAAGCCCTCTAAGCGGGGCGAACTCGAGATCACTGACGTCAATCGCGCCTATTTGGCGCGCGGCGAGCTGGAAGTAATTCCGATGGGTCGAGGGCTCGCCTGGCTCGACACCGGTACTCACGAGTCCTTGCTCGATGCGTCGCATTTCATCGAAACGATCGAGCGTCGCCAAGGCCTCAAAGTTGCCTGCCTGGAAGAGATAGCCTACCGCAGCGGTTATATAAATGCCGCGCAGCTCGAGTCACTTGCCCGACCGCTGGCTAAGAGTGGGTATGGGGACTACCTGCTTCGGGTGCTCTCTGAAAAGGTGTTCGAGTGAACGTGGTGCGGACGGGGATTCCAGAGGTCTTAGTGCTGGAGCCTAAAGTGTTCCGCGATGATCGAGGGTTTTTCCTTGAACGTTACAACAAGCGAACCTTCGCCCATGCCACCGGCCTTAATGTGGAGTTTGTCCAGGATAATCATTCACGTTCGACCCGGAGCGTATTGCGCGGCCTGCACTATCAAGTGAAAAAGCCGCAGGGCAAACTCGTTTGGGCAGTTGTTGGGGAGGTGTATGACGTCGCCGTCGACCTCCGCAGGAGTTCGGCAACTTTCGGAAAATGGGCGGGCTTCAGATTGTCAGCTCAAGTCGGCAATATGGCGTGGATTCCTCCGGGCTTCGCTCATGGCTTTCTCGTTACTTCGGCAGCATCGGAGATCCTTTACAAGGCGACGGATTTTTATGCACCGGACCACGAAAGAATACTTCTTTGGAATGATCCGGCCTTGCAAATAGATTGGCCGCTTGAGGCGGGAGCCCAACCGCTCCTTGCCGACAAGGATCGAAATGGACATGTGCTGGGCTCCGCGGATACGTTCGAGTAAGCAATGGGTCAGCGCTTTCGAAGCCCCAATGCGACGCGAGGACGGGTCATAAAAAAACGAAGCGCGCTGCGCAGGTGCCAGGCGGCAAAGCGCGCGCTCTTGCGGCTTTGACGCTGCGCATTGTGAACCACAGTCGTGGCTGTAGAGACAGCCACTTGGTAGCCGGCATCCCGTAATCGGGCGCACAAATCAACGTCCTCGTAGTACAAAAAATAGCGCTCGTCGAAGCCACCTGCCGAGAGAAGAGCAGGGCGTCGAAACAGCATGAACATGCCGGCCACCCAGTCGGGATAGAAGTCTGCGTCCTGGGATTGCGGACGACTTCGTGGGCGGTAACCAAATAGCTTGGCTAGAAGCGTAAACACGCTTGGGAAGTCACGGGCATGATCTTCGGCGACCCCGCCGGCATTGCTCACGGTCGGCGCAACGACCGCAATGCGCTCATCCGAGAGGGTCTTTAGGAGTGTTGGAAACGGGTCCGAAGGCAGGCGGATATCCGGATTGAGCACGCAGAAGAATTCCCCGTCGGCGCTCGCGAAGGCTGCGTTGTGGTTCTCGCCAAACCCCTTCCGACGCAAGTTCTTAATTACTTTTATTGGGTATGAGTAGTCCGAGACTGACAGGCCGCTCGGTTCGGGAATGTTTTCGGTAACGATGAGTCGAAAGGGCGTGTGGACAACACGTTGCAAGTCTTCGAGCAATCCCAGGAGAAGCGCCTGTTGCCCATGGCTGACCACGGACAGAGTCAGGCGATCGCCGTCTTGCACTAAAAGATTTCCAGTTTTGGAATTGGAACTACAAACTTTCCCTCCCATTCACGAATCATCGCCATTTGGCCCGCAATTTCTTCCCGCAGATTCCAAGGGAGGATGAATAGATAGTCGGGTTTTGCCTCGCGTATTGCCTCCGGGCCCAGGATTGGGATGTGCGTCCCCGGAAGGTACAGCCCCCGCTTGTGCGGACTGCGGTCCACGGTGAAGCCAAGAAACTCGCTTCTGATGCCGCAATAATTGAGCAGAGTATTGCCTTTAGCGGGCGCGCCGTAACCCGCAACTCTCTTTCCGGCCCGCTTTGCGGCAACAAAAAACTCAAGTACTTCGCACTTCGTACGCACCACCTGCTCCGCAAAGCGGCGGTATGCCTGCATATCGTGAAGCCCGCCATTACGCTCCTCCTGAATCAGCGCTTCCACGGAACGGCTGACAGGCTTCGTCTTGTCGTCGGCGTGGCAGGCATAGACTCTGAGCGATCCGCCATGAGTTGTTACTTCATCGACATCGAACACGCGCAAGCCGTGCGAGGCAAATAGGGCACTTACGAACTCCAACGAAAGATATGAAAAATGCTCGTGGTAGATGGTGTCGAACTGGTTGTGCCGCATTAACTGGAGCAGATGAGGGAACTCGACCGTCACGCACCCCGAAGGTTTCAAGGCGCGCGCAAATCCTTTTACGAAGTCATTAATGTCCGGAACGTGGGCAAGGACGTTGTTTGCGGCGATCAGGTCTGCGGATTTTCCCGCAGCCGCCAGTTCTGCACCTTTTTTCTCACCAAAAAAGGCCACCTCCGTCGGAATGCCTTTATCTATGGCGACCTTGGCGACGTTGGCTGCGGGCTCTATGCCAAGGACTGGCACGCCGCTCTCCCTGAAGTATTGCAGCAAGTACCCGTCATTGCTCGCAATCTCCATGACAAGGGAGCCGGCCCCCAGATGCAATCGATCGACCATGCCGCGTGCGTACGCCTTGCAATGCTCGAGCCAGCTTTCGGAATATGAGGAGAAATACGCATAGTCGGAAAAAATCTGCTCCGGCGTTTCGAACTCCGTCAACTGAACCAGAAAACAGGAACCGCAAACGTAGGCGTGGAGCGGATAAAAGCGCTCCATTTCCTGGAGCTGCGAGCGCTTGAGGTAGGAGTTGGAAAGCGGCGACATGCCCAGATCTGCGAACGTTTCGGAAAGAGTGGACTGGCAAAAGCGGCATTGGGGCATCGGAGAGGTCCGGTAGTTCGAGTTCAACGAGTGCGCATCGCGCTAAAGCGGGTAATCTGCGATTCGGTCAATTCGCGCATTGCTAGTCCTGAGGAACAGGCCTTGTGCCATTCGACCGTCCAGTCGATCGCGGATTCCACGCCAAGATGTGTTTTCCAGCCGAGCAGCGCTCGCGCTCTTGACGTGTCGAGTTTCAAGTATGTGGCTTCGTGCGGCTGTGGGGACGCATCCACCGAGTATTTGGCGCCAGCACCCCAAAGCCCCACGAACTTCTGCACAAGCGACTCGACATGAATGGCGTCTTCGTCTCTGGGCCCGAAATTCCACCCCGTGGCGAAGTTTTGCCCATCCGGCTGTAAGAGCCGCTCGGCAAGCGTGATATATCCGCAGAGCGGCTCGAGTACGTGCTGCCAAGGCCTTTGTGCGCCGGGATTGCGTATTCGAACGGGTTCTCCCGCTGACATCGCGCGCATGAAATCGGGCACCAACCGGTCCAGCGAAAAATCTCCACCGCCGATGACATTCCCCGCACGGGCGGAGGCTACGGCTGGATGCGCTGTGTCACTTGTTGAGGCGGAGAAGAAGGAGCGGCGGTAAGAGGAGGTCACCAGTTCGGCACACCCCTTGCTGTTGCTATACGGGTCATACCCCCCCATGGGGTCCGACTCGCGATAGCCCCAGGCCCATTCATTGTTTTCGTAGCACTTGTCGCTGGTCACCATCACCGCGGCCTTGATGCTGGGAGCACGACGAATTGCCTCTAGCACATGAACGGTCCCCATGACGTTTGTTGAAAACGTTTCTACGGGGTCTCGATACGATGGCCGAACCAACGACTGGGCGGCGAGGTGGAAAACTACTTCGGGCCTGAATCGGGTCATTTCCGACGTTAGTTTTTCCAGGTCACGAACGTCTCCGACTACCGAGGTGACCGCGTCGCCGACGGCTGCCAGTTCGAACATGCTCGGCTTGGTTGGGGCGGGCAACGAATACCCCAGCACTTCCGCACCCATCGCCTTGAGCCAGAGCGCCATCCAACTGCCCTTGAATCCGGTGTGCCCGGTTAAAAAGACCCGTTTGCCGGACCAGACCTCGGTCGTCACCATTTCTTCCAGGGCGCAACCCCGCCGGACCAGAGTTCCTCAAGGTGGTTTTTGTCGCGCAACGTGTCCATAGGTTGCCAGAAGCCCTTATGCAAAAAGGCGCCGAGTTGTCCGTCTCTGGCGAGGCGCTCCATCGGTGCGCGCTCCCAGACTGTGGAATCGTCTTCGACGAAGTCGATGACCTTGGGCGACAGTACAAAGAATCCCCCGTTGATCCAGCCGCCATCACCCTTCGGCTTCTCTTCAAACGCCTGGACCTGCGAATCCTGGAGGATGAGCGATCCAAACCGTCCGGGGGGCTGCACCCCGGTAAGCGTTGCCAGGCGGCGGGAACTCTTGTGAAACTCAATGAGGCCGCGGATGTCGACATCGCTCACGCCATCCCCGTATGTGAAGCAGAAATCCTCGTCCGACAGGTACTTTCTGACACGTTTGAGCCGACCGCCAGTCTGCGTTGTCTCGCCGGTCTCCACCAGTGTGACCCTCCACGGCTCGGCGCTGTTCTGGTGGACTTCCATCGCATTTTTCGACAGGTCAAAAGTCACGTCCGACATATGCAGGAAATAGTTCGCGAAGTATTCCTTGATTACGTACCCCTTGTAGCCAAGGCAAATGACGAAATCCGTAAGGCCGAACGATGAGTAGATTTTCATGATGTGCCAAATGATCGGTTTGCCGCCAATCTCGATCATCGGTTTCGGCTTTAGATGCGACTCTTCGCTGATCCGACTGCCCAGTCCACCTGCAAGGATGACGACTTTCAAGTAATTCTCTCCGTTTGCCACGCCAGGTTCGGCCGGACTGCGCCAGGCATCGAGCCTGCCCAATCGCCGCGTGACGTAGTGCCCTCGATTGGGTCGCGTACATTGAAAGAAACCGCGCCCGGTTCGAAAAAGTGAACTGTTACGCCGCCTGAAAAACTGGTGAGTCCAAAACCGACGAAATAGGCTCCCTCATTCAAAAGGCCCCCGGGTACCTGGCATCGCGCCCTGTATCGACCCGGGCTGATTGCTGATCGCGTCGTCTCAATCGAAACGAAAGCAGTCGTGCCATCCGCGGTGGTGAAATAGAAGTTCGGCACGAAAGGCACTTCGCTGGAACTCATCACTTCGAATTCCATCTCCACTGACAGGCTCTCAGATATGAGCACCTCGATCGCCGCTGTCCCGCGTTGGTCGAGCACCTTTCCCGCAAGAAGTCGCGCGTGCTCATTGCCAACATGTCGGGCCCGGTCACTAAATTCAAAGGAAGAAGGTGATGAAGAGCCCTCCTTGTAATATTTCATCAGCACTTCGGAAACATCACCTTTGGCAGTAATCCTTCCCGCGTCCATAAGTATCGCCGAGGTGCAAAGGGAGGAAACGGAGGCGAGGTTATGGCTTACAAAGAGCACGGTCCGCCCTGAATTGGAGATGGACTCGATCTTTCCCAGGCATTTTTGCTGGAAAGCGAGATCGCCCACCGCAAGGACCTCGTCGATCAGCAGGACATCGGGCTCCAGGTTCGCGGCGACGGCAAAGGCTAGGCGCGTGTACATGCCGGAAGAATAATGCTTCACAGGCATGTCAAGAAATCGCCCTACCCCGGAGAATTCGACGATCTCGTCAAACTTTCGAAGCGTTTCCTCGCGCGCCATGCCGAGGATCGCGCCGTTCAAGAATACATTCTCCTTCCCCGTCAGCTCGGGATGAAATCCGGTTCCGACTTCCAGCAGACTGGAAAGGCGCCCCCTTATTTCAATCCGTCCCGTAGTCGGCTCGACCACCTTGCTGAGCAATTTCAGCAACGTCGATTTCCCGGCGCCATTTCGACCGATGATTCCCATTCTTTCGCCAGTTTTAACTTCGAAGTCGACGTCCTGGACCGCCCAAAACTCTTCGATTTTCGGCGGGGCGTGACGTGATCCACCCGCCAGACGGGCGAACGTGGAAGCCAGTTCGTCTCGCAGTGTGTGGTAGCCCCGCGATCCCTCGTGACTGATCTGGTACTTTTTCGAAAGATTGCTGGCAGAAAGGGCAATGGACATGAGCGCTCAGATCACGTCGGCAAGATTGCGTTCCATGCGACGGAAAGAACGCACCCCGAGCAGTAGAAAGACCGCGGCGGCCAAAATCGAAATTCCGAGCGCCCCGCCATGCACTTCCATGTTTGGGAATGAAGCCCACCTGAACCCTTCAATCAGGCCGACAATCGGATTGAGCGAATAGAGGAGCCTCCAGGGATAGGGCACGAGGTCGCTCGGGAATATCACCGGCGACAGATATAGGCCGAACTGAAGCACGAAGGGCAGAATGATCGCGGTATCTCGGTATCGCATGTGAAGGGAAGCAAAGCACAAGCCGAGTCCAAATGCGAGAACGATTGTTAGCAATGTGAGCGGCAAGAGCGCCAGAAGCCTCCAGCTTGGTTCAATGCCAAAAATAAAAAGCATCGGGATCAGGAGGATCATTGCGATGACGAACTCGATCAAAGCGACCGTCATCGCGACTAAAGGGATAAGCATGCGAGGAAAGAAGACTTTCGAAATGAGGCCGGACTGTGCGGCCAGGCTTACGCTCGCATCTGAGATCGTGGTTGCAAAAAACAGCCAAGGTACCAGTGCGGCGTAGATGAAAGGCGCATGCGGCACGCCGCCGGAGGGAATCTTTATGAGTTTTCCAAACACCAGCGCAAATACCAATGCCGTCAATAACGGCTTCAGGACCGTCCAAAGAAGCCCGAGCGCGGTTTGCTTGTATCGCACGAGGACATCGCGCCAGACAAGGATGTAGTACAACTCGCGAAATCTCCAGAGATCCTTGAAGTACTCGCGATTCGCTTGGCCGGCCTCGATGACGGTCAATTCCAGGTTTTGGAAAAACGCCGCTTGAACTTTCATGCTGCGACATGTCCCTTGCGCCATAACCGTTCGAAAAATTGGGGCTGCACTGCATCGTCCCTGTCCAGCACTGGAATCCACTCGCTTGAAAGCCGCATCGTCTCACCGCTAACTGTATGGCCATCAGCTGGGTTCTTCCAATGGGTCCATTGCTTCAGGTAGACATACCGGCTGGTCAGGCGCTCGGCCTGCCGAAGATAGTTATCGATCTGATTGGAAGCCATTTCCGGCAACGTACTGATACTGGCAAAAATTTCAAAGTAGCTGTCCGGAAACAGTGCCATTTGATTGGGCGTGAAGAAGGCAATGTCGCAATTCTCAAGCTCGTTTTCAATATCGGCGAATTTGGCGAAATGCCGGAACTTGAACACCCTCTTTTTCGAATGGACAGCAGTTAGATACCATTGAGAAACAAACAGTGCCGGCGGGATATCGAAGACGCAATATTTGCTCATGCCGTCGGACAGGAAAACATGGCCCAGCCGCCCATACCCTGCGCCAAGTTCGGCAACTCTCTTTGACGATCCGGCCAAGTCTTTTTGGTCACTCAGGATCACGTTGTATTCACGTATTGAGTTTGCCAAATCCTGCGAAATCAGCTTCCCACGACGATACAACTCGATCGGATTGCCAACGGTTGGTTCAATCGATCGCTCCCCAATTCCTGACCAATCCTGCTGCCTGGAGTATTCCCAAAGCATCCCGACAAAAAGCTTGTAAGCGCGCAGTTGGCTCGCACCAATTTTGAGTTCCGGGCCCATGGCTTCCAGGGGGACCGAAGGGTTCTTGAGCTTGCGCAAATACGGTTGGAGCGTGGTCAGCAGCGTTGGCTTTTCAAGCCTGTTCAGGTACGGCTGTAGAGAAGGCCGCTTAGCCCAGAGCTTCCGTATGGCCAAATATTGCGGATCCTTCCTGCTGGTGATGAGCCAGTTGAAGTAGTTCTGAGCAAGCGTCCGCTTAAGGTTCTCCAGCCCGAGCTCGTCGAGCATCGCCTGGTTTATCTGATTAAGGTCGTCCCAAAATCGAGAAGGCCGATAAAGCTCGGGGCTTTCTGCGATCTCAGCGAGCATTGCGCGCAACGCTTCGTGACCTTGAATCGTCTTGGACTGTTCGCCAACTTCGATTGAATGTTCAACCGTCGTCGGAATACTGGGCGTGCGCGGTTCCCGCATCAGATGGTCGCGGAATTTCGTAGCGACAATATCGCGACTTCCTGCCCGTCGACTGCGTCGTCAAAGGCACCGGACCACCATCCTTTCAGGAAAGGTTGGTCAAGCGCCAACCCGGATTTCTCGATCATCCTGTGCATCGCTTCGTCGGTGTAGGCCACGGCTCCGGTCGGATTCTCGGCATCATTTACATAACATCCATCGCCAAAGCGATGCTCGAACCGCAGTTTAAATGGCGTTCGATCGGTCTTTCTGCCGGCTGAGACCGTTTCTTCCGAATAAAGGAAAAAGGTGGCGTAGGTTCGGCCGGACGGCCTCAGGACGCGGGATATTTCACTTAGGTAGTGAACTATCTCGTCCTCGAAAAGATGCGTGAAGATTGAACCGAGCACAATGCGGTCGACCGAACGGTCGGCGGCCGGCAAAACAAAGTCCGTGGTTCCTTTTGTGCCCAGCGGGTTATAAAGCTCGTGCCTCGCATCGAAATGGCGGAACGTGAAGTTTGGATGCCTAGCCGTTATGTTCTTGATGCACCACGCGATCGAATCCCGCGTGACGTCTACTCCGACGTAGCGGCCGCTCCCATCGAGGATGTCGATAAATTGCAGGGCATCCCTTCCAATCCCACATCCGATTTCGAGGATGCTCATTTCCGGCGCAAGTCCCATGTATTTTCGATAATTGGCGATATGCGCTTTCCCAATCGGCTCTAGCGTTTCAGAGCCGGCACCCGTCAGCAGGATCAGGTGCTTGGGGATCCTGAATCCTTTGTAATCGAACATCTCGACTTTAGCCGGCACTTGGAGCGTCTTGCCGCCGCGCAGAGGGACATGTCGTGAGCCGTCTGGGCTGCCGTGCAGGAGCTTCGCAATGAATCCGGGTGCGATCCGGAGCTCGTCACCGTCCTCCAACGGAAACGCTTCGAATTCGTCGGCCGCAATGCGCATGAGCGCCCCGTTTCTCGAGACCGCGATCTTGATTGGCAGGTGCGGCATGAGGCCTTGCAGTGCCTGTCGAATCGCTCGTTTCATGAATGTTGGCTCCGTTGATCGCGAGTTGCAGCGAGATCGGGTTGCCGCCTCCCCGTGATTGCCTCGTTTATCGGATACGAAAACCCAAGGTGCGGGAAGTCGGCCGGGGCTTGGCCCAGGTAGTCTCCCCATGTTATCCGCCTGTGCGTGACCTTGGCGCCGGGAGCCATCGCACCGAACTGCCTGCTCTGGTTGTCGCTCAAGAGAAGATTTTCCTGGTTCCCTAGTCGGAATGTTTCGCTTTGCCACCAATCCTGGACCGCATAGCCCTTCCCGTCGGAGCCGACGACGAGCGCTTCGAGTCCATCGGAGCGGACCCGGCTTGTCAGGCTTTGGGGCCCGCTTTCAAAGGCGCATGCGTCCAGTTTCGTCCTGATCTCCTCGGGAGCGAATGTCAGCATTCGACTGCGCTTGACCATGAAGCCGTTGCTCCGGATATGCGGATTCGGAAAGGGTTGGAACTGCGCGTAGTCAGCTAGATCGCCGGACGGCGAAATTCGCTGCTGCCAGTTGCGCTCGAACTGATCCTCCGCCGAGTCAACGCCGGCCATCCGGCGCAATACGTCAATAGGGGACGCGAGACCTTTTAAGCGGTGATAGATCTGCCGTGGCGTATACCGAATCATTTCCCAGGGTGCACGCAGCCAGGATTTGCCGTTCGCACTCCAAACCACGCAATTATCGGTGGTGATGTGGCTGTAATAGGTTGCGACTTGCTCGTCATAAGGAATCGCCGCCTGGTTACAAAGCCAAAGGACCTTGTGGATGAGGCAGGATGATTCGCGAAGGCTTTCGAACGAACCCATCGCCCCGACGAGGCCTACAGTCGGCTGCGAAGCTTGCGCGTATAGTTTCTCCAGCCACCCTTCGACTTCGATTTCTGAGAATGTATTCATGAAGCACACATACTCTTGGTCGAGCATAGGCGCTGCGCGTAGGTAGGCGCCAATGTCGAAACCCGAGTCGGGCACTTCGATAGCAGAATGCGGTAGTTCTGAAAGGATGCGCTTGGCACTTTTTAATTGGGTTTCGTGATCGAAACCCTTGTAGAGCAGGATTAGGTCGTGACTCATTCCAGCCGGATGCGACAAGTAGCTTCTCGCGAACCGCTCCAGCGGCTCAGGCCCCTCTGCAACTCGTGCCAGATACACCACCGCGACGCGATGACCGGAAGCTTCACCCACTGGAAGTCGAGCCTTTGAGAAAACTCAAGGTGCCACTGGTTTGGGAGATGGGAGCGCAGGCAGTCCCGTAATGGCACCTCTTTCGATTGCCGCGAAGACCTCTCCAAGTCGAGCAAAACTGCCCTTGTCGCATACCCGCACGACTGGATGGAACCCGTAGAGGCCCAACCTTCGCTCTAGGTAGGGATACGCAAACCGGTTATAGAGTCGTAGCAGCCGGGCGGTCGCCAGGGCCAGTCCGACGCAGGTTGCCCATGCTTTTTCAGCCGTTGCTAATTTCGGCCACAGCGCTTTGCCGGCAGGCGTTCTTTTCCAGTCCTTGGCGCGGGAAGAGGCGATCACTGCAAAAGTCTGCAGCCGGCGGTATCGCGCAAAGTCGGCGTCTTTTTTGATGACACCCTGAGCGTATCGCGCGACGTGCTCCATCGTGACAACATAATTCGTGTTGTAGAGCGGACCGGGCAGGATTTTGTCCTTGATCTCCTGATATAAGGGGTCGAGCGCCAGCTTCCCGTTGAGTAAAGCCGCACCCTGTTCTTCGAGCCCATTGAAAAGCGTAAAACCGAAAGACGCTTTGGAAACCCCGGCTATGGCCATCGGAGCCGGGATCACCACGATAGAGCCAGCTTTTGCGAGCGCAACGTTTGCAAGGTAATAGTCTGGAAATGGTGAGCGGAAAACCGGCCCATCCGAGCGTCGCGACTCAAGGAACCGGCGGCTGAACATGAATGCCTGGATGTTGAAAGTGAAATTCCTTCGCAATCCGAGGGAGCCTTCGACGGCGTGGAGTGCTTCTTCCTGCGAAAGCCGAAATGGTGCGTGCCGCTGGCCGAAAAAGAACGCGTTCTTTACATCAGCCACGTAGCCTTGGCGCTCCCAAGGAGCCACGCCTGGGTGAAGAAATTGGAAAATCGCCGTGTACAGGATCTCCGGTTCATTGAAGTCCGAAATGATCCGCTCGAAGCCGGAAAAATAGCCGGGCGTGAGTCCATCGTCGTTGCCAAGAAAAGTCACGTACCTTCCCTTGGCAAGGTCGATGGCACGGTTCCAGCTGTCGGTAACCGGGAGGAATTCTTCCGAACGCTCACATCTCACACGGGGATCGCCAAGACCACTCATGTATCCCTCAATGTCATCGGTCGATGCATTGTCGAATACCACCAACTCCCAATCCGGGCGGTCTTGCTTCAATACGCTTTGCACCGCGTCCCGGAGCAACTCCAGGCCGTTGTGCGTCGGAATGACTACCGAGAACATCAACGCTCTCCACTCGGGTGATTAATCACAAGGACTCCAACATGAGTCGGGGGGCTGCTTTTAGGGTTGGGTCGCATGAGTTGCGAACCCGTGATCCC
>JANXRZ010000219.1 GCA_025352885.1 Pseudomonadota bacterium | reverse complement strand
CCTCGACGAATCCGGCGTACTCGGCGTTGGTCACGGCTGTTTTGGAAATGCGGTAAGGCGCTACGCGAACCTCGTGCGCCCACTTTTCGTTATCGAACACGAACCCGTCGCCGGGCGACGCCCCGAGCAGGAACGAGCCTCCCGCGATTTCGGCGTCCTCCTGCGGTGTGACGGGCGCTTTTTCCGGCTCGCAAGGAGGGTTCGGATCCGCATAGCCGAGCGTCTGGCGCGTGTAATGGAAGGCTTCGGCGTGCATGTCCTCGTGAAAGGCCGCGAGCTGGGCGAAATAGGCGAGTGACGCGTTTCCCGACTCTTTTTCAAGGCGGCCCCTGACGAGGTCGAGTACGTCGGCCTGGTAGCGCCGCGTGGCTTCAAGCGAAGGCAGTGGAAGGGTCCAGCGGGTGCCATGCGGCACCTTTGCCGAGTCGAACAATGCATCGGCGTTATTCATTATCGAATCGACAGGCGCATCGTCGCCCCGATGGCGCAGGCACCAGAATTCCTGGAACCACGCCAGGTGCCCGAGTTCCCAGAGCGGTGGGTTGACGATCCCGAGCTTGGGTCCGAGCAACCGCTCGCCGTCGAGATCCCGGGTCATCCGGTCGGTGCGCGCGCGGGCGGCCTTGAGCGCGCCGGCGAGGGTGCTAGGATCGCCGATCATGAAAATCTCATTGGTGATGCCGCAGGGCACGGCACAACGATCGGGCAACCACCATACGGCGCAACGCTGGGCGAAATTCCTGCGCCAGTCCGGGCATCGAGTCCGTATCGAAGAGCTTTGGTCCGGGGCCGCCGTGGACGCGCTGATCGCGCTTCATGCAAGAAAGAGCGCTGCTTCGGTCGAGAGATTTCATCATGAGTGCCCAGGCCAGCCTCTGATTGTAGCGCTCACCGGGACCGACCTGTATCGCGACATCGACGAGTCGCCCGAAGCTCGGCGCGCCCTGGAGTTGGCCACGCGGCTCGTGGTCCTGCAACCGAAAGGGCGCACGCATCTCGAGCGTCCCCTTCGGGCAAAAGCGCGCGTCATCTTCCAGTCGGCCGACACGCGCTTGACGCATCGTCCGCTGGCCGACCGCTTTCGGATCGTGGTGGTCGGCAACCTGCGGGATGAAAAGGATCCGTTTCGCGCAGCCGCTGCGCTTGCCCACCTGCGTTCGCACGCCCAAATAGAGGTGCTGCAGGTCGGTGGTGCGCTTTCGCCGGAAATGGAAGACAAGGCGATCGATTTTATGCGCAACGACCCACGGTATCGCTGGGTCTCGAGCAAGCCGCATGGCGAGGCTTTGCGGTTCATGGCCGAGAGCCATTTGCTTGTCGTGAGCTCGGTCATGGAAGGGGGCGCCAACGTGATCTGCGAAGCCTCTAGAATTGGCCTGCCCGTACTCGCTTCCCGGGTGTCGGGCAATCTCGGCATGCTGGGCTCCGACTACGCCGGCTACTACCCCCTCTTCAACGAGCGCAGGCTTGCGCGCCTGATCGACCGGGCGATCTCGGACAAGCGCTTCTACGCCGGCCTCAAGCGATCGGTCATGGCGCGACGCTCGCTGTTTGCGCCGTCGGCGGAACGGGCGAGCCTTGACGCGCTTATGAAGGAAGTCGGCACAAGGCGGTAGGGAGCTCAGGGCAGCGGACGCAGCAGGCCGTTCGCAGCGCCCTTGTCCCGGATGGAATTGCATTGCGCGTCGGTCAACGCGATCCCATCGGCGGCAGTGTCTTCGCGCATCAGGTTCCCCGGCGCATTCGAGTGCTCGCCCGAATCGGCCAGCACGTGAGCCAGTTCGTGCGCGAGGGCCACGGGAAGGTCGCGGGCGCCGAGCGCAACCCATACGGTGTCCGTCATTTCGGGTCGCGTGCGGCTGTTGCCCCGACCGACCGCTTCGGCATCGAACGCCGGTTCGTTCCGCGTATCGGCGAGAAAGAACAGCGTGGGCTTAGACAGGGAAAGGCGCCCTGCGAGTTCGCGGGAAACGGGCGTGAACACCGAGCGATAGCGCGGCGCAGCCTCGATCTCATTCATTTCGATCCGGTCGGTCCGGATCGCGCATTGGGCGAGGATGGCGGTTGCGCGACGGGTCGCGTCGATCACTTGGGAGGGCGCCCATCCTGAGTCCCTCAGGACCGCGAGCGTCAGGCGAAGGCCGTGCGTCGACTTTACCGATGATTCCGCCACGTCGAGCGGGATGATTTGCTGCCGCACGATGCGAATCGGCGCCAGGTCGGATGGTTGCGCGAGCGCCGCGCAGGCGCACATAAGACCGGCTACGGCGGCCGAGGCGGCTTTCGATGAATCAGCAGCCGAGTCCTTTTGGCTAGTCTTGAACAAGATTCCAATCGACTTTGCCCCGTCCGCGGGCGGTCAGGAACGCGTTGGCCTGGGAGAAATGCCGGCACCCGAAAAACCTGCGCGCCGATAGCGGGGAGGGGTGCGCCGCCTCGAGGACGAGATGGCGGGACCGGTCGATGAGCGGGGCCTTGGCCCGGGCGTGGTTGCCCCACAGCATGAACACCGCCGCGGGCGACGCCTTCGAGGCAAACGCGATGAGGTCGCTCGTGACCCGCTCCCAGCCGATGCTTGCATGCGAGGCCGCGGAACCCTCCTCGACGCTCAGCGAGGTATTCAGGAGCAGCACGCCCTGGGTCGCCCAGTCCTCGAGGCTGCCATGGTCGGGACGCTCGTGGCCGAGGTCGGCCGCAAGTTCCTTGAAGATGTTCCGCAGGGAAGGCGGCACGCGCGTGGCCGGCGGTACGGAGAAGGCGAGCCCCATCGCCTGGCCCGCGCCATGATACGGATCCTGGCCGAGAATCACGGCTTTCACGTCACCCGGCGCGACGAGTTCGAGCGCGCGGTACCTGGAGGCAGCCGGGGGGAATACGTTGATGCCGGCGGCTTCACGCGCGGCTACATAGGCTTCCGCGCGGCGGAGGGCCTCGAGCGCCTGCGGCCCGAGCCCCCCCCTCCAGCGCTCAGGCAGCGGCATTCATGTGAAAGTCGAACATTTATTATCCAGATCTAACAACGACGCGGCTCCCAAGGCGTCTATCATGTCAAATAAGGAAAGAAGACCCTCAATCCTTGGCCAGCAGGTTCATGAGCGAGGAGGTGTCCCAGCGCTGGCCGCCCCGGGCCTGCACCTGTGCGTAGTACTGGTCGATCAGCGCCGTGGCCGGCAGGCGCGCGCCGTTCTTCTTGGCCTCTTCGAGGCAGATGCCGAGGTCCTTGCGCATCCAGTCGACGGGTTCGGCTTTGCCGTCGACTGGATGCGCAAGGACCTCGGCATCTGCCTCGA
>JANXRZ010000212.1 GCA_025352885.1 Pseudomonadota bacterium | reverse complement strand
CGGATCTGGTCGACGAGCACTCGCCCCGCACCGCCGCTCACGATGCACTGCGCATCCGTACCCAACGCAAGCCCCATGCGCTCGACGGCCCCGGCTTGGGCGTGCCAGCAGCCGCTTTCGATCGCATCGACGGTGTTGCGCGGGAACTCCACGAATTCACCCTGCTGGAGCGGGAGCCGCCCGGTATGCTCGTGAAGCACGAACCGCATCAATTCGACGCCGGGCAAGATCAGGCCGCCTTCGAACACGCCGTCTGTCGAGAGCACGTCTATCGTCGTTGCCGTCCCCGAGTTGACCACCAGGCACGGCCCCCTGTGCAGCGCATGCGCCGCAACCAGGGCCGCCCAACGATCGGGGCCGAGCTGGGAAGGAGTCTCGTAGCGGCTTCTCACGCCGCATCGTTCGGGCTCGCCATGCAGCCAATGAGGCTCCGCTTCGAAAATGCTCGTCCAGTTTACGATCAGTTGGTGGGCGGCTTCGCCGGCCACATTCGAGATGATGATTTTCTGCGGGTCCGCGTGCGTCGCGGCAAACGGATTGATGTCGTGGTTCGCAGCCGCGAACTCGATCAGCGAAACCGTCGCGAGGCCGTTCCAGGCGGTGCCGTCATGCCACCCCCACTTGACCCGCGAGTTGCCCGCATCGATGGCCAGGATCATGCCGGTTGCCTGCGCAGTCCGGTTTCGCGCACCATGGTTCCGCTATGGATGCATTCGATGCCCCGACGAGTGCGGAGCAGCAGCCCACCGTCGTTTGCAACGCCATCGGCGATTCCTGAAACCACCTTGCCGTTCGCGGTCCGTATCTTCACCGTCTCGCCCTGGTTCGCATGCAGGGCTTCCCAGCCGGCGCGAAACGGCTGGAAGCCCGCGTCGCTGAATTCGCGCAGCGTCGTGAGCAGGCCTGCCGCCAGCCTCGTGGTGACGATGGTTCTCGAAGGAAGGGGCGCAACCAACTCCTCAAGCGATGAAACGCTGCGCCTGAGTTGCGCAGAGAGTCCCGTGGTCGGCCTGAAGTTCAGGCCGACGCCGATCACTGCTGCCAGGCCTCGCGGGGACGACCTGGTCTCGATCAGGATGCCCCCCAGTTTCGCACTGGCGCCGTCGGCCGACGACAACAGGTCGTTCGGCCATTTGAGCCTCACGGCGGTGGCGCCAAGCTTCCGCAGCGTGCTCGCCATGCTCACGCCTACAGCCAGCGAAAGTCCGGCCAGGCGCGTGGCATCCGGCGCGAATTCCCAGCGAAGTGACAACAGGATTGCCGAGCCAGGTTCTGCATGCCAGCGACGTCCCCGCCGTCCGCGCCCCGCGGTTTGCACTTCCGCGAGCAACAAAACCGGACGCGACCCGGGCACGCGCGAGAGAAGCTCGGAATTCGTGGAGCTGCAACTCGCGAGGACTTCAACGTCCACGTTCTCACCAGCCGCGGCGAGCCCTGCGCGGATCGCGTCCGCATCGAACTCGTCGGCGTGCACCATGCTCAAAAGGGCCGACCGTTCGGTTTCAGGCGAAGGCCCCGCGCGAGCCTCTTCCAGGGGAATTCACTCGGGTCGGCGATCATCGGCCCCGGTGCCTTCGCAACAATGATCTGCTCCGCTATCGGCGCGAAGTCGGCACGAAAGTGCACCGAGCTTTTGTTGACCAGGATGGCCTGCTCAGTCGGCTCGATGCCCACATAGCGATAGAGCTCCTGGTCGGCGAGCTGTGTCTTCTTGCTCGCAAGCACGATCCTCACGCCGTCGATCGAAAGGCACGCGGACAACCCGAGTTCCATTTTTGCGCCGCGATAAAAGGGGCCTTTGCAATGGAGTTTTCCGTCGGAAAGCGCATCGACGCGGAACTGCGCGCGCAGTGGCGCGTCACCGGCTATGCCCGATTTTCCACCGAGGGATAACTCGATTCTTGCGCCGACGCCCGCCCGATGTGCAGCTTCTGCGGCCGCCGGGTCGACCATCACGCCGAGCGCCGCGCGTTTGGCGCCGTTCGCAAGCAGCGCGCGCAGCATTCCGGTGGTATCCGAATCGCCGCCGGCGCCCGGATTGTCCTGCGTGTCGGCGATCACGACCGGGCGGGAAGCGTTCGCAGCCAGGGCCATTGCGAGCTTCACCGCCTCGTCGGCGCCATACACCGGCGCATCGAATTCGCCTTCGATGGATTCAATGCGGCGCGCAAGCGCATCGGCGGTGGCTGCGGCAGCTGCGGCGTTGATGCCATAAGCGAGCACCACCGGCCCGCATTCCGGGAAGTCCGCCGCCGGGAAGCCGGGCGTGAAGGAAAGGGACGGCACGTCGCGCGACTCCATGCGCGCGAGCTCCGCGTACAAGGCTTTGGACGGCTCGAGGTCCGTGCATTGAGCCGAAAGCGGGATCAGGAAGGGGATGCGCCGCATTGCCGCGAGCGGGCGCGCCATGCCGTCGAGCCTTTGCGCGAGCAGGAAGGCGGTGCGTGCGCCGGTGTCCGCCATGTCGACATGAGGATACGTTCTGTACCCGACCAGCGCATCCGCGCACTCGACCATCTTGGCCGTGACGTTCGCATGCAGGTCGAGGCTCGCCATGACCGGGATGTCCTCGCCAACGGTGCGCCTCACGCGCGCGAGGATCTCGCCTTCGCCGTCGTCCAGGTGCTCCGTCACCATCGCGCCGTGCAGGTCGAGGTACACCGCATCGGGCCGCGCGTCGCGAATGCCGTCCACGATCATCGTTGCAATGCGCTCGAAGGCGTCCTCGGTGACATGCGCCGAGGGCTCCGCGGCCGCCCATGCGGTCGGCACGAGCTGGTGCCGGGTGCCTTTCATCTGCTCGATGAATCCGGCGATCGGCAGGTTGCGCGCGACCATCGTCTCGAGCATTTCGCCGCCGCGCTGCAGCCCCGGCCAGCCCTTGGCCCGCTCGAAATTCAGGAAAGTGGCCTTGGACGGGGCGAACGTATTCGTCTCGTGCTGAAACCCGCCTATCGCAATGCGCATCAGTGCAGATCCGTAGAGAACGCAAAATTGCGGCCGGGGGCGGCCGCGAACAGCGCGCGGGTGTAGTCATGCTGAGGGCGCAGGAAGACCCCCGCCGCGGGGCCATATTCAACCACACGTCCCTGCGACATGACTGCCACGTGGTCGCAAATCTGGGCGGCCACACGCAGGTCGTGGGTGATGAACAACATGGCCAGGTTGAGGCGCCCGCGGATTTCCTCAAGGAGGGCGAGGACCTGTGCCTGCACCGAAACGTCGAGGGCCGACACCGCCTCGTCGGCGATGAGCAGCTCCGGCTCCATGGCAAGGGCTCGGGCGATGCAGATGCGCTGGCGCTGGCCGCCCGAGAACTGGTGCGGATAGCGCTCGAGCGATGATGGATCCATGCGCACGAGCTGCATGAGCTTGCGCGCCCGCTCGATCGCCTCGCTGCGCCCGATGCCGTAATTGAGCGGGCCCTCGATGATCGCTTCGCCGACCCGGCGACGCGGGTTCAGCGACCGGTACGGATCCTGGAAGACGATCTGTACCTTGCGCCTCAAGGGACGCAACCGGCCGGCCGAGAGGGCGGCGATGTCCTCGCCGCCAAGCCTGATTTCGCCTGCCGTCGGGTCGATGAGCCGCACTACGCAACGCGCCACGGTCGATTTCCCCGAGCCCGATTCGCCGACAATGCCGAGGGTCTGACCGCGCCGGATCTGCAGCGTCACGTCGGTGGCGGCATGGACTTCGCGGCGCTTGGTGAGCCACCCACGGTCGATATACGTCTTGGACAAGTGCTTGATGTCCAAGACTACGGGCGCCTCGTTGTCGGCAACGCGATCGATGGGCGCCAGTGTCGGCACCGCGCGGATGAGCATCTTCGTGTAGTCATGCTGGGGGCGCTTCAGCACTTCGTCGCGCGGCCCGAACTCGACCAGTTCCCCCAGGCGGAGCACGGCGACACGCTGCGCGATCTCGGCCACGACCCCGAAGTCATGCGTGATGAACAGCACGCCGGTCCCATGGCTCGCCTGCAGGTCCCGGATCAACTGGAGGATCTGCGCTTGCGTTGTCACATCGAGCGCAGTGGTCGGCTCGTCCGCGATGATCAGCGCCGGGTCGAGGATCAGCGCCATGGCGATCACGATGCGCTGGCGCTGACCGCCCGAGAGCTGGTGCGGATAGGACGCATAGATCCGCTCGGGTTCCGGCAAGTGCACTTCGCGGATCGTCTCGAGGATCTTCGCGCGACGCTCGTCGTCCGAAAGAGTCGTGTGCTCGCTCAGGACCTCGTCGATCTGCTCGCCGCAGCTCATGACCGGGTTGAGGGCGGTCATCGGCTCCTGGAACACCATCGACATGCGCGTTGCGCGCAGTTCGCGCAGGCGCGAGAGGGGCGCGTGCGTGATGTCTTCGCCCGCGAGGAAAATGCCGCCGCCGGTGACCGGCAGGGTCTTCGGCAGCAGGCCCATCACGCCCTGCGCGATGACCGATTTTCCGGACCCCGACTCACCGACCAGGCAGACGATCTCGCCACGGCCGACCGTGAAGGAAACGTTCGAGACGGCATGCGGCCGGTCGGACCCCGGGGGCAAGGCGATCGCCAGGCCACGGACTTCGAGGACCAGCTCCCCGTTCCCGGACACGGCCTCGGTTTGCGAGGCGGTCACGACCGCCGTGCCATTTTCGGGTCGAGCGTGTCGCGCAATCCATCCCCGAGAATGTTCACCGCCAGCACGGTTGCGGCGAGGAAGGTTCCGGGAAAAAACACGTTGTGCGGGTAGCTCACGAACTGCACGCGGCCTTCGGACATGATGTTGCCCCAGGTCGGGATATCTGGCGGCAGGCCGACGCCAAGAAAGGACAGGATCGCCTCGACGAGGATGCCGAAGGCGCAGACGTAGGTGCCCTGCACCAGCAACGGCGCGACCGTATTCGGCAGGATGTGCGACAGCATGATCTTCCAGGCCGGCGTGCCGAGCGAGACGGCTGCCTCGACATACGGCTCCTCGCGGATCGTGAGCACCAGCGAGCGCACTAGCCGCGTGACGCGGGGAATCTCAGGAATCGCAATGGCGATGATCACCGACAGCAGGCTCGCACGCCACATGGCCACGAGCGCGATGGCAATCAAGATCGCGGGGATCGCCATGATGTCGTCCATGACGCGCATGAGCAGCCCGTCGAGCCAGCGCACGTAACCCGAGAGGAGTCCGAGCAGGATGCCGAAGGCGAGCGCCACAACGGCCGAAAATGCGCCCACCAGCAGCGAGACGCGCGTCCCGTAGAGGACCCGGCTGTAGATGTCGCGCCCGAAACTGTCCGACCCCATGATGAACGTGTGCTTGATCGAGTCCCCGTCGAGCGTCGTGATTTCGCCCGATTCGCCCGGCCGCAGGTCGCGGCTCCCCGCATCGAAGAGAGTGGGATCGACCGTTCCCAGCCAGGGCGCGGCAATCGCAATGAACAGCAGAACGAGCAGTACGCTGCCACCGATGCGCACCGACCAGCTGCGGCGCACCCGTTGCCAGGCGCTTTCGTGCCGGAAAACCGCGGACGCTTCGACGGAATGGACCGATAAGGCGTCGGTCAGGTTTTCGATCGTCATCAGTAGCGGATGCGCGGGTCGAAGAACACGTAGGACAGGTCTACCAGCAGGTTGATCAACACGTACACCACGGAGAAAAACAGGATCACTCCCTGGATGGTCGGGAAGTCACGCGCGAGAACCGCGTCGACGGTGAGGCGGCCGAGGCCGGGAATCGCGTAAACCGATTCGGTCACGACAACGCCGCCGATGAGAAGCGCAATGCCGATCCCGATCACGGTCACGATCGGCACGGCCGCATTTGCAAGCGCATGGCGGATGAGGACCCGCGATTCGGGCAATCCCTTGGCGCGCGCGGTGCGGATGTAATCCTCGCCAAGCGCTTCGAGCACCGACGCGCGCGTAACCCGGGCGATCAGCGCAATGTAGATGACCGACAGGGTGATCGAGGGCAGGATGAGATGCTTCAGGAAAGGCCAGAACCCGTCCGATATGGGCTTGTAGCCCTGTACAGGGAGCCACCCCAGCTGCAGCGAAACGATCCAGATGAGAATGTAGGCGAGGACGAACACCGGGATCGAAAATCCCATGACTGAGAACCCCATCAGCATCCGGTCGAACCATCCGCCGAAGCGCCAGGCCGCGAGCACGCCCAGCGGCACCGAGACGAACACCGCAACGATGATCGTGAGGGTCGCGAGCGACACGGTCGCCTCGAGCCGCTGACCGATGAGGGACGTCACCTTCATCTTGAAATAGAACGACTCGCCGAGGTCCCCGGAGACGATGCTCTTCGCCCAGATGACAAACTGGACGGGGAGCGGCTTGTCGAGGCCGAGGCCTTCGCGGATGCGCGCGATCTGCTCGGTGTTTGCCGCGTCGCCCGCGAGGATGGCGGCCGGGTCGCCTGGCGTAAGCCTCAGCATGAGGAACACCAGCACGGCCACGATCACGAGAACCGGGATCGTAGCCAGCAGCCGCCTGGCCAGGAACTTATACATTCAACCCGTCCGGGCGTTCGCTTCGGGGGCTTAGTTCTTCTTCAGGTTCCAGTACAGGTTGCCGTTCGACATGAAGAAGCCCGAAACCTTCTTGCTTGCGGCCATCGGCGCGCGGAACTCGCCCAAGGGAACGTGCGTGGCGATCTCGAAGGCGCGGGCCTGGATGCCCTCGGCCATCTTCTTTTTCTTCGCCTCGTCGGTTTCCCGCATGAAGGCATTGCGCAGCTCGATCATCTTGTCGTCGCTCGCCCAGCCGAACCAGCCGGACTTCTCGCCTCGCGTATCCATCGCGGCGTTTGCTATCGGGTTCCAGATGTCGTGCGCCTGCCAGGCGGTCAGGAACATGTGCCAGCCGCCCTTGTCGACCGGGTCTTTCTTGGAACGGCGGGCCACGAGCGTCTGCCAGTCCATCGCCTGCAGGTCGACCTTGAAGCCGGCCTGGCGAAGCAGTTGCGCCGCCACGTCGGGCAATTTCTGGATCGAGGCGAGGTCGGTCGGCTTCATGATGAGGATCGGCGTGCCGTCGTAGCCTGAGGTCTTGAGAAGCTCCTGGGCCATCTTCATGTTCGACTTCGACTGGATTTCGCTTCCAAAAGCGCTGCCGTAAGGGGTACCGCAGGTAAACATGGAGGGGCAGACCTTGTAGAGCTCTTTCACACCGACCTGCGCCTTGAGGAACGGCTCCTCGGAGAACGCCGCCAGGACCGCGCGACGCACCTTCACGTTGTCGAAGGGCTTATTGAGGTGATTGAAGCGCGCCATGTACTGAAGGCCGACGTTGTCGTAGTCCGGCAACTGGAGGTTCGGGTCTTTCTTGACGGCCTCGTAGTGCTCGAATGCAAGCTGCTCGATGATGTCCACTTCGCCTTTTTGCAGCGCGTTGACCTGCGCCTGCGCATCCCTGAGGGCGAGGTTCCACTCGACACGGTCTACATAGACGTTCTTGCCGCCGGCCGAACCGGAAGGCGGCTCCTTGCGGGCGATGTACTTGGTATTGCGTACGTAGACCGCCTTGTCGCCGGGCTTGAATTCGTCGCGCCTGAAGACGTAGGGGCCCGAACCGATGTGCTCCTCGATCTGCTTGAACGGATCGGTTTCCGCTACTCGCTTGGGCATGATGAACGGGACGTTCGACGAAGGCTTGCCGAGCGCCTCGAGCAGGAAGCCGCAGGCTTCGCGCAGGAAGATCCTGAAGGTGTCGGGCGCCGGCGTGTCCATGCGCTCGATGAATTAGCCCAAGTTCTTGGAAGAGTCGCTGCTCTCCCAGGAGCATCCCTCTGTC
>JANXRZ010000154.1 GCA_025352885.1 Pseudomonadota bacterium | reverse complement strand
GACCAGGTGGTGAAGCTTGAGCACGTGCATGTAACCGACGGTGACCTGTCGATCGAATGCTTCGCCCGTGCGGCCGTCGAACAACGTGACCTGGCCCGACGTGGGCAGCCCCGCCATCTCGAGCATGCCGTTGATCTCGGCTTCCGACGCCCCGTCGAACACGGGGGTGGCAAACGGCACGCCGCCCTTGAGGTTGTTGGCCAGCTGCACCACCTCCTCGTCCGAAAAGTGCTCGACACCCTCTTCCTTGCCGCTCGAGTTGTAGATCTTCTGCAGCATCTTCTTGATCTCGATGGCCTTGGACTGCTGCTTGATCATCTCCCCGAGCTTGAGGCCCAGACCCTTTGCGGCCCAGCCAAGGTGCGTCTCGAGAATCTGCCCGACGTTCATCCGTGAAGGCACGCCCAGCGGGTTCAGCACGATGTCCAGCGGCGTGCCGTCAGCCATGTGCGGCATGTCCTCCACCGGCGTGATCTTGGAAATTACGCCCTTGTTCCCGTGGCGGCCGGCCATCTTGTCGCCAGGCTGGAGGCGGCGCTTCACCGCTACGTATACCTTGACCATCTTGAGCACGCCCGGGGGCAGCTCGTCGCCCTGCGTGAGCTTCTTCCTCTTGGCTTCGAAGGCCGCATCGAATTCACGGCGCTTCTGCGCGATCGACTCCTTGAGCGACTCGACTTGCCCGGCCGAATCCTCCGCCGCGAGGCGAATGTCGAACCAGTCGTAGCGCTCGACGCTGTCGAGGTATGCCTTGGTGACCTTGGTGCCCTTGACGAGCTTCTTCGGTCCGCCATTGGCGGTCTTGCCGTTCAGCAGGCGCTCAAGGCGCTCGAACGTGTCCGTCTCGACGATCCGCATCTGGTCGGCGAGGTCGGTCTTGTAGCGGCGCAGCTCGTCTTCGATGATCTGCTGCGAGCGCTTGTCACGCTCGATGCCTTCCCGGGTGAAGACCTGGACGTCGATCACCGTGCCCGAAATGCCCGAAGGCACGCGCAGGCTGGTGTCTTTTACGTCCGAGGCCTTTTCGCCGAAAATTGCACGAAGCAGTTTCTCTTCCGGCGTCAGCTGGGTTTCGCCTTTGGGCGTGACCTTGCCTACGAGCACATCGCCGGCTTCGACTTCGGCCCCGATGTACACGATGCCCGACTCATCCAGGCGGGCTAGCTGCCCCTCGGACAGGTTCGAGATGTCGCGCGTAATTTCTTCAGCGCCAAGCTTCGTATCCCGTGCAACAACCGTCAGCTCTTCAATGTGGATCGAGGTGAAGCGGTCTTCTGCGACAACACGCTCGCTGATCAGGATCGAGTCTTCGAAGTTGTAGCCGTTCCACGGCATGAACGCGACCAGCATGTTCTGGCCAAGCGCCAATTCGCCCAGGTCGGTCGAGGCACCGTCGGCAATCACGTCGCCGCGCGCCAGCCGCTCGCCCTGCTTCACGATCGGACGCTGGTTGATGTTCGTGTTCTGGTTGGAACGCGTGTATTTGGTGAGCTTGTAGATATCCACGCCCACGTCGCCCTGCACTGTCTCGTCGTCATTGACGCGCACGACGATCCGGGTGGCATCGACGTAATCGACGATCCCGCCCCGCAGCGCGACTACGCAGGTACCCGAGTCGACCGCAGCCGTACGCTCCACACCCGTGCCGACGAGCGGCTTTTCCGGGCGGAGGCAAGGCACAGCCTGGCGCTGCATGTTCGAGCCCATCAGCGCGCGGTTCGCGTCATCGTGCTCAAGGAACGGAATGAGCGAAGCCGCGACCGAGACGATCTGCGCCGGCGCGATGTCCATGTATTCCACACGGTCCGGGGTCGAGAGCGAGAACTCGTTCTTGTTGCGGCAGGAGACCAGCGTATCGACCAGCTTGCCGTTCTTGTCGATCTGCGCGTTGGCCTGCGCAATCACGAAGTTGCCTTCCTCGATGGCCGAAAGGAAATCGATCTGGTCGGTCACCTTGCTGTTGGTGACCTTTCGGTAAGGCGTCTCAAGAAAGCCGTACTTGTTGGTGCGCGCATAGAGCGCGAGGGAGTTGATCAGGCCGATGTTCGGGCCTTCAGGCGTCTCGATCGGGCACACGCGGCCGTAGTGGGTCGGGTGCACGTCGCGCACCTCGAAGCCAGCGCGTTCGCGCGTAAGGCCGCCGGGTCCAAGGGCCGAGACACGGCGCTTGTGGGTAATCTCCGACAACGGGTTCGTCTGGTCCATGAACTGCGACAGCTGTGACGAGCCGAAAAACTCTTTGATCGCCGCCGAAATGGGCTTGGCGTTGATCAGGTCGTGGGGCATCAGATTGTCCGACTCGGCCTGCGACAGGCGCTCCTTGACGGCGCGCTCGACGCGCACGAGGCCGGCGCGGAACTGGTTTTCCGCCAGTTCACCCACCGACCGCACGCGGCGGTTGCCGAGGTGATCGATGTCATCGATGTCGCCGCGACCGTTGCGCAACTCGACCAGGATGCGGATGACCTCGACGATGTCCTTGGGCGACAGCGTGAGGCGCTGCTCGATCTTGACTTCGAGCTTCTGCTTGTCGACGCCCTTTGCCTTGAGATCCTGGAACATCTTGTCGACGACTGCTTGTGCGGCTTCCGGGCTGTCGATGCCCTCGAGGCTGACTTTCGACAGGTGCAATTCAGGCACGTTGCCGAAGTACGCGCGTA
>JANXRZ010000178.1 GCA_025352885.1 Pseudomonadota bacterium | reverse complement strand
CGTCCGGCTCGGTCATCGCAAAGCACGAGCGGGTTTTCGCCTCCAGCAACGGCATCAGCCACTGCTTCTTTTGTTCCGAGCTCTCGCAGTTCTGCAGCGTGATCATGTTCGGCACATCCGGCTCCTGGCAATTGAACACTTCAGGCGCCCAGGCGAGGCGCCCGAGAATCTCGCAGCAGCCCGCATATTCCAGGTTCGACAGGCGCGTGCCCGGTTCATCCGCCGCCAACTCGGGCAGGCCAAGGTTCCAGAGCCCCTGCGCACGGGCTTTCGCCTGCAGGTCGCGCATGAACGACGCGCTGCCCCCGCCCTTTACGACCTGGTCATGCCACTCGCGGTTATTTGGAAGGACGTGCGCATCGAAGAACGCTTGCACTCGGTCACGCCACGCCCGCCCGCTTTCGGACAGCTCAAAGTCCATTGCTTCTCCCCGGTTCGCCCAATAGTAGTGCGGGGTGGGCTTCTGTGGAAGAATCGGTTCAGCAGCGGGACAGCTGCCGACCACAACCGGTAAGGAGACGAAATGAAAACGCGCGCAGGCATCGCAGTCTGTCTGGCGCTTTGGGCAGGGCTTGCGTTCGCGCAAGCGTACCCATCGAAGCCGGTCCGGGTGATCGTTCCGTATCCATCGGGCGGGATCGTCGACCTGCTGGCGCGCGCCGTGACCGAAAAGATTGCAGCCGGATGGGGGCAGCCCATCCTCGTCGAAGGTCGCCCGGGTGCGGACAGTAACCTCGGCACGGAAGCAGCGGCCAAAAGCGCACCCGACGGGTATACCTGGCTCATGACCGGGCCGGCGATCCTGTCCAATCCGTCCATTTACACAGGCTTGGGATGGGTGCCGCTCAAGGATTTCCAAGGCGTGGGCGTCGCCGTGTGGAACCTTAACGTCGCTGTCATACCCGCGTCGCTGCCAGTCGGCACGCTGCAGGAGTTCGTTGCTTACGCCAAGGCACGTCCGGGCCAGCTCAACTTCGGCAATCCCGGCACCGGCTCGTCGAATCATCTTTCGACCGAGCTCTTTTTCCAGGTTGCGGGCATCCAGCTCGTGAACATCGGCTACAAGGGCCAGCCTCCGGCGATCCCCGACCTCATCAACGGCCAGTTGCAATTCAAGGTCGTCGCATTGGGGCTGGCTGCGCCGCATATCAAGAGCGGCCGACTAAAAGCGCTGGCCGCTTTCAGTCCGCAACGCCTGAAGCAATTGCCCGAGGTGCCGACCGTTGCGGAAGCCGGCTACCCCGAAGCCGGGCTGGTTCCCTGGTATGGCATGTATGTCCCCGCCGCAACGCCTAAAGATATCGTTAGCCGCATCAACGGTGAAATCAACAAAGCCCTCCAGTCCCCTGAGGTGCAGGAGCGCATTGAGAAAATCGGTGGGCTTCCTGGGCCGGTGAAAACGCCCGACGAGATCCAGGCGATGATGAAGTCGGACTTCGAGCGCTGGGGAAAAGTCGTCCGCGCTGCAAACATCAAGCCGGCGCAATAAGGAAGATGCAGCGCACCCCGCTCTGCGAGCGACTCGGGATCGAAGTGCCCATCTTCGGGTTTTCGCATTCCATCGACGTGGCCGTGGCGCTAGCCGAAGCCGGGGGATTTCCGGTGTTCGGAGCCGCGCGCGAAGCGCCGGACAAGATCTCCGAGGACATTGCCCTCATCAAGAAGCGCCTGCGCGGCAAGCCGTTCGGCGTGGATCTGATGTATCCAAAACTCGCCGGCGAGGAGTCCAGCCGGGACGAAGCGAAGAAGAAGCTCCCCGCTGAGCACGTCGCCTTCGTGGCCGCGCTCAAGGCGAAGTATTCAATCCCCGATCCGGTAAAGCCGAATTTCTTCGCCGACCAGATCCGCAACCAGGCGTTCTTCGACGCGCAGACCCGCGCGGTGCTGGAATCGGAAGTGAGTGCGGTCGTCACGGCGGTCGGCCTGCCAAAAGACGTCGTCCAGGCCGCGAAGGCGCGAGGCAAGACCACCTTTGCCCTCGTCGGCTCGGCCCGCCACGTGAAAGCAGCGAAAGAGGCTGGTGTCGACATCCTGGTGGCGCAAGGCTATGACGCAGGCGGACACACCGGGCTCGTCGGCACCTACACGCTTGTCCCGCAAGTCGTCGAAGCGTCAGGCGGCCTGCCCGTGCTTGCGGCCGGCGGCGTCGGGCATGGCCGCCAGATCGCGGCTGCGTTCGGGCTGGGCGCACAAGGCGTCTGGCTGGGCACGGCCTGGCTCGCGACGCGCGAATACGGCACGCCGCCCGCGCTGCTCAGGAAGCTCCTGGCCGCGCGAAGCGAAGACACCGTCATCACGCGCGCCCATAGCGGCAAACCCTGCCGGGTCGTGAAAAGCAGCTGGTCGGACGAGTGGGACGCCGAGGGTGCGCCGAAGCCCTTGCCGATGCCCTACCAACACGTCCTGACCGGTGAGTTGCTCGCGGCAATCGAAGAGCACCAGGTTGAGCCGCTCGTTTACGAAGCCGCGGGCCAAAGCGTGGCATGGTTCAACGAGCTGACGACAGTCGCGGCGATCGTCGAGCGGCTTAAAACCGAGACACGTGCGGCGCTGGATGAAATGAAACGCAACCTGAAGGAAGAAGCATGAAGCTCGATCTTGAACTGCTCTGCGGCGCGGGCGGGGCCGAAGTACGCGGGCTGGACCTGTCCAAACCGCTGGCGCCCGAGACGCTCACGGCCCTGCGCCGCGCGCTGGCGGACCACTGCGTCCTTCTCTTCCGCGACCAGAAGCTCGAACCGGATTCGCAAAAAGCCTTTGCCCGCCAGTTCGGCCCGCTGGCCGAAACGCCGTTCATCAAGCCGCTCGAGGGCCATCCCGAAATGATGCGCGTCGTGCGCGAACCCGACGAAAAGAAGAAGCTGAACTTCGGCGGACGCTGGCATTCGGACCTGACGTTCCAGGTCGAACCGGTGCTGGGCACCGTCCTCTACAGCCGGGAGTCGCCGGCGGTAGGCGGCGACACGCTCTGGACCAACCAGATGCTGGCGTTCGACGCGCTGTCGCCCGGGATGCAGCGCATGCTCGAATCGCTCACCGTGATGCACAGCGCGAAGCGCTCGTACGGCCCGCAAGGCACGTATGCGGACGACGACTTGAAGGGCATGCGCATCAACGCAAGCGAGCTTGCCCTCAAGGAAACGCCGCACCCGTGCGTGCGCACTCACCCGGAAAACGGCCGCAAGATCCTCTTCATCAATTGGGTGTACGCGATCCGCTTCCAGGACATGACGGAGGAAGAAAGCACGCCGCTGCTCGAGTTCCTGAACCGCCACAGCCAGCGCCCCGAGTTCCAGATCCGCTTCCGCTGGACCAAGGGCGCGCTCGCGTTCTGGGACAACCGCTCGACGCAGCACCTTGCGGTGAACGATTACGCGGGCTATCGCAGGGTCATGGACCGCGTGACGATCGCCGGCGACAAGCCCTTTTTTACTCCGGCTTGATGCCCGCCTTGCGGATCACCTCGCCCCAGCGCGGAGTATCGCGGCGGATGACCTCGGCGAACTCATCCGGCGTCGTCCCGGTCGCAAGCAACCCCATCTGCAGCATGCGCTCGCGCCCGTCCGGCGACTGGATGACCTTGTTGATCTCGGCGCTCATGCGCTCGACGACCGCCTTGGGCGTGTTAGCGGGTGCCATGATCCCGTTCCAGCCCGCGATGTCCAAAGGCTGACCGAGCTCTGCAAACGTCTTCAGGTCCGGGAACGCCGGCCAGCGCTTCGGTCCGGTCACCGCCAGCGCGATCAAGCGCCCGGATTTGACGAACGGGCCGACGGCGGCGAAGTCCTGGATCGCCATTTGCGCATGCCCCGCCACCACATCCTGCGTGGCCGGGCCGGCCCCTTTGTAAGGCACATGGGTCATGTCGATGCCCGCCGATCCCTTGAGCATCTCGCCGTAGATATGCGAAGTCGACCCGGTCCCGAACGACGCGAAGCTCACCTTGCCGGGATTGGCCTTGGCATACGCAATGAACTCGCCGAGCGATTTCGGCCCGAGGTTCGCAGGCACCACCATCGCGAGCACCGATAGCCCGATCTGCGACACCGGCGCGAAATCGCGCAGCCCGTCATACGGCAGCTTCACGTGCACATGCGGGTTGATCGAAATGTTCGAAACGTTGACGTAGACGAATGTCGAACCATCCGGCGGCGAATTCTTCACGGCCTCGAGGCCCACGATTCCCTGCGCGCCGGCCTTGTTCTCGACAATGACCGCCTGCCCGAGCACCGCCGCAAGGCGGTCGGCCAGGAAACGCGAAACGAGATCCGTTTGGCCGCCCGGCGGATAAGGCGCGACGAGCTTGACCGGCTTATCCGGCCAGCCTTGCGAAAACACCGGGAGGGAAACGCTGAACGCGAGGAACATGCCAGCGAGGCCAGCGAGAAAACCGGCAGCGCCGCCACCCCAGCGGCCGGGCCTCCGGGGAAGCGACGCAGGTTGCACTGCGCTTGGGCCGGAAGGGGACCGCGGGGCGATGGCGCGCACTGACAATACTCCTTGAAAATTACGCCTGCATTACGAGTTGCTGTCGGGGGATTGACTAGAGCCCGAGCAACCGGGCGGGGTTCTTGCGCATCATCTTGTCGATGTCGCCATCCGAAACTCCCGCTGCCTTCATTGCACCGATCATGTTTTCGAGCCCGTCGGCGTTGGTCATCATCCCCTGCTGGCCAAGGTCGGTAGACAGGACGATGCCGTCGGCGCCGAGTTCCTTGACCGCCGCCGCGACGGTCATCGCCCCGACCTGCGTCCAGTGCTTCATCCA
>JANXRZ010000136.1 GCA_025352885.1 Pseudomonadota bacterium | reverse complement strand
TCGAAAAGTCGACGACTCTGACCCCACTTTTTCTGGGGGTGCTGGTCGTCCTTGTGTCCGGCTGCACGGCATTGCAGCTCGGGTACAACAATGCCGACACGCTCCTCCATTGGCGCGGCAGCCAGTACTTCGCTTTCGCGGACGAGCAGAAGGTCGAGTTCGAGCGCAGGGTGAAGCGTTTCCTGAAATGGCACCGCAAGTCGGAAATCCCGAAGTACGCGCAGATGGCCGAAGAACTGGCCGCGCGCCTCTCGCGCGGTGTCTCCCAAGAGGATCTGGTTTGGGGTTACGATTCGTTTCAAACATACTTGCGACAGAGCGCCCGCGCCGGCGCGTCGGAGATGGTCGGGCTGCTCGATGCCTTGTCGCCCGAACAGTTGGCGCGCTTCCAGGAGCGCCTGGAAAAGGAGAACCGCGATTTTGCAAAGGAGCACGGCCTTGGCGAACCGCCCGAGCAGCGCCGCGAGCTCAGGGTCAAGCGCAACATCAAGCGAATCGAAGAGTGGTTCGGCTCGTTGACCGATGCGCAAGTCGAGCGGATCGCCCTCTACAGCAAGCGCGCGCCGCTGGATGACGAGTTGCGCATGCTGGACCGCAAGCGCATGCAGGCGGAGATGCTCTCCATGCTGAGGAAGAAGGAGGCGAAAGCCCGGCTCGTGCAGTGGGCCGAGACCTGGGACCAACGCAGGGACCCGGCCTACGAGTCCATGCGCCTGGAAAACCTGCGCGAGTACTACGGCATGCTCCTCGACTTGGAGAAGACCCTCAGCCCCGAGCAGCGCGAAAAAGCCGTCAAGCGCCTGCGCGGTTTCGTTTCGGACTTCTCCGCGCTCGCCGCCCAGGCGGGCGCGCGCTGACGTGAACCAACGCGGCCGCGACCTGGGCATCGACGCCGAAGCGGCGTTGCTCACCGACGCGCCGTTGGTTGTCCGCGCCGAATCGCATTCGGCCGGATATGCCGGGAAGACGCGCTACACGCTGCTCGAGTACGAGGCGGCGCTCGCCAATGCGTCGATCGGCATCGCGTTCACGCGCGACCGAAAGTTTTTCCTCTGCAACCCGAAGTTCGCCGAAATGTTCGGCTGGAGCGCCAACGAGCTGATCGGGCAGCCCGGCGAGGCCGTGTATGCCAGCCACGACGCTTACGTGGCGCTCGGCGCCATCGCCGTGCCGGTGCTCGCAAGCGGCCGCCAGCTCGACCTCGAGTGGGAGATGAAGAGAAAGGACGGGTCGACTTTCCTTGCGCGCATGATCGCGAAGACCATCAATCCCGCCAATCCCCGCCAGGGCACGGTGTGGATAGTCGACGACATCACCGAGAAAAAGCGCGCCACCGACGAGATGAACCGCCTCTTGCGCGAGCAGGAAGCGATCCTGCAGACCGTATCGGTCGGGATCCTGTTCGTGAAAGACCGGCGGATCATGCGCTGCACGCGCCGCTTCGAGGAGATGTACGGCTACGATCCGGGGGAGCTCAATGGCGAACCCACGGTCGTCATGTACGGCAACGACGACGACTACCAGACGGTCGGCCAGGCCTATGGCGAGCTGAGCAAGGGCCTGTCGTACACCATGACAACGCAGATGCTGCGCAAGGACGGCACCACGTTCTGGGCGCGCAGTACCGGCCGCGCGGCCGATGCAACGGATCCCTCGCAGGGCTCGGTGTGGCTGGTGGACGACATCACTGAGCAGAAACGCGCCGACGAGGAGATGCAGCGGCTGGTGCTGGAGCAGCAGGCGCTCCTCAACAACGTCGTGGTCGGAATCACGATCGTCAAGGACCGCAAGGTCCTGCGCTGCAACCGGCGCTTCGAGGAGCTCTTCGGCATGGCGGCGGGCGAGGGCGTGCACAGCTCCACCCGCAGCATGTACTTCACCGATGGGGAATTCGAGAGCGGTGCGCGAAGCTACGCCGAGATCGACACGGGCGGCACGCACGCGCGCGAGCAATGGCTCAAGCGCAAGGACGGCTCGGGGTTCTGGTGCCGCATGACCGGCCGCGCGGTGGAGCCGGGGGAGCCCGCCAAGGGCTACGTCTGGCTTTTCGAGGACATCTCCGAGCGCCGCCGGGCTGATGAGGACGTGCAGCGCCTGCTCAAGGAACAGAACGCGATCCTCGAAAACGCGCTGATCGGCATCGCTTTCCTCAAGGACCGGCAGGTCATGCGCTGCAACCGGCGCTTCGAGGAGATCTTCGGGTACGAGGCGGGCGCGCTGCTGAACCAGGAAACGCGCATGCTCTACCAGAACGCAGCCGGGTTCGAGTCCGGCGAAGCGTTGTACGAAGAGGTTTGGAGCGGGACCACGCTCGGGCGGGAACTGCGGATGAAGAAGAAGGACGGCACCGAGTTCTGGTGCTTCCTTTCGGGCCGCGCCGTCCAGCAGGGCGACCCGGCGCAGGGCTCCGTGTGGCTCTTCGAGGATGTCACCGCGGACAAGGCCGCGGGCGATCGCATTCGCCAGCTCGCGCACGAGCAGGAGCTCATCCTGCAGAACGCCACGGTCGGCATCGCGTTCGTGCGCAATCGCGTGATCCAGCGCTCCAACCGGTATCTCGAGCAGATGACTGGCTGGGAGCCGGGCACGCTGCTCGGCGAATCGAGCGAAGTGCTGTTCTCCGACAAGGCCGAATGGGAAAACGCGGGGCGCAGCGCATTCGAGAACACCGCGCCGGGCGACACGCACGTGAATGAAGTGAAATTCAAGCGGGCCGATGGCTCGACTTTCCTCTGCCGCACGGTCGGGCGCCGAATCGATACGGGGGGCGAAGAGCAGGAGTGGATCTGGAGCTTCGACGACGTCTCGACCGAGCGCGCCACCATGGAGTCGCTGGAGAAGCTCGTGGCCGAGCGCACGGTGGAATTGCAGGCGGCCAATGCGCGGCTGGAAGCCGAGATCGGCGAGAGAAAGCTTGCCGAAAGCCGCGCTCGGCACCTCGCCGATCATGACGCGCTCACGGGGCTGCCGAACCGGCGGATCCTGGAGGACCGTCTCACGCAGGCGCTTGCGCTCAGCTATCGCAACCGCAAGCAGACAGCGGCGATGTTCATCGACCTCGACCGCTTCAAGACGATCAACGACTCGCTCGGTCACGCGGTGGGTGACCATCTGCTGCAGGAAGTCGCCAAGCGGCTGGTCAACCAGCTGCGCGAAGGGGATACCGTCTGCCGTATCGGGGGCGACGAATTCGTCGTCGTGCTGCCCGAGATCACGCGCGGAGCGGACGCGGCTCAAGTCGCGCAGAAGATCATCGATACGCTCTCCGAGCCGATCGTGCTCGAAGGACGCGACATCACGGTGACGCCGTCGATCGGCATCAGCGTGTTCCCCGAGGACGGGAGCGACGCCGAGACGCTGATCCGCAACGCAGATGCGGCGATGTACCACGCCAAGGACATGGGGCGCAGCAACTACCAGTTCTTCACGGACCAGATGAACTTGGCGGCCAATCGCAGGCTCACGCTCGAGAACGACCTGCGTCGCGCCGTTCAGAAGAACGAGCTCGTCGTCTTCTACCAGCCGATCACCGAGCTGCAGACCGGCTGTACGGTCATGCACGAAGCGCTGCTGCGCTGGAAGCATCCGACGCGGGGGCTGGTTGCGCCCATGGAGTTCATCCAGCTGGCCGAGGACACCGGGCTCATCCTCAAGATAGGCGAGCAGGCCCTGCGCGATGCCTGCACCTGGGCCCGGAAGATCGGGGTCGACAAGCGCATGCCGGTGGCGGTGAACATTTCGGCGCGCCAGTTCAACGACCCCAAGCTGGTCGAAATGGTTGCAAGGACGCTCGAAGAAACCGGCCTGCCCGCGGAAATGCTCGAGCTGGAAATCACGGAGTCGACGGTGATGCAGCAGACCGACGCGACACTCGGCATGCTCAAGCGCTTAAAAGAACTGGGCGTGTCCCTCGCGATCGACGACTTCGGCACCGGCTACTCGAGCCTGGCCTACCTCAAGCGCTTTCCGGTGGACAAGCTGAAGATCGACAAGTCCTTCATCACCGACGTGCCGAAGAGCCGCGACCATAACGCGATCGTGACTGCGATCATTGGATTGGCGCACGCGTTGGGATTACGCGTCGTGGCCGAGGGCGTGGAAACCGAGGCGCAGATGGAATTCCTGCAGAACGCGCGGTGCGACCTGATCCAGGGCTACCTCGGCGGCAGGCCGGTCGATGCCGACTCCGCCGCCTCCGAATACCTGTAGCTTTACTTCTCTTCCTTCTCCATGAGTTTTTCCACCAAGCCGGCCGGCACTTCGGCGTAGTGGGCGAATTCCATGGTGAACGTGCCGCGGCCGCTGGTCGCTGAGCGCAGGAAGTTGATGTAGCCGAACATCTCCGCCAGCGGCACAAAGCCCTGGATGAAGGCGCTGGGTCCTTTCTGGCCCTGGTCGGTCACCTGGCCACGGCGGCGGTTCATGTCGCCGATCACGTCACCGAGGTAATCGGCTTCGGTGACGACTTCCACTTTCATGATCGGCTCAAGCAACTTGGGCCGGCTCGCCTTGTGCGATTCACGGAAGCACGCGCGGCCGGCGATCTCGAACGCAAGGGCGGACGAGTCGACGTCGTGGTACTTGCCATCCAGCAAGCGCGCCTTGAAGTCGACGACTTCGTAGCCTGCGATCTGGCCGCGCTTGGATTCGGTCATGATCGCGTGCTGCACGGACGGGATGAATTCGCGTGGGATGCGCCCGCCGGTCACTTCATCGGACCACTCCACGCCGCTGCCGTAGGGCAACGGCTCGAACACCATCTTGACCTCGGCGAACTGGCCTGAGCCGCCCGACTGCTTCTTGTGGGTGTAGATGTGCTCGACGGTCGTGCCGAACGCCTCGCGAAAGCTGACCTTGGGCTTGCCCATGACGGCTTCAACGCCGAGTTCGGAGCGCATGCGGTCGATGGTGATTTCGAGGTGCAGCTCGCCCATGCCTTTGAGCACGGTCTGGCCGGTTTCCTGGTCGACCGACAACCGCAACGAAGGGTCGGCCTTGACCATCTTGTAGAGCGCGGTCGACATCTTTTCGATGTCGGCGCGCGTCTTCGGCTCGACCGACACGCTGATGACCGGATCCGGGAAGCGCATGCGTTCGAGCAGCGACGGGTGCTGCATGTCGGAGAGCGAATCGCCCGTCTCGGTGTCTTTCATCGAAACGAACGCGCAAATGTCACCGGCGCGCGCTTCCTCGATGTCCTTGGTCACGTTGGCCTGCACCTCAACGATGCGGCCGATGCGCTCTTTCTTGTCACGCGTGACATTGAGCAGGGTGTCGCCTTTCTTGATCACGCCTGAATAAACGCGAACGAACGTGAGCGTGCCGAACTGGTCGTTGATCACCTTGAAGGCCAACGCGCGGGCGGGAGCGTCGTCGCGCACTTCCTGCTCGCCGATGATCTTGCCGTCCGGGTCCACCATCGCGATGCCGCCGTTCTCGCCCGGGTAAGGCATGTAGTCGACCACGCCGTCGAGAAGCTGCTGGACGCCCTTGTTCTTGAAGGACGAGCCGCAAAACACGGGGACCAGCTTTCCCTGCACGGTGCCCTTCCTGATGCATTCCTTGACCTTGGCGATGTCGAACTTGCCGTTCTCGACGAATTCCATGAACGCGTCATCGTCCAGCGCGAGCGCAGTCTCGATGGCTTCACGGCGCAGATCCAGGAGGTCGTCCATCCACTTGTTGTCGCGCGTGCTGGCGAACGTGAAGCGGCCTTTCATTTCCTCGATGGGAATCGTTTCCCACGGGGAATCCTTGTCTTCTTCCTTCCAGATATAGCCGCAGCCCTGGATCAGGTCGACCATGCCCTTGAATTCATCGTGGCTGCCGATCGGGATCTGGCACAGCACGATGGTGGCGCCGAGGCGCTCCTTGATGCCGATGATGGCCTTCTCGAAGTTGGCCCCCATGCGGTCCATCTTGTTGATGTAGCACATGCGCGGCACGTTGTACTGGTTCGCCAGGCGCCAGTTGGTTTCGGTCTGGGGCTCCACGCCCGCCACCCCGTCGAATACGACGACCGCGCCGTCCAGCACGCGCAAGGAACGGTTTACCTCGATCGTGAAGTCCACGTGTCCCGGGGTGTCGATGATGTTGACCTGGTGGCCTTTCCACTCGGTCGACACGGCGGCCGACTGGATCGTGATGCCGCGCTTCTTTTCCTGCTCGAGGTAGTCGGTGGTGGTGCTGGTCTTGCCGTCCTTGGTGTCGTGGACGTCGATGATCTGGTGCTTCTTGCCGGTGTAGTAGAGCACCCGCTCCGTGGTGGTGGTCTTGCCCGCGTCGATGTGGGCGATGATCCCGATGTTGCGGTAGAGCTTGAGCTCTTTCTGCCTGGCCATGATCGTGCTTTCCTGTTAAGTGCTGATAGAGGGACTGCAGGGGTGGTGCGGTGCTGCTGCCGTCAGTGTCATTGCCGCGTCATGCTGCGGGTTTCCCCGTGCCTGAGCACGAAGAATTCGCCTTCTTTGAGACCGGCCTTCCGGGCTTCTGCCGCGAGGACTTTCGGCGGCTCGTAAAGACTTTCGTCCGTGAGGCCGTCGAAGGTGCCCCAATGGACGCCCAGCGAAACCCGCGATTTTACATCACGATGGATGCGAACCGATTCTTCCGGGTTCACGTGCATCACTTTCATGAACCAGCGGGGCTCGTAGCCCCCTATTGGGATCGCCGCCAGGTCGAAGCCGCCAAAGCGCTTCCCGACGTCGGCAAAGTCCATCGAATAGCCCGTGTCGCCGGCAAAGTAGAACGAAAAAACCGGTTGGCGGACCACCCAGCCGCCCCAAAGCCGCTGATTTTCGTCCGTGAGGGTCCGCTTGGACCAGTGCTGCACCGGGACGAAATGAAGGTCCAGGCCGCGAAACTCGACCTGCTGCCACCAGTCCAGTTCCACGACATCGGTGATCCCGAGAGCGGCAAACCACGCCTTGGTCCCGAGGCCTGCGAAAAAGCGCGGGGATCCGCCGGGTTGCTTCGACAGGGCCACGACGCTGGCCACGTCCAGGTGGTCGTAGTGATCGTGGGAGACAAGGACCGCATCGATGTGGGGAAGGTCCGCCAGGGCGGGGGTTGCGGGGACTACCCGCTTCGGGCCGGCGAACTGGACGGGCGACGCCCTCTCGGAGAACTGCGGGTCGGTCAGGACGCTCACGCCGGCGGTTTGCAGGAGCACGGTCGCGTGGCCGATCCAGGTCACGGTCGTGACCCGCTTGTTCGTCCGGAGGAGTGTCGAATCGGTGCGGGCGGGCTCGAAGTAATAGCCGCCCGCGGGCTTATTGGGCAGGCCGTCCCTCCACTGCTCCCACTTCCAGCGCCAGAACCCGGCTTTTTCCGGATGCGGATAAACGTTGCTGAATTTGTCTCCGGTGCGGTGGGGCTTCGACCCGTCGAGATACGGATTCGCCGCGCAGGCCACGAGGCACAAAAGCACGATCAGCAGGGGTGTGTGCCGCAACATGGGCGCGCATTATAGATAGACTGCCCCGCATGCGCCGCCCGGTCCTGCACTTTTCCCACGCGAACGGATTTCCCGCGCCCGCCTACCGTAGCCTCTTCGCAAAGCTCGAGGCGTCCTTTCGCATCAGCCGCATCGACGCGCTAGGCATGGATCCCCGTCATCCGCCGACCGAGGGTTGGCCGAACCTCATGCGGCAGGTGATCGAGCATATCGAGCGCGGTCATACGCCGACCGTGATCGGCGTCGGTCATTCGCTCGGCGGGTACCTGACTTTCATGGCGGCAGTCGAGCGCCCGGACCTCTTCAGGGCGGTGGTGCTCCTCGATGCCCCGATCATCGGCGCGATCAAGGGGCGCCTGCTGGCCGCGACCAAGCGCTTCGGCATCGTGGATCGCGTGACGCCGGCCGGCGTGACGCGCGAGCGCCGCGCCGAGTGGGCGAGCCTGGCCGAGGCCGAGGGGCACTTCCGTGGCAAGAAGCTCTTTCGTCACTTCGCACCGGAGGCGCTGCGCGATTACGTCCGTTGCGGCCTCGTGGACGACGGGAAAAAGCTGCGCCTCATGATCGATCCGGCCATCGAATACCAGATCTACCGGACAGTGCCCCATGACCTCCATCGCCTGCTTGCCAAACTGAAAGTCCCGGCAGGATTCATCGGCGGCGCCCAGTCCGATGTCGTCCGGCGCGTAGGACTTTCCACCATGCGCAAGGCAGGGTTCGCTTTTCGCCGGGTGCCGGGCGGTCACCTGTTTCCCTTCGAGCACCCGGACCTTGCGGCGAAGGCGATCGTCGAGATGACCGCGCGACTGGGTGCCTGATAAGCTTCAGGCCGCATTTAAAAACCCAAGGGGAAGACATGTCGAGATTCGTGGCCGCGCTCGGTGCAATGGCGGCGGTGCTGCTTTCATCCCATGCGTTCGCGCAGGCGTATCCGAGCCGCCCGATCAAGATCCTCGTGCCGTTTACCGCAGGCGGGTCATCGGACATGACCGCGCGCGCGATCAGCGCGAAGCTCCCGGACAGCTTTCCCGGCGCAACCGTCGTGGTCGAGAATCGCCCTGGTGCAAACGGTGCGATTGCCGCTGAGGCCATGGCCAAGTCGCCGCCCGATGGATATACCTTGCTGGTCGGCTCGATCGGCACGTTTGCGATCAATGCCGCGCTGTTTCCCAAGCTTTCGTACAACCCCCGCGAGTTCGACCTGCTCACGGTCGCGGTGCGCACGCCGAACCTCCTCATCTGCAACCCCAAGGTGCCGGCAAACACGCTGGCGGAGCTGCTCGGCTATCTGAAGAAGAATCCGGGCAACGTGTCGTTTGCTTCCTCCGGCACCGGATCGTCCGACCATCTCTCGGCTGAATTGCTTTGGCAGCGCACCGGCACGACCGGCATCCATGTCCCGTACAAGGGCGGCTCGGCGGCCATGACCGACATGATCGGCGGCTCCGCCGAGTGCTCGTTCCAGAACCTCGGCGCAGTGTCCGGCCATGTTAAGGGCGGCCGGCTCAAGGCGATCGCTGTCACCAGCGGCAAGCGCTCGCTGGTGTTCCCGGATGTGCCGACGATGGCCGAAGCGGGCGTCCCGAACTTCGAGGTGTATTCGTGGCAGGCGGTTGCCGCACCCAAAGGGCTGCCCAGGGACGTTTCGGCCAAGCTGCATGCGGCCATCGTCGCCGCGCTGAATGCGCCCGATACCAAAGCGCGCTTCGATGCGCAGGGGTTCGACGTCGTCGCCAACACCCCCGAACAGTTCGGCGCCTTCCTCAACTCGGAAATCGGCATGTGGAAGAAAGTGGTCGAGACTGGCGGAATCAAAGCAGAATAAGGAAATACCATGGCAAAAATTCATGTCGTAAAAGTCGATCCGCTTCGCGCGGCGATCAAGACCCTCGTGCGCGGGTTCGGCAGCGAGCCGCGCGAAGTCGACCTCGTGACGGAGAACCTCATCCAGGCCAACCTGACCGGCCACGATTCGCATGGCATCGGCATGCTGCCGAAGTATTCGGAGGCTTATGTCGAGGGCGGGCTCAAAGCCAATGCGCACGTGAAGATGACGCTCGACGGCGGCGCGATGATCCGGCTGGACGGGCAGGCGGGCTTCGGCCAGGTGATCGGCCATGAGGCGATGGAACTCGGCATCGAGCGCGCGAAGAAGTTCGGCAGCTGCATCGTGGCGCTGGGCAACTCGCACCACCTCTGCCGCATCGGCGCGTGGGCCGAAATGGCGGTCGCGAAGGATCTCATCTCCATCCATTTCACGAACGTGATCTCACGCCCGATCGTCGCGCCGCACGGCGGGGGCGATGCGCGCTTCGGCACCAACCCCTTTACCGTGGGCATCCCGGTCCCTGGGGGCGAGCCTGTCCTCCTCGACTTCGCGACGAGCGTGATGGCGCAGGGCAAGGCTCGCGTCGCCTACAACAAGGGCGAGCAGATGCCGGCGGGGCGTCTCATCGACAACAAGGGCAAGCCCACGACCGATCCGCAATACGCGGTGGTCGAGCCGCACGGCGCGATCGTCACTTTCGGCGAGCACAAAGGCTTTGGCCTGGCGGTGGTGTGCGAGCTGCTCGGCGGCGCGCTGGCCGCGGGCATGGCCTGCCACGAGCCGGCGACCGGGGAAAAGCGCGTGCTGAACGGCATGCTCACGATCCTCTTCGACCCGGCCAAGCTCTCGAGCGGGGCGTTGTTCGGCAACGAGATGAAAGCGTTCATCGAGTGGGTCAAAGCTTCCCCGCCGCAGCCCGGGTTCGACCACGTGCGGATAGCGGGCGAACCGGAGCGCGAGACGCGCGCAAAGCGCATGGCCGAAGGCATCCCCGTGGACGACACGAGCTGGGGCGACATCCTCGAGGCCGCCGAGCGGCTCAAGGTGAATCCCGCCGAAGTCAATCGGCTCGCCGGCCTTTAGGAGGAGCTGGTCGGGCGCCTTTCGTGGCGGGCCCACATGTGCGGGTTCCCGGCGCGCTCGCGGGGTCGCGAACGGCCACCTGCACGGCTGAACCCGCGGCTTTTTCGTAGCCGAACCGCAAAGGCAGCGGCCGCAGCGAGCCGCTCTTTGCATAGGCCACGACCAGAGTTCTCTGGAAGCCCTGGTCGAACGAGTGATGCGGGCGAGTGAACCTGCCGTAGAGGCGCACCACCGGGAACGCATCGGCGAGCGCATTGAAGTCGAGGCCGGTTTCGTCCTGCACGATGACCGGGGCATTCTTAAGCAGCGTCTCGCGCAGCATCGAGAAATCCGCTTCCTGCAGGTGATGCGACGCCGCTTTCAGGAGCGTCGGGTGCGACGCCATGCGAGCGAGCCAGCGCTGGTCGGCCGGGACCTGCACCAGCCACGCATCGGACAGGTCCATCTGCACATAGTCGACGATCACGCGACGGGATCCTTTGCGGAGACTAAGCCGAACGGAATCCCAGGCCTTATCGCCATACGGGCTGCCGACGATCACATCACGCCGGTCCGGGTCGCGCTCGAGGGGGCTGACCGCTTCCAGTTCGAATCCCAGCCGCACGGCGAGCGCCATCAGCGGGCCGGTCACCCCAAGACCATAGCCTTGCACCTTCTCGACCGCATCGAGGTCGTCACTCTTGAAAAAGCCGGAGTTGCCGAAAAAGATCCACGCTTTGCGGATGGCCGCGAGGTAGCGCTCGAGCTCGGGACTCGAAAGCGTTTCGAGCGCAGGCGGGGCCTCGGCTTTCTGGATGGACACCAGCACATGGCGGCCCGCGTCCGGAAACAGCTCGAAGAGCGTGGGGAAGTCGGGCCCGGAGAACGGATAGAAAACCGTCCCGCCGTCGACCGGGTCGAGTTCCGCGCACGCCCACTTCCTCAGCGCGCTGCCGAATCGGCTTTCGTATTGCGCCCACGAATTCGATACGTCGCGTGAATAGCCGCGCAACGCACCGTCTTCCGAGCGGCCGAAACGCGCGCCGCTTGGGGGAAGGCCCGCCAGGAGGCGGGCGATGTCATCCGCTTGCCCGGCCTGGGGCGCGCCCGAATACGCGAGAGCGCCAAGCGCGAGGAGCGCGCACAGCACGAATACTGCGGCTCGATTCAACGAGGTCATGGCGCTCATCCTTTGAGCGCCTTCTTGAGGAAAGCCTCGAGCGACGCGTTGAAGTGATCCGGCTCATCGACGAACAGCGCGTGGCCGGCGTTCGCAAAGACTTCCGTCGTCGTGTCCCTGCGTTTCTTCCTCAAGGTGTCCGCCTGTCTGCCGAGGCTGCTCGTGACGACGTAGAACACCGGACGGTTCGTGCCGTAGACCGCCGTGCGCCAAAACGAGCGCGCGTAGGGGATCGCGAGAAGGCTCGCGCTTGCGGCCGGCGGCGTCTTCAACGCCTGCTGCGTAAGCCAGGCCCGGTACTCCGCGGGTTGGGGCGACTTGAAGATCGCGTTTACGAAGTCCGCGATTTCGCGATCCCTCGCGCCGGGCCCGCGATCGGGGAGGACGGTCCCCGGATCCTGCCCGGGTGCCTCCCCGACGGAATTGTCGACCAGGACAAGCGCGGCAATCTTGTCGTCGCCGTAGATGCGCAGATAAAGGAGCGATTCGAGCACGCCGAGCGACCAGCCGATCAGCACGACCCGGCTTGCCTGCACCTGCTCGATCAGTTCATGGAGGTCTTCGGCCCGTCGCCGGATGGCGTTGCCGGATTGCGCGATCTCCGATTCGCCCTGCGACCGCGGGTCGAGCGCGATGACCCGGTAGCGTTGCGCGAAATGGTCGATCTGCCGCCGCCAAATTTCGGCGGGCATGAGCCATCCCGGAATGAAGATCAGCGTCTCGCCGGCGCCCTGCTCGAGAAAGTGAAGGCGGACGCCGTCACTGGTCGTGAAATAGCGGGACGCTTCAGTGGTGACGCCGGCAGGAGGGGCAAGATCGGTTTGCGCGGAGGCCGTGACGCCCACCGCCATGAGAATCACGAACAGGAACAGCCTTGCAGAAGCGCCCATTCGCCATCCGATCGGTTAATCCACGATGAAGAGTTTGGCTCCTCCGGTGGTCCGGGATCGGTGCGCTTCCGCACCATCGGCGACCTGGTAGCTCATGCCGGGCTTGAGCACGTACTTGCGGCCATCGGCGAGTTCCGTTTCGAGTTCACCCTCAATGCACAGCAGAATGTGGCCTTTGGAGCACCAGTGATCGGCCGCGTAACCCGGCGAGTACTCGACCATGCGCACGCGGATCCCGCCGAAGTCCTTGGTCTGCCAATACGCCATGCCGGTGTCGCCCTTGTGTTGCGTGCGCTCCACGCCGGACCAGTCCGTGGTGCCGAAGGCAATGTCGCGCATCTCCATGGTCAGTCGTCCGAGATGGGATTGCTGAGCACGCCCACGCCGCTCACTTCGACTTCCACGACGTCGCCGGGCTTCATCCAGACCGGCGGCTCGCGGCGCGCGCCGACACCGCCCGGCGTCCCGCTCACGATCACGTCGCCGGGGGCAAGCGGCACCCACGTCGAGAGGTGGGCGATGAGCTTCGGGATCGAGTGCACCATGAATTCGGTCGTGGTGTGCTGCATCTCCACGCCATTTAGTCGCGTGATGAGCGTGAGCTCGGTATGGGCGGGGATCTCGTCGGAGGTCACCATCCACGGCCCGAACCCGCCGGTAGCTGCGAAATTCTTGCCCGCGGTCCATTGCGTCGTTGCCCACTGCCAGTCGCGCACGGACCCGTCGTTGTAACAGCTGTACCCGCAGATGTGATCCCATGAGTCGGCCTCGCTGATGCGGCGGCCGCCCTTGCCGATGATCACCGCGATCTCGCCTTCGAAATCGAGCTTGATCGATTCGCGCGGGCGCAGGATCGGCTGGCCGTGCCCGACCTGCGATTCGGGAAAGCGCACGAAGACCGCAGGCGCCTCCGTCTTCTCGCGCTTGGTTTCCTTGCGGTGATCCTCGTAATTAAGGCCGATGCAGAAAATCTTTCCCGGGTTCGGGATGGTCGGCAGCAGCTTCACGTCGGCGAGCTTTACGTCGGCTTTCTGGCCAGCGCCCGCCTTGCGGGCCACCTCGAAACCGTCGTGCGCGATGAGCGTCTTGATGTCCGGATACCGCGCGCCGAGGCGCGAGGACAAGTCGATGATGCCGTCGCCTTCGACCAGTCCATAGCAGGCGGCGTTCTGGTGCATGTAGCTGGCAAGTTTCACGTGCGCGAGTCCTTTGGCAAAAGGCCGCCAGCATACAATGAGTCGATGCCCCGAAGCAGCGACCCAAGCATCGACCCAAGCATCGACCCGCTCGTCACGCAACAGCGCGAAACGTTTTCGGACGGCGCCCGCGCGGGCCTGCCGGTCGTGCTCGGTTACCTCGGCATCGGCGTAGCGGCGGGCGTGGTCGAGCGCGCGGCGGGACTGTCGTATGCCGAGGTGCTGCTGCTCTCGATGGTGCTTTACGCGGGCTCCGCGCAGTTCGTGCTGACGAGCATGGTCGCGCTCGCCAGCCCCCTCTCGGCCATCGTGCTGACCGTATTCTTCGTCAACGTGCGGCACCTGCTGCTCTCGGCTGCGCTTGCGCCGTACCTGCGCGCGCTGCCCGCATGGAAGAATGGCCTGCTCGGATTGCAGCTCACCGACGAAACTTTCGTGGTGGCGGCGAGCCGGTTCGCGCTGCACCGTCCGGCAAGTGCCGCGTGGATGGCGGGCCTGAACCTCGCGGCCTACGCTTCCTGGGCGGCGGCAAACCTGGCCGGGGCGGTGTTCTCGGCGCAGTTCGCCGGATCGGCGGCCACCACGCGCGTGCTCGGATTCGCATTGCCGTGCATGTTCGCCGGCCTCCTGGTCCTGCAGCTCAAGGCGAGGCCGCGCATGCGCACGGGATTGATCGTTGCCGCGCTGAGCGCCGTGCTCGCCGTTGCCGTGCAGAGCGTTCGCCCGGGACCTTGGGCGGTGATTCTCGCTACGCTGCTCGGCGCAACCCTTGGCCTTGGACTCGAGCGATGGACGTCCGTCCCGAAATCCTCGCGCTGATCCTCGCCTGCGCCGCCGTCACGGCGGTTCCTCGCGTTCTGCCGCTCGTGCTGCTCGCGAAGATCGAACTGCCGCGCTGGCTGCTCGACTGGCTCGCCTATGTGCCGGTCGCGGTGCTGGCCGCGCTGCTCGCGATCGAGGTGCTGGTGGTTGAAGGCAGGGCAGTGGTGTCGACCGGGAATCCTGCCCTGCTTGCGATTCTTCCCGCGCTGGCGGTGGCCGGCATGACCCGAAGCCTCATCGGCACCGTTGTGGTCGGCGTCGCGGCTTACGGCCTGCTCGCCTAGATCATCTTCCGGCGCTTCTGGCGCAGGACTTCTTCGATGGCCTGGATATTCGCTTCGACGCCAGTCATGTTCGGGTTCACGGCGAGCGCACGCCTGAAATACTCGAGCGCCTTGGCGTACTCCTCGAGCTGCACATAGATCTGCCCATAGCCGGACAGCGCGCCAAAATGCTGGGGGTTGCGCTTGATGACTTCGGCGCAATCCGCAAGCGACTTGTCGAAGTCGCCGGCCAGGTAATAGGCGGTCGCGCGCTTGTTCCAGCCCTCGGCGAAGGCCGGGCGCCGCGCAATCACCTGGCTGAAAAGGGCGATGGCCGGGCGGAACTGACCTCCACTCATCAGCGCGATGCCTTCAGCGAGGAGCTTGTCGGCTTGCGCGTCGCCCGAGCGGCCCCACACCTGCCAGAGCGCGGATTCGGCCATCCCGCGCACGGCCGGATTATCATCGGCCAGCCGCTTTACGAGCAGGAGCCCGTCCGTGGGCTGGCCGGTTTCAGCGAGATAGGCGACCGCGGCGGCGCGCTGTTTTACGTCCTTATGCTCGAGATTCGAAACCGCCGCGGCACGAGTCGTGATTTCAGGGAATACCGGCTGGGCCATCCCTGTTAGTGTCACTGTCAGGGCAACGAGCGCGAAGGCAGCCAAGCGCATGTCAGCAAACACGAGAGGAGAGCGCCACATGAAAAGGTTCGCAAAGCACAGTCTCATGGTAGCCGGTTTCATCCTGGCGTCGTTCTCTGCGGGGAGCCTCCTGGCAGCCGGCGGTTCGCCGGACCCGATGCCGCCCTGGCCGACCGATCCGAAGATCGAGCGAGTCAACGCGCTGACCGCAAAGAAAGACTGGCCGGGCGCCGCGGCGGTAATGAAAGAGGCGCTGGCCTCGGCTCCGGACAATGCCGAGTACCACAATATGTATGCCTATACGGTCCGCAAGGGGCCCAACCCGGACATGGACCTCGTGTTCAAGCACTACAACGAGGCGCTCAGGCTGAAGCCGGATTATCGGGGTGCGCACGAGTACATCGGTGAGGCTTACCTCATGGTGAACAATTTGCCGAAGGCCAAGGAACACCTCGCGCGGCTGGATCGGCTCTGTACGTTCGGGTGCGAGGAGTACACGGACCTGAAGAAGGCCGTGGCCCAGTACGAAGCGCAGAAGAAATAGCCGGCACCCGATGCTGGGTGTCGTTTCCTAATCTGGAAAATTGACTGCCCGGACAGCCGCTCCCCGATTGGCTCTACGCGAATTAAAGTTCAGCTTTTATAGCTGGGGTCCTGCCGGTCGAGCTTGCGCAGGAGCGCCGGCCAGGCGATCTGCCCGCCCAGGCCCTTGGTTACTTTCTCCACGTTCGCCTTGACGCCGGCGACGATGCGCGAATCGACTTCCACCAGCGGCGCCGCCTGCGCCCGGACCTGGATCTCGCAGGCGCGTTGCAGATTGAACATCGCGAGGAACGTGTCGGCGATTGCCGGCCCCACGGTCAGCAGGCCGTGATTGCGCAAGATGAAGTTCATGTTGCCGCCGAGGTCTGCCACGAGCCTCGCCTTCTCCGCATCGTTGACCGCGATGCCTTCATAGCCGTGATACGAGAGGGAAGCCAGCGCGATCGTCGCCTGTTGCGAGATCGGCAGGAGGCCGCCCTTCTGCGCTGACACCGCAATGCCGTCGGGCGTATGCGTGTGCAGCACGCACTGCACGTCCGGGCGGCCGAAGTGAATGGCGCTGTGGATGACGAAGCCCGCCGGATTCACGGGGTACGGCGAGTCGATGACCTTCGCGCACTGCTCGTCGACCTTGACCAGGCTCGAGGCGGTGATCTCCTCGAACATCATGCCGTAGGGGTTGATCAGGAAGTGATGCGGGTCGTTGTCCGCAGGAGCCGGCACGCGCGCGGAGATATGCGTGAAGACGATGTCGTCCCAGCCGTAGAGCGCGACCAGCCGGTAGCAGGCGGCGAGGTCGACGCGGACCTGCCACTCCTCGGCTGAGACCTGCGCGCGGATTTCGTTCTGCTGTTTCGCATTCATTGGCGTCTCCTGGACCCTCATTTTGGGGCGGCAACTATACTATCCCGCCATGCGCCCCAACTTCGTTTTCATCCTTGCCGACGACCTCGGCTACGCGGACCTCGGCTGCTATGGCGGGCGCTCGGACTGCTCGCCGAACCTCGACCGCATGGCGATCGAGGGCCTGCGCTTTACCGACGGGTATGCCAATTCGTCGGTCTGCTCGCCTTCGCGCTTCGCGCTGATCACCGGCCGGTGGCAATACCGGCTGCGGGGCGGGGCCGACGAGCCGATGGCCACGCGCACGCGCGGCAACCCGGACCTCGGCCTGCCGCCCGGGCATCCGACCTTGCCCTCGCTTTTGAAAGCGGCCGGGTACGCGACTGCGCTCGCGGGCAAGTGGCACTTGGGTTTTCCTCCACACTTCGGTCCGCTGCAAAGCGGCTACGAGGAGTTCTTCGGCGTAATGAGCGGCGGGGTCGACTACTTCACGCACCGCGACTCGGCGGGTATCCATGACCTGTGCGAGGGCGAGACGGAGGTTGATCGCCCCGGTTACCTGACCGATCTCATCACCGAGCGGGCGGTCGACTACATCGGGCGGCAGAAGGGCGGCAAGCCATTCCTGCTTTCGGTCCATTACACGGCGCCTCACTGGCCGTGGGAGACGCGCGAGGACGAAGCGGTCGCGCGTTCCATCGAAAAGATCATCCATACCGATGGTGGCTCTGTGCCGACCTACCAGAAGATGATCCATCACATGGACGAGGGCATCGGACGGATCCTGAAAGCGTTGGAACACATTGGCGCGGCGGAAAACACGATCGTAGTGTTCACGAGCGACAACGGGGGCGAGCGGTTCTCGGATACCTGGCCGCTCGTCGGCAAGAAGATGGATCTGCTCGAGGGCGGCATCCGCGTGCCGTACATCGTGCGCTGGCCTGCACAGGTGCGGCCCGGCGGGACGACTGCGCAGCTCGTGATGACGATGGACTGGATGCCCACGTTCCTCGACGCTGCGGAGGTCGCACCGCATGCGGAGTATCCGCTGGACGGCGTCAGCCTCCTTCCGGTGTTGAAGAACACGGATGCGGTGTTCGCGCGAGAACTTTTCTGGCGCATGAAGTTCCGCGGCCAGCGCGCGATGCGCTCAGGCGAATGGAAATATTTCGTGAACGACGACGGCGAATTCCTGTTCGATCTCTCGAAGGACCAGCGCGAACGCGCCAATCTTGCCAAGCGGGAGGCTGCGCGCCTCGCTGCCATGCGCGCTCGCTTCGCCGAGTGGGAGAAGACGGTGCCGCCCCTTCCACCCGAGGCGCAGTTCTCCATTCCCTTCACCCGCGCCGACCTCGCCCACCCAAGCTGACAAAAAGGGGCCAGGCTCAAACCTGACAGAAAGGCGCCAGGCTCGATTTTTTTACAAAAGGGTTTCGCTTCCCTGTCGATCTCGATCTAACAAAAACGCGAGCCTGGCCCCTTTCTCGATCTTTCGCTCTGCAAGTAAATCGAAACCGCCCATTCCAGTATTCTAGCGACCATGAAAACAACAAACCAGATAAGCGAATCTCCGGGCAGGGAAACCCGCAGCAACCGGGCCTATCGCGTAGCGCCCACTGACAACACGACTTTTCATTCGCGTATGTTCGGCACGCATGGGGCGGTCGCGGCGAGTCATCACCTCGCGGTGAACGCGGGTGTGGACGTGCTCAAGGCAGGCGGCAACGCAATCGATGCGGCGGTCGCGGCGACTTTCGTAGAGGGGCTGGTCGATCCGCAGATGAACAGCATCGGGGGCGAATGCCCGCTGTTGATTCGCCTGGCGGGCAGCGACAAGGTCATTGCGTTGAACGGCAACATGGCGGCGCCGGGGCGTGCGACGCCGGAGGAATTCCGCCGCCGGGGCCTCGATCATGTGCCCGACGAGGACATTTTGGCCGCCGGCGTCCCGGCGACTTTCAGCGCGATGATCATGGCGCTCGACCGCTATGGAACGTTGAGCCTCGCCGATGCGGTTGCGCCGGCCCTGGCGCTCGCATCCAAGGGATTTCCGCTTTCCAATGGCCTCGTGAACCAGCACAAGTTCGGCTTGCGCGCGCTCGAAGAGAAGTTCCGCGGCTGGTCGGGCAGTCATGAGCTCTATCTTCCCGGCGGGCAGGTCCCGGAAGTCGGAACCCTGATGCGAAACGCGGCGCTCGCGCGCATGTACGACCACCTGTCGAACGCGGAGCGCACTGCAGGCGGGGACCGCTCGGCGAAGCTGCAGGCGGCGCATGACGCGTTCTATCTCGGCGATGTTGCCACTTCGATCGTCAAGTATTCAAAGGAGCGCGATGGGCTGCTCGAGCGCTCGGATTTCGAGCGTTTTCGCACGCATGTAGAAGAGCCTGCGCGGGCTGACTTTGGTGACGCGACGATCTACAAGTGCGGCTTCTGGTCGCAAGGGCCGGCGATGCTGCAGGCGCTCTCCATCCTGCGCGCTTTCGATCTCGCGCCGATGGGCCACAACAGCGCGGACTACCTTCACCTGCTCATCGAGGCGATCAAGCTCGCGTTTGCGGATCGCGAGCAATATTACGGCGATCCTGCGCAGGCAGTCGTGCCCGCCGAAGTGCTGCTGTCGGCCGAGTACGGGAAGTGCAGGGCGGAACTCATCGACCTGCGCCTCGCGAACGATGAATTGCGTCCCGGGGATGCATGGAAGAATGCGGCGCTGCTGCCGCCTGACGAACGATTCACGCCGCAGCCTTGGGGCGCGGGCACGGTACACGTCGATGCGATCGATGCGGCCGGGAACATGGCGTCGTTTACGCCGAGCGGCGCGTGGCTTGCTTCGGCGCCGGTGATGCCTGCGCTGGGATTCCCGCTGTCGACCCGCATGATGACCTTCTACCTCGCGCCGGCGAATCATCCGAACGTGGTCGCGCCTTACAAGCGGCCGCGCACGACGCTCACGCCTTCGCTTGCGTTCAGGAAAGGCAAGCCATGGATGACGTTCGGCACGATGGGCGGCGACCAGCAGGAGCAGTGGTCGCTGCAGTTCATCCTGAACCGTGTCGCGTTCGGCATGACGCTGCAGGAGGCCATCGAAGCGCCGAAGATTTCATCCGACCATTTCCCAGGATTCTTCGCGCCTCACAGCCACTATCCGCAGCATGTGCGGATCGAGGAGCGCGTCGGCAAGAAAGTGATGGATGAGTTGCGCCGGCGCGGTCACCTCGTCGACCATGCCCCCGACTGGAGCGAAGGCTTCCTCTCCGCCGCGCAGATCGATCTCGATACCGGCGTCCTGGAGGCCGGCTGCGATCCCCGCGGCGCCAAGAGCGAGGTCTTCCCGAACATGGCTTACGTCTGGTGACCTACGTAAACCACAATCAGGGTCAGAGTCGATTTGCGGTTTACAGCATTCGACTCTGACCCGGCTTGTAGTTTTCTATTTGTAGCGCTTCGAGGCGATAGCGGCGCCGGCGGCGAGGGCCTTGAGTTTGGCGATGGCGATGTCGCGGTTCATGGGCGCCATGCCGCAGTTCGTACAGGGGAACAGGCGGTTCTTCGGGACGTATTTGAGGGCGCGGCCGATCGTGGCGGCGACTTCCGCTGGGGTCTCCACCTTGTCGGAGGCCACGTCGATCACCCCGACCATCACGTCCTTGCCCTTGAGCAGCGCCATGAGCTCGATCGGCACTTTGGAGTGGATGCACTCGAGCGACACCTGGTCGATGCTCGATTTTGCCAACGCCGGGAAGATCTGCTCGTACTGGCGCCATTCGTCGCCGAGCGTTTCCTTCCAGTCGGTGTTCGCCTTGATGCCGTAGCCGTAGCAGATGTGCACCGCCGTCTTGCACTTGAGGCCCTTGGCCGCGCGCTCCAGCGCCTTGATGCCCCAGACGTTGACTTCGCTCATGTAGACGTTGAACGCCGGCTCGTCGAACTGGATGATGTCGACGCCGTCCTTCTCGAGCGCCTTGGCTTCCTGGTTCAGCAGCACCGCAAAGGCCATCGCCATTTTCACCCGGTCGCCGTAGAACTCGTCGGCGATCGTGTCGATGATCGTCATCGGCCCGGGCATCGTGATCTTGAGCTTCTTTTTCGTGTGGGCGCGCGCGATGCCCGCTTCGATCTTGTGCACGCGGCCCTTGAGCTTCAGCGGCCCGACGACCCTCGGCACCATCGCGTCATAGCGATTGTTGCGGATGCCCATCTTGACCTTGTTCTCGAAGTCGATGCCCTCCACATACTCGAGGAAGCCGTGGACGAAATGCTGGCGCGACTGCTCGCCGTCCGAGACGATGTCGATGCCGGCGTCTTCCTGCTCCTTGAGCCAGAGCAGCGTGGCATCACGCTTGGCCGCGGCTAGTTCCGCGCCGGAGGCCTTCCACTGCGGCCAGAGTTTTTGCGGCTCAGCCAGCCACTCCGGCTTGGGGAGGCTGCCGGCTATTGTTGTCTTGAACATCGATCGGAACAGGGGAACCTTGGTTCCCCCGTCCCCCTCCTTATGCGACGGCCCGCAGGCCTTGTTGTTCTGCTTCGATGGCCTTGTTCAGCATGTTGATCGAGTGCACGCCGCCTGCATCTCCTCCCACGCTGATGCGAGGTGCGTCGGGCGCCTGGTTGGTGCGGATCTGCTGCTGCTCGAAGAGCGCCCAGTCCTGCTTGAACGCGAGCTCGATCTGCCCGAACACCATGTCGGACATGGCTTGGTCCTGCGGCTTCTTGTCCTGGCCCTGCGCCCAGAAGTAATGCGTGGA
>JANXRZ010000132.1 GCA_025352885.1 Pseudomonadota bacterium | reverse complement strand
CGAACAATTGCGACCTGCTCGGCCGACGTCGGCACGGCAAGCTGCATTACGCCGAAGGTGGGATATCGCAGGCGGGGGGCGCGTTCTCGAACTGCCTGGCATTCAACTTCGATAAACTTGGATTGCGCTGCTAGCCGCATTAGGGACGCGAAGTACTCTGGCTGCTCGCTTGGTCGTCTCGGGTTGCAGACAATATACTCTGGCGTGCATTTCCCATCGCTGTCTGAAACGCCTACGGCACCCGCGAACGCATCCATCGCGTGGATGACCAACTGTCCTTTTCTCACCCCCTGATACCCCTCTTCTTTCAGGGCGATCATGAAGCCACTCAGGCGACGATTTCGCCGCAGCGTGACCTGTCCATCGCGAAAACACGTCACGATTTCGTCCGAGTCGCGCACCGGCAGGCAAGACTCCAGAAAGAGGGCCTTGCCGCGCTGAGTAGTCCAATGCTCTGGAATATCTCCGACCCATGGAATGCCGGAGCCCTTATATGAGGGATAAGGCTTGAGGTCGTGAATCACTGGGCCACCTTCTCAAGTACAGGATCCACGTTCCAGATGCGCTCGATGAGCTGGCAACAAAGCACACAGTGCTCTTTCACTCCGCACCTCCACCGACAATCTCCGCAAGCAGGCCGTCGGTTTCCTTCTCAAGCGCCAAGATGTCACCGCGAATCGCTTCCAGCGAACGGAGCGGCTGAGGCTTGTAGAAGTACCGCGTAAAGCTTATCTCATACCCGATTTTGACGATCGCCGGATCGAACCAAGCGTCTACCGCGTGTGGCAAGACCTCGCGCCGCAGGAACGCCTCGATCCCTCCCACCTCCAAGAGTGGCACTTGCTCAGCGTCGCGCAAATCGATGTCGGGCTCGTACTCGACGACGCACTTCTTGCCATCGATCATGGTCGCGAACATCCCGTGCAGTGGATCCGCTACGGCCTTACCTGGCTTGTGAATCCTCTTGATGACCGCCGGCGCCGCTTCGTCGCGCTGCGCACTCTCGCGCAGCGTCTTGATCTCCTTCGGAGTGTAGGCGCGACTCGCCTCGATCCCTTTGATCCGCAGCGGGCGCTCGACCGTCACCTTCGAGTAACCAAAGCCGGCGTTGGGGAAGATCTTGGACTGCGGCGTTTCCTTGAAGGCAAGAAAGGTGTCACAGATCTTCTTGATGTCCTCTTCTGACAGCTCGCAGCTCTTCTGGCCCATGTTCTTGCGCAGCGGCTTGAACCAGGCGGTTGCGTCGATTAACTGCACATGCCCCTTGCGCTGCGCAACCTTGCGATTCGATAGCACCCATATATATGTAGCGATCCCGGTGTTGTAGAACATGTTGAGCGGCAGCGCGACGATCGCTTCGAGCCAGTCGTTCTCGATGATCCAGCGGCGAATGTTGCTCTCGCCCTGCCCCGCGTCCCCGGTGAACAGCGAGCTTCCGTTATGGACCTCGGCGATGCGACTGCCGAGCTTACTGCTGCTCCGCTTCATCTTCGACAGCATGTTGGCGAGGAACAGAAGCTGACCGTCACTCGATCGTGTGAGCAGCGAAAACTCCGGATCGTCCGCGTGCTCGATCACGAAGCGCGGATCTTTGATCCCGTTCTTGCCGCCCATGCGCTCGAGGTCACTCTTATAACTCTTCCCATACGGCGGGTTCGAGAGCATGAAATCGAACTCGCGCGAAGGAAACGCGTCATTCGAGAGCGTCGAAAACTCCGGCCCACCAACGATGTTGTCGGCCGCCTCGCCCTCGCCTTTGAGCAGAAGATCGGCCTTGGCGATAGCATACGTCTCGGCGTTGATCTCCTGGCCATAAAGGTGCGTGGCAACCTGCTTGCCCCGCTCCTTCGCGAGCTTCACCAGCGTCTCTTCGCCGACCGTCAACATGCCGCCCGTGCCGCAAGCTCCGTCATAAAGCAGGTACGTGCCGGATTCGATCTGCTCGGCAATGGGCAAGAAGATCAGATTCGCCATGAGCTGCACGGCGTCACGCGGCGTCCAGTGCTCGCCCGCTTCCTCGTTGTTCTCCTCGTTGAAGCGCCGGACCAGCTCCTCGAAGACCGTGCCCATACCGTGGTTGTCGAGGCCAGTGTGCTTCACCGAGCCGTCGCCGTTGAGCACGGGGTTCGGGCTGAGGTTGATCTCGGGCGAGAGCAGCTTGGCGATCAACGTGCCGAGCGCGTCCGCCTTCGAGAGGCGCGGGATCTGGTTGCGGAACTCGAACTTTTCCAGGATTTCCTGCACGTTCGGCGAGAAGCCGTCGAGG
>JANXRZ010000090.1 GCA_025352885.1 Pseudomonadota bacterium | reverse complement strand
CCGATCGGCAACTGGATCGGCACCGCGTTGGCGCTGAGGCGCTCGCGAATATCGGCGACGACGCCGGCGAACGACGCGCCGACGCGATCGAGCTTGTTGACGAACGCGAGCCGCGGAACCTTGAACTTGTCGGCCTGGTGCCAGACCGTCTCGGACTGCGGCTGGACGCCGGCGACACCGCAGAACACGACGACCGCGCCGTCGAGGACGCGCAGCGAGCGCTCTACCTCGATGGTGAAGTCGACGTGGCCAGGCGTGTCGATGATGTTGATCTGGCGGTCCTTCCAGAAACAGGTCGTCGCGGCGGACGTGATCGTGATGCCGCGCTCCTGCTCCTGCTCCATCCAGTCCATCGTCGCGGCGCCGTCGTGCACTTCGCCGATCTTGTGGTTCACGCCGGTGTAAAAGAGGATGCGCTCGGTGGTCGTGGTTTTACCCGCATCGATGTGCGCACTGATGCCGATGTTGCGATAGCGCTCGATGGGGGTTTTGCGTGCCACGGGAATACCCAAGCCTCTTTCTTAGAATCTGTAGTGCGCGAACGCTTTGTTCGCTTCGGCCATGCGATGCACTTCGTCGCGCTTTTTCATCGCGCCGCCACGGCCCTCGGCCGCTTCGAGCAGTTCACCGGCAAGGCGGATGCCCATCGATTTTTCGCCGCGCTTCTCGGCCGCCTCGCGGATCCAGCGCATGGCCAGCGCAACACGCCGGACCGGGCGAACTTCCACCGGGACCTGGTAATTCGCACCGCCTACGCGACGGCTCTTGACCTCGACCATCGGCTTCACGTTCTGCACGGCCTGCGTGAAGACCTCGATCGGGTCCTTGCCCGACTTGGTCTTGATGGAATCCAGCGCGCCGTAGAGGATGCGCTCGGCAACCGATTTCTTGCCGCGCGTCATGATGACGTTCACGAACTTGGCAACTTCGGTGTTGCTGAATTTGGGATCCGGGAGGATCTCGCGTTTCGGTACTTCTCTGCGACGTGGCATGGTGTTGTCCTGTTCCTGTTATAGGCGCGGGTCAGGCCGCCTTGGGGCGCTTCGCGCCGTATTTCGAGCGGCTCTGCTTGCGGTCCTTGACGCCCTGCGTGTCGAGAGACCCGCGAACAATGTGGTAGCGCACGCCGGGGAGATCCTTTACGCGGCCGCCGCGGATCAGCACTACCGAGTGCTCCTGCAAGTTGTGGCCTTCGCCGCCGATGTACCCGATCACTTCAAAGCCGTTCGTAAGGCGCACTTTTGCGACCTTCCGAAGCGCGGAGTTCGGCTTTTTCGGCGTGGTCGTGTAGACCCTGGTGCAGACACCGCGCTTTTGCGGTGATCCGGCCAGTGCAGGCACCTTGGATTTGGTCGGCTTGGCGGCGCGCCCTTGGCGCACTAACTGATTGACGGTAGGCATGTTTTCCCGGGTTCCAAAAACAAACCGGGTCGGCGCCTCGCTCGCCATTTCTGGCTCATGGGCCGGCCCGGGTGCAAAAAAGAGGCCGGATTATAAAGATCTTTTCGGCCTCGCGTCAAGGATTCCTACAGTCTGGCGGACCGCCGGAACCGGCTCTCCTAGGGGGAGGGCTCTCGCACGAATCCCAGCTTGCGTTCCACCTCGCCGGTAATAAGTTTCCCGACGGGCATCCGAACGCCTTCTAGCACCAATTCCTCCCCCGTAAGGCTGTCGGCCATTTCGGCCAGGTCACGATCGTCGAGAAGACCGGCGCCCCTGGACGTCAGCAGGACAAGTGACCCTTCCTCGTCCAGCCAGGCGCCCTGCACAGGACCGGCGAGACGGCCGCAATGGTCGAGAATCGTCGCCTGATGAACCCTGAGAATCAGCGGGGCATAGGCCAGGCCGACAAATACCCGTTGCGGGCCGTTCTGGAAAAACCACCGCCCCTTGTCGTCCGGCGCGTAGTTGCGACCGATGAAATCGTTGAAGGCCGGGTTTGCAATTGGCTCGAACGCATCTTCGCCGGCGCTCACCGACCTTATCCGCCACCTGCCTCGACGATCGAGCCTCAGCCAGCCGTACACGTCCGGGACGTCCGGCCACCTGACCATTGAACGGATGACGCTGTCATCCATGACACGTTCCCCGGGCCGCTAACCGGGCGGAAAGGCTCCGGCCTCGATTGGCTGCGGCAAGGCAATCCCGAAACCCTGTGCATAGCCGACCGACATGCTCTTCAACTGCGTGACGATCCCGGACTCTTCAACGCATTCGGCGATCGTGCCGATTCCGGCAACCTCGCAAACCCTTACGATCGCTTTGAGCTTGAGTTGCGCGACGGAACTCGACGCAATCTTTCGCACGACCGCCCCATCCACCTTCACGAACTCGGGCAACAGGGCTTTAAGCGTGCTGAACGAGACCGAGCGCCTCGCAAACCCGTCGATCACCACCTTGCAGCCGATCCCATGCGCAGCACGGGCAAATTTTTCCGACGCGTCCACTCGCTGGAGCGTATCCACCTCGTCGATTTCGAGGCCAATACGCTCCGGGCTGACTGCATACTTTTCGAGCATGCCTTCGACAAATTCCACCAGCCTCATGTCGTCGAGCGACTGGCTTGACACATTGATAGTGAAGGCGCCGATGCTGCCGGGGTGCGCTTGCGAAATCCATTCGATCGTTTTCTCCGCAACCCAGCAGTCGAGATCGGTCATCATGCGGTAGTGCTCGAACACCGGAATGAAATCACCCGGCGGCAGCAGCGACTTCTCTTCCTCCCGCAGACGAACGAGCACCTCGGCCAGCGGATACTTCTCTTTTCCCGACTGCAGCGCGAGGATAGGCTGGCAATAAACCTGCAGCTCATCCTCGTCCAGCGCGCGACGCAGGCTTGTAAGAGGATCGTCCCAACCGGAAAGGCCCGGGTCGGCCTCCCCAATCGGGTCTGGATGACTGTCGTTGTTTTCCATGCGAGAGGGTCATTGCCGCCAATTTGCGATGGCCAGTTTACCGCCACCTGGTCGCGTCCGCACGAAACGAACGCACCGCTCGAATGGGCGCAGGTTCGATTGGAGGGTCGGATAACAACTTGCCCAATTTTGCGTTTTCACTTCGATAGCAGTCTAATTCCCGCCCCGTTAGCAGCAGCAAGAAAGGAGCCGCAATGCCGCGTGAAGATTTTGGGTGTTCCCATGCCCTGAGGGTCCGCTGGTCTGAAATAGACATGCAGAAAATCGTCTTCAACGGCCATTACCTGAACTACATCGACGTCGCCATCGCCGAGTACTGGCGCGAGATCGGGCTGCCCTATCCGCACGGTTATGTGGACCGTTATTCCACCGACATCTACCTGCGCAAGGCTACCGTCGAGTACATGGGTTCCGCCCGCTACGACGACCTGCTCCAGGTGCTGGTGCGCGTGGCGAGAATCGGTCGCTCGAGCATGACATTCGCTTTTGAGATTTGGCGCGAGGAGCCCGACCGTTCGGCCGCTCCCCTCATCACGGCCGAACTGGTTTATGTTAACGCCGACCCCACGACGATGAAGCCCGCGCCATTTGCAGCGGAAGTCCGGGAATTGATCGCGAACCACGAGAGAGTAGCTCCCCAATGACGAAGCCCACTGTGTACTGGGAGGATTTCAAGGTGGGCGAGGTTCATGAGATGGGCCGCCACACCTTCACGCAGGAAGAGATCATCGACTTCGCAACGCGCTACGATCCCCAGCCCATTCACGTCGACCCTGAAGCCGCAAACGCCTCGTTCTTTGGCGGGCTCATCGCCAGCGGGTGGCACACCTGCGCGGTCGGGATGCGGTTCGCCGTCGACTCGTATATCAATGCCGGGGTCAGCCTGGGCTCGCCCGGCCTGGACAACGTGCGTTGGCTCAAGCCCGTCCGACCTGGTGACACGATTACCTATCGGCGCACCACGCTCGCCTCCCGTCCTTCGAAGAGCATGCCCGGCGTGGGACTCATGCAAGGACGGATCGAGGCCGTCAACCAGGACGGCGAAATTGTGATGACCAACGAGGGATGGGGCCTGTTCGGGAGGCGACCCGCCGCCTGAAAGAAACGCTGGAACCGGCCGCTTCTACTTCAGGTTCTTGAGGTTCATTGCCACCATCGACAACTGGGTGCCGACTTCCTGGTGCTCCGGCTTGCCTTCGAGCCAAGTGAGCGCCGAAATCACGCTGGCGCCCACCTTCGCCGAAGGCAGGTCTTCCACGTTGGCGAAGAACCCCGCGAGGTCCGGGAACCCCCTGCCGCTTGCTGACTCCCGAATCCCGACCAGCTTTGCGACGATCGCCGCCCGGTCCATGTTCGTGGGCCAGCGGAGCGTCTCGTATTCGTTGCTCAACCCAGCCTCCGATATGGTTCCGATGTACTAGTGCGGGCGCAAGGATACACTACCCCCTCGGTTTATCCTATTGTCCTGAAATCGTCTGAATCGAGGCTAGATCGGGCGCGGTTCGGGTCCAGCCGGGTATAGCGACGCGGTGCAATGGGGTCGGCGAGGTCTTCTTCCAACTTCAGCCGGATCAGGTAGATGATCCGCGCGGCACGCGTAAAAAACTCGCGCATCGCTTCCAACTCGTCCGGTATCTCTTCGCCGGCAGAACGGCGGGCACTGCATTCCTTGCGAAGCTTGTGAGCGTATAGCTCCACATCTTCCGCGCTGATGATGGGGTAAGGCATGCATCGCTTGAGGATGACGGTGAGATTTCGCACGTCGCATTCGGATAAGTACAACTGGGCGGCGTCGATCACCTCCCCCATCGCCTCCTCCGGATCGAATTCTTGTTCGTCATCCCTCATAGATGTTCCATTTCCCTTTGCGTTGCGCTTTTTGATGCGTTTATGATCGCTCTCGATCGGCCTGTTGCAGAGCTCATCGCTTGCTCAGGCCGCTGCTGTACCCCCACCGCACACGTTCGACCGGGTGGGACCAGGTGATTTCCCCGGTCTCGTCCTCTTTCTGCTTGAGCAACATGATGATGCAAGCCGCCCCCGCGAAGAAATCGCGCATCAACTCGAGTTCGTTGGAAAGGGGCCCGCCCGTCGCTTCGCGGCGTGCGCATTCGGTCTGCAGCTGGCCGGCATACATCTCGATGTCTTCGGCGCTGCCGATCCAGTGAGGACGGCACCGGCGAGGCACCATCGCGAGGCTTTCGGGAGTCCATCGGGAAAGGTACTCCCCGGTCGCCGCGACAACCTCATCGAGCGTTTTGGCGTGGGCAACGAGTTCTATTGGTTCTGACATGGCGCCTCCGTTCTTTGTCTGCCGCATTGCGCGATTGGCAGCGTTCGGGGCTCAGTCTGCGGTTCGCGGGTCGATGCCGACTGTAGGCCCGCTACGCGATGTAGCGTCGACGTTTATCCTACAAATGGCGATTGGGCGAGGGCTCGGGCAGGTAGTAAAAGCGGCTAGTGCCAGCCCTCGATCCGCGACAGGCTTGTCATCATCCTGGCAATGCCATAGGCGGCCCAGATCCGGGCGCGCACCGTCCAAGAAAGCCGTCTCCAGGCGGGCGCTCGCACTGTCCTTGCGCTCTCGATGGCCTCCATCAGGCTGGCCCTCAGTGATGTGGCGAACGCCCCGTCTTCAACGAACAGGTTCGCCTCACGGGCGAGGACGAGGCTGAACGGATCGATATTGGAAGACCCGACACTTGCAACCGCCGAGTCGAATATCGCCACTTTCGCGTGCAGTTCGCTGCGAACGTATTCGTGAATCTCAATGCCGGCCTCGAGGAAAGAGTCGAACAGTGCACGCGAAGCGTATTGCATGACCGGGTGATCACTCACGCCTTGAACGAGCAGGACGACGCGAACACCCCTGCAGGCCGCATCGATGAGCGCCCGGCGGAAATGCCTGCCGGGCAGGAAGTAGGCATTTGCGATCATGACCTCCTGCTTGGCCGCGGCGATTGCCTGAAGGAAGGCATCCTCGATATCGCGCCTGTGGCGGATGTTGTCTCGAACGACGAAGGCCGCGCGCTGGCTGCCGCGCGCCGGAGGGATTGCTTCCGGCAGCCCCGCAACGCGCCAGCGCCTGCGCGTCTGGAGCCATTCCAGTCGCGCCCAGAGTTTTGCCGCCGCGACCCAGACGTGTTGAACGAGCGGTCCCTCGACGCGAACGGCGAAGTCGAATCGAGGCGGCATGCGCTCACCCGGCGGGTAGTCGTCGATGATGTTGATGCCGCCCACGAACGCCACCTCGCCGTCCAGCACGGCGAGCTTGCGGTGCATGCGGCGCAGCCGGTTCCTGCGGAGGGTGAGAGGACTGATCTTGGGCCGGAACACCAGAAGTCCCGCGCCCGCATCCTTGAGCATGTTGCGAAAGCGCGGCGCAAAATCGCGTGCCCCGAAACCGTCCACGATCACGTGAACCTTGAGGCCCCGGGCCGCCGCCCTTGCAAGCGCGTCGCAGATGAGGCTGCCCGTCTCGTCGTCCGCAAAAATGTACGTCTCGAAGAAAATTTCCCTCTTCGCGGCATCCAGCGCCTCAATGAGCGCCGGAAAGTACTGCTCGCCGTTCCTGAGGAGCGTCAGCGAGTTGCCCGGGATGAATGTGAGCGTCATCCGGATCCCGCGGCTTGCGGATTACGCCAGCTCCAGCTCGGCGCTTACTGCAAGATGATCCGAGAGGAGGCTCCAAGGAACGCCGCGATGCGCCTTTGCCCCCAGCACGCGGAAACCCCGCACATAGATTCGGTCCAGGCGCAGTAGCGGCATGATGCTTGGGAAGGTCCTCGCAGGGCGGCCGTTGTGCATGATCGAGACTTCGCTCAACCCGAGTTGCTGCTCCATCATTCGGGAGGCGGAATGACGCCAATCGTTGAAATCGCCGGCGACGATCATCGGGCCCTTACCCGGTCCGGGCAGGTGCACGCCGAGCGCGCCCAGCTGTCGCCGGCGGCCCTTTTCGTCAAGCGACAAGTGCGCGCAGGCGCAGTCGAGCGGGGCCTTGAGCCACGGCACCTCGATCCGGCAATGAAGCAGCCCGCGCCTCTCGTACTTGTGATTGGAAACGTCATGGTTATCCCAGGACAGGATGGGAAACCGCGACAGGATCGCATTGCCGTGGTGGCCATATTCGTAGACCGCGTTCTGCCCGTACACATGTTGCAACTCTTCGCCAGCCAGGAACTCGTGCTGCGCAGTCTTGGGCCACGCACCGAACCGCAAGGCATTGCGCTCATGCAGCCCCTGCACCTCCTGAAGGAAAACCAGGTCGGCATCGATTTTTTTCAACCCCTCGCGCAACTCGTGGATGACCATGCGCCGGTTAAAAAACGAGAGGCCCTTGTGGATATTCATCGTGGCCACGCGAAGCACCCTGGGCTTTCCTGCGTTTGGAGTCGATGTCATTTGAGATCCAGCACGAATCGCTTTTCGAAAAGGTCCGCATCGTCGAAGTGGCGGCGCCCGATGAACGCGGTGGCGTGATGTCCCCACTGGCGCATTGCGCCCGCATTGGGAATTCCCATCGGCCAGAACAGGAAGCGCTCGGGGCGTTCCGTTCCCGCGATGATGCCATCCGGGCCGAACACGCTTTTGGTGCCGCCCGGCATGCGATGGAGCGAGCGCAATTCGTCGTACGGTCGCAACTCGTAACGCGCGAGGCTGTCGTCCTGGTCTCGATAGACGCGATCTACGTAGTGCGTCCTGGCTGCGAGGCGCACGACGAGACGGTCTTCCGCTCGCAGGTTGCGCAACTTCTGCGGCACGAGCGCCCATTCAAGTTCCCCTTCGGGCGCCGGAACCGGTGATGCGCCTGGAGTGGTGAAAAACATGTGATAGCACCCGCAAGGGTGCATCGTGTCGTAAATGAGCGGCGTGCCGTTGGGTGCAAGCGTAACCCTGAACACCACGCCGTCGAGGATCCCGGCAAGCAGGTCACTGGCCGCTTGCGCAGGACGCTCGGGAAACCAGATTGTGTACACAAGCTGGAGCAGGTTCGTGCCGCCATAGCGCGTGTGGGCGAGCTGGCGGTACACCGCTAGGTCCGCGGCATCCACTTCCGGCACGCTGCCCCAGCGCCATCGAAGCGCACCCGGCCGGTCGTGATCCCCCGTCGTTTCCACTTCAAAGGTTGGGGCGTAGTGCTTGAAAAGCAGTTCGAGGTCTTCGGCCACAGGCTGGGGAATGCGCAGGGGATTGTCCGTGCTCTGCGCCAGGATCTGCTGGAGCCGTTCGCTCGAAAGCTGGGGCCGATTGGCCGGTGAATAACGCACTACCTGGCCTTGGGCAGTCGCCTCCAGGTCACGGGCGAACGCAGCGCGCGTCTGCTCATGATGGTTTTGCACGCCGAGGCCGAAAGGAATTTTTGCGAGCCAATAGAGACCGGCCGCCCGGTAGGCAGTGACGTAATCGTCCGGTATCACCAACCGGCCGAGCAACGCCTCGAGGACCAAGGGCGAATCGAGATTGGCCCGCGTAAGCACTGCGCCGCACTCCCGAGTCTTGGCAATCGACTTGGCAATATCCGCACCCCCAAAACCCTCAGTGGCGGATTTGAGGGCGTCCTGTGGAAGATTGAGAATTTCGTGCGTGCGACCTTCGAGATCCAGTTCGGCTAGACGTTCGACTAGCGCATGCAGGAGGGATTCCTGCGCCCGGCTCGATTCGCCCATCGAGGCTGAGAAACGGTCGACCCGCAGATGCCGGAAGCCTGTAATTCGCGTTGCCTGCGCGTCGCGGACGCCAGCCGCGTCCACCGCGGAGTCCAGCGCGGCGTACCACTCCATGCATGATTGGCCTTGCGCTGAGGACGCTGCGCGATGCGGTTCGAGTCGATCCAACGTGGCGCACCCTGCACAGATGAGCAGCGCTGCAAGGATCGGCACCGATCGGACCGTTTGGAGCCGGGCGTTCATTTGGCCGAAGGGTCCCTTTCCTGCAGGCGACGCAGCGCCTCGCGGCGCTCGATTTCGCGCACCATCCCGACGAACTGGTCTTCGATCCGCATCCGCATGACGACCTCCCCGATAAGCGGCGGAAGCGACACATCCGGAATGATCGTGCCGATCCACTGCAGAAAGACCAGTCGCCCGCCCGGTTGCGGGTCGATGCGGTACCCACCCTCGAAATGCCTCAAGTTGCCGGACAGCGCGCGCACCTTTATTGCGGAGCGCGGATGCTCGACCGCCTCGAGCGTCACTTCGATCGGGAAGGTGAACATCAAAAAGCGGGCTTCGCCAGACTGCTCCACCACTACGCTCGACCCGTGGCGGCTCACCAGCCGGCTTTTGCGCAGGCCAGGGATAAATTCGGGCAGTCGCTCGTAATCGGTCAGCGTCCCCCAGACAATGGCAATCGGGGCTTCGATGGTGACTTGCGCCTGCACCTCGATGAACTCGCCCTTTCGAATCGCCTCGACTGTTACTTCGCCGGCGCCATGCGCGGTGCCGGCGCTGAACACGACCAGCCAGCAGGCGAGGGAACGTAGGTGCATTGGCCCAGCAGTTTAGCCAAACTCCCCCGTCTTGAGCCGGGTTTGCGCCAGCAGCCTGATTGCGTCCCGGTTTGTCCATGAGAAGCATTTCTCGATCGCTTGTTGCCAAGGCAGCCAGGTCGATGCGGTGTGCTCCTCCGGCGCGAGCCGCACCGGCACGGGCGTGGGTACCTCCAGGCTGAACATGTGCTCGTCGTTCTGAGTGGTGCCGGATGCAAACCGGTGCCGCCAGTGGGGATAGATCTCGAAAGTCCGGATAAGGTTCCACTTCAAGAGGCGCTCGGGCGGCGCTTCCAGCCCAGTTTCCTCGAACACCTCGCGTCGCGCGGCGTCTTCGAGCGGCTCGTCCAGCCTGTCGATCGAACCGGTCACCGACTGCCAGTAGCCGGGCCGCATGGCGCGCTCGATCAGCAGGATTTCGAGCGCGGGCGTATGGATGACAACAATGACCGAAATGGGAATCTTCGGCGTCATGTCGCTTACGGCTTGTGCAACTCGGGCAACGTTAACTTGGCGCCCGGGTCGACGAACACCGCGAAGAACGGGCGGCCGCGATCCCGCCACGATTCGCTCGCGCTGCGAAGCACGTCGATGAGAATGCCGAGCTCGTCTTTGCCAGTTTCACCCGTGAATACGATCACTTGCCCGGAATGCGGACGCCAGGAAAGGTCGGTGAGGCAATCTTCCAGAGCGTCCCAGTTACCGCCGAACCATTCTGGGAAGTCGAGCGAAGCAGCTATGGCCGAAAGCAGCGCCTCCTTGCCCTGGGCAAGAGGGACCTCTGCAGGCGCCTTGCCTTGCTGCCCAAGCACCTCGCGGATGGCAAGCGCATCCGGCACCCGGTACACCCCGGATTTTTTTGCGTCGGCAAGGCGCTTCGATAGGCTGCGATCGGTCTTCATTCGAGAACGCGGAGAAACGTCCGGTAATGATCGTCCGTGTAGTAGTACTCGCCCGGGCGTCCAGAGACAATCCGCTTTGCGCCGCGGTCGCGTGCGCCGGGTACCTTCACGGTGTACTCGCGATAGTAGCCGCGCCCCCGCTTCGGCAACACGCCCTCGCGATTGCCGAAAGGCGCGCCGTCCTTTTCGTAGGGGAAGGGCCCGCCGGAATGGATGAGGCGAAGGGTATGTCGAGCCTCCTTGGGCAGTTCATCGACCCGTACTTCGCCGAGCCTTGGAAACGCTGCCGCATTCGCTGCGAAAAACAGCGCAAATGCAAAGGCTGCGAGCCCTTTCACGCCTTGGGCTTTTCCCTGAGTCGGAGGCCGAGTTCGCGCAACTGCTTTTCATCGACCGGGCTCGGCGCATGCGTGAGCAAACATTGGGCGCGCTGTGTCTTGGGGAAGGCGATCACGTCCCGAATCGAATCGGAGCCGGTCATCATCGCCACGATCCGATCGAGGCCGAAGGCGATTCCGCCATGGGGTGGCGCGCCATATTGCAGGTTTTCAAGGAGGAACCCGAACTTGGACTGGGCTTCTTCCTCGCTGATCCCAAGCGCCCGGAAAACCTTGCCCTGCACTTCGGCGCGATGGATACGAACCGAGCCCCCGCCGATCTCGGACCCGTTGAGCACCATGTCGTATCCTTTGGAGATCGCGTTGCCGGGATCGGTCGCAAGCAGGTCTTCGTGCCCATCCTTTGGCGCGGTGAAGGGGTGGTGCATTGCCGACCAGCGCTTTTCTGCATCGTCGTATTCGAACATCGGGAAATCGACGACCCACAACGGCCGCCATCCCTTTTGCGCGTAGCCCTTTTCATGGCCGACACGTACCCGCAGCGCGCCCAGTGCGTCGTTGACGATCTTGGCCTTGTCGGCGCCGAAGAAGAGCACGTCCCCATCCTCGGCACCCGTGCGCTCGACGATCTTGGCGAGCACTTCGACCGGCAGGAATTTGACGATCGGCGACTGCAGTCCGTCTGGCAGTTTCGACTTGTCGTTGACCTTGATGTAGGCGAGGCCCTTTGCACCGTAGATCGAGACGAACTGCGTGTAGTCGTCGATTTCCTTGCGGGACAGTTCCGATTTAGGCACGCGCAGCGCAGCGACCCGGCCGCCGGCCATGTCGGCAGCGCTGCGGAACACTTTGAACTCGACCGACTTCATCAGATCCGTCACCTCGGTCAGTTCGAGCGGCACCCGCAAGTCGGGCTTGTCCGACCCGTAACGTGCCATTGCCTCGGCCCACGTCATGCTCGGGAAAGGATCCGGCAGGTCGATGTCCAGCGTTTCCTTAAACATCGCGCGGATCATCTTTTCCATCATCGCGCGGATTTCGCCTTCCTCCAGGAACGACGTCTCGATGTCGATCTGGGTGAATTCGGGCTGCCGGTCGGCGCGCAGGTCCTCGTCCCTGAAGCAGCGCACGATCTGGTAGTAGCGATCGAAGCCCGCCACCATCAGCAACTGCTTGAAGATTTGGGGGGACTGCGGGAGCGCGAAGAATTCTCCAGGATGCACGCGAGAAGGCACCAGATAGTCGCGCGCGCCCTCCGGCGTGGAGCGTGTGAGCATCGGCGTCTCGATGTCGATGAAGCCGAGCGCATCGAGCGCCTTGCGCACGGCCATCGTCACCTTGTAGCGCAGGCGCAGGTTTTTTTGCATCTGCTCCCGGCGAAGGTCCAGCACCCTGTACTGCAGGCGCACCGCTTCGGACAGGTTTTCGTCGTCCAGTTGGAAAGGCGGCGGCACCGAAGGATTGAGCACCTCGACTTCGTGTGCAAGAACCTCCACCTCGCCTGAGCGGAGCGCCGGATTGACGGTCCCCTCCGGGCGGCGGCGCACCTTGCCGGTCACCTTGAGCACGAACTCGCTGCGCGTGCGGTCGGCCGTTGCGAAGGCCTCCGCGCGGTCGGGGTCGAACACGACCTGGGCGAGGCCCTCCCGGTCGCGAAGGTCGATGAAGATCACGCCGCCGTGGTCCCGCCGGCGATGGGCCCAGCCCGCAAGGGTGACGACCTGGTCGAGGTTTGCGGCCGAGAGGTCGCCGCAGTAATGGGTGCGCATGATCTAAGCCTTGCCTACTGTGGGTGGGCGCGAAACGCCGCGGAGGGGCCGCGTGTTCGATGCCGGGGCAACGGTGCCCATCGAGATGATGTACTTGAGCGCCTCATCGACGCTCATGTCGAGTTCGATCAGGTCTTCACGGCGCAGCATCACGAAATAGCCGCCGGTCGGGTTAGGCGTCGTCGGCACATAGACAGACACATAGTCGCCTTGGAGGTGGCGCGCGACATCGCCCCCCGGCGTGCCCGTGAGAAAAGCAATGGTCCACATGCCCTCATGCGGCCACTTGACCAACAAGGCCTTGCGGAAAGCCTGGCCGCTGGACGAGAACAGCGTGTCGGAAACCTGCTTCACGCTCGAGTAGATGGAGTTGACGACCGGGATGCGGTTGAGGATGCCGTGCCAGAACTGCACCAGCCGTGCGCCGATGAAATTGGCGGCCGCGACACCGGTGAGGAGCACGATGGCCAGCGTAAGCAGGACACCGAGGCCCGGCACATGCAGGCCGAGCCAGGATTCGGTCCTCAACGTATTCGGCAAGAGCAACAGCACTTGGTCGAGCGTGGTCACCACCAGGTTGAGCACCCAGAGCGTGATCACCAGCGGGATCCAGATCAGCAGGCCGGTAATCAGGTATTTCTTCAAGGTGTTGCCGGGGAGGGGAAATTAACAGGCCGCGCGACGAGGCGGCCAGTGCTGCGCCGCCTGCCGGCAACGTCAGTCGCTAGTGCTTGCCGGCGCGGGCTTGGCCGCGGGCGTCGCTTTTTCGGCGGATTTTTCAGCCGGCTTTGCCGTGGTATCGCCCGATGACGCGTCGCCTGCCGGTTTATCTTTTTTGGCATCGCCCTCGCCAGACTTCGCTGCCGGCTTCGAACCGCTGCCCTTGAAGTCAGTTGCATACCAGCCGCTTCCCTTGAGCTGGAAACCGGCAGCGGACAGCAGTTTCTTGAACGTCTCCTTGCCGCACGACGGGCATACGGTCATCAGCGGGTCGGAATGCTTCTGCAGGAATTCGTCCTGGAAGCCGCATTCCGAGCAACGGTATTCATAGATCGGCATCGCCCTGCCCCCATTCGGAAAAGACCGCGATTATAACCCGTGCGTCTTCCCCGATTGTCCTTCGCCAGCAGTCGCTTAGCGTGTGGCCGCGGTGGAAGGCGGGTCCGTGGAGGTGAGCGACTCCAGAAAGGCAACGAGGTCGGCTTTCTCGGCAGGCGTAAGGCGCAAGGGGCGCAGGATCTTTTCCCCGTCCGCATGCAGCCTGTCCTCGTTGAGTTCCGAGTAGTAATCGACGACCTCAGCGAGCGAACCGAGATGCCCGTTGTGCATGTACGGCGCGGTGCGCGACACGTTGCGCAGCGACGGCACCCTGAATTCACCCCAGTTGCGATGTTCGAGCCGCAGGTGGCGCGTGCCGGTGGCCGAGGAGCGCGTTGGGTCGTCGTTGTACGCGCCAAGCAGGTTGGCCCGGCTTTCCTGGAGTTTCCTGATGCCGCCGTGGCGTCCGGAATCGACCTCGCCCGAGGCCTTGAAGAACGGGATGCCGATGTCACCGAATTCCCCGTTGGTGAAGTTCGGCCCGAAATGGCAGACGAAGCAATTTCCTTTCCCGACGAAGATCTTGAGGCCGCGCCGGGCGGCGGCTGGATATCGAGCCGTTGCACTGGCGTCGCCATGTTCGAGCGCATCCCGGAACTCGTCGAACGGCGTTCGACCGCTCACGAGCGTTTCCTGGAAAGCGGCCAGTGCCTTGCCGGCGTTGACCGTTACGGCGTCGTCATCGGCAGATGGAGACTCCCCGAACACTTTGCGGTACTCCGACGCCAGCCCCGCGTGACCGCGCACGAGCCTGCCAATATGCGATGTGCTCGCCGCCATCTCCCGCTTGTCCACAATCGGCCGGAGGCTTTGCGACCACAGGCTGTCGGCTGCCCCGTCCCATCCGAACCAGCGGTTCAGCCGGACGTTGAGCAGGCCGGGCGTATTTCGGTCGAGTTGCACAAAGCCGACGCCGACCCGTTTGCCATCGGCAAAGGCGAGTTCCGGGAGGTGGCAACTCGCGCATGAGAATTTGCCGGTTCCCGACAACCTCGGATCGGAGAACAACTGCCTGCCGAATTCGGCTGCGTCCGCCCTCCCGGACACCCGATTGCTCGGGTCCGCCGGAACCGCAACCGGCCACGGCCCGTGCTGGAGGATGCGTCCGATTTCGGACTGCGTGAACTCCGTCTCCGATGTCAGGATGTTTCCTGAAGACTGGCTCGCTGCCTGCCCCTTGGCCGTACCAATCTCAGTAGTTAAAAATCCAATCGCCAACCCGCCGGCAACGAGCGGCAAGATCAATGCGGACTTCATTCGATCGACATGGAACGGACCAGGCGGTCGGTTTCCCCCCCCGAGCGCAGGTCGAGCAGGATCTCCCAGTGGCCGGGCATGTGAAACATCAGGCCTTGCGCCCGGTAGGTGCCGCCCGGCCCGGGAATCACTTCCGCGGTGTAGTTCATCCCGTGCCGGTGCTCCGGCATGTGTGCATCCACGCGAACGTTCTCGGGCGGCTTCGCGCCGCTTTTGGGGCACACGGCGAGTTCGAGCGCAAAGTGCTTACCGACCGCCACAGGATCAGGCGCCGTACGCAGCGCGACCGTATATCGCGACGAGTCGAGTTGCGCGCTTCCAGGGCCGGGCGCGCATGGCTGCGCGGCGGCAAGGCAGGGCGCGAGCAACAGGATGGCAGGCGCCCGACGCATGATTACTTCTTCGTGGACATCGGCCCGCCGAACACTGCCTCGCCGTTCTTGTAGGCGATTCGCTCGGCTACGGCGGTCGGCAGGTCTTTCATCCATTCGCGCGACCAGTTGGCATGCTCGACGACATACGGCCAGCGCTCCGGGGTGTAGCTATCCGTCCCCACCATGAAGCGATCTGGGAACGCCATGAACACGGAGCGCCATTCGGGACTGACCTTGCCGCCCGAGCCGTGGTCGGTCCGGAAAGCCAGGTCGCACCAGAGATTCTTGTGCCGCGTAAGCAGTTCGGTCAGGCCCGCGGGCGGCCCGAAACCGGAGTGCGCCCAAAGGATGCGTGCCTGCGGCCACTGCTTGAACAAGCGCTCGATCGCATCGGCGTCGGAGTGCGCATGCAGGAGCAGGTTGTGCTGCTTGGCAATCTGGACCATCCGCCGGGGAACCGGCAGGTCGGCGTCCGCACCGTAAAGATGAAATTCGCCAATGGCCACATAGCGGTGCTTGGCCAGCCGCTGCTCGAGATACGTGAGCACGGTCTCGTCGCGAAACCACGTCGAAAGCTCACCACGCGTGCGGTAGGGCCGCAGGGACGGCAGGATGAGGTCGGGGGCCTCGGCGAGGAGCTTCTGGTTGCCATCGTCGTTCGAACTCGAAACGACCGCACGCCGCAGGCCGGCCTTGCGAAGCAGGGCGATGGCCTCTTTCGGCGGCACGCTTTCCCACGCATCGTGGCTGTAATGCAGGTGCGCATCGAAGATCGGCAGGTCGGCCGCGACGGCCGAAGGCGCACCCGCCATCGCAGCGACTGACAACAGGATTCCGGCGCTGCTCTTCATGGCTAGAAGGGAATGTCGTCTTCCATGTCGTCGAACTTGCCGGCGGGCTTCTTAGCGCCGGCCGCAGGCGCAGGCCGCCCTTCCGAAGGCGGGCCGCCGCGTGCGTCCGTCGAATCGCCTCGATCGCCGCCCTTGCCGCCGCCCTCGCCCATGCCCTGGCGGCCGCCCAGCATCTGCATCGTGTCGCATACGATTTCGGTCGTGTACTTGTCCTGGCCTTCCTTGTCCTGCCACTTGCGCGTGCGCAGGCGGCCTTCGACATAAACCTGCGAGCCCTTCTTGAGATACTCGCCCGCGATTTCGGCCAGGCGATTGAAGAACACCACGCGGTGCCACTCGGTGGCTTCCTTCTTCTCGCCGCTGGTCTTGTCCTTCCATGTGTCGGTTGTCGCGATGCTCACGTTGGTGACCGCGCCGCCGTCGGGCATGTAGCGCGTCTCGGGGTCGCGCCCGAGGTTGCCCACCAGAATTACCTTGTTGATCGAAGCCATGTTGCGTCTCCCGGGTTATCCGTCGTGTACGTGTGCATGCACATCTTCACTTCATGTGCTGTTCGGTTCAACAGTCAACGGCCGAGTTTTCGCAGCGTTGACCGGGCGCATACCAGCCACAAGCACTAGCCATATAAGCATGAGCGCTGCGCCGAGCCAGTACACCGCCGCCGCGCCATGGTGTTTTGCGAGCCATCCGCCGGCGAGGCCGCCCGCGAACAATCCCATGGTTTGCGTCGTGTTGTAAACGCCGATCGCGCTGCCGCGCGCGCGCGATGGGGCGACGCGCGAGACGAGCGACGGGAGCATGGCTTCCAGCACGTTGAAGGCCGTGAAAAACAACAGCAGGAGCACGATGAGCGCAGCTAGGCTGTGGCCGAACACCAGGCCGCCCTGCACCAGCAGCATGAGGCCGACAGCGGCGGTCATCACCACCTTGGGGCGGTTGCGACGATCGGCGTACAGAATCGGCGGGACCATGAGCGCAAAAGAAACGAGGACCACAGGCAGGTACGCCTTCCAGTGCACGCCTACCGGCAGGCCGGCCTCGATCAGCGCAGCCGGCAGCACCACGAACATCGCCATCTGCACGAGGTGGAGCGCGAAGATCCCGAAGTTGAGACGTGCAAGCTCGAGATCCATCACGATGCTCGCGAGGCTGGGCGCCGCCCCGCTGCCCGCATGCTCGGTCAGCTGCACATCGGGGATCACGCCATAGACGACGGCAATCCCGGCAAGCGCCAGCACGCCGGTCAGCACGAACAGGCCGCTCATGCCGATCGATTCGTAAAGGATGGGCGCAATAACGAGCGACAACGCGAAGACGAAGCCGATCGTTGCGCCGATCATCCCCATCGTTTTGGTCCGGTGTTCCTCGCGCGTGAGGTCCGCCGCAAGCGCGACCACCACTGACGAGATCGCTCCTGCGCCCTGCAGCGCCCGACCGGCGATCGCCACGTAAATGTCGGTCGCCGAAGCGGCCAAAAAACTTCCCAGCGCAAATACGATCAGGCCGAGCGCGATGATCGGCTTGCGTCCGAACCGGTCGGACGCCATCCCGAACGGGATCTGCAGAATGGCCTGCGAAAGGCCGTAGGCCCCGAGCGCGATCCCGACCAAGGTCAGGTTGTCTCCGCCAGCAAGCTGGGGCGCATGCACCGCGAACACCGGCAGGATCAGGAACAGCCCGAGCATGCGCAGGCCGAACAGTGAGGCGAGGCTTACCCCGGCGCGCAACTCCATGGGGGACATGCGCGAAGCTTCAGCGGAAAGCTTGGGGTCGACCGCAGACAAGGGCGGCATCGTCGGGAAGGAAGAAAGGGGTTTATTGCACTGCGGGAAAGCCGTTATAGTAGCAGGTTAACTTTCGCGGTCCCCGGTCAAAAAGACGCGGGACCGCCTTGCTTTGAAGAGCCCTTGATGAGCCTGGTCAGCAAGAATCCGAGTCCCGCCGCGAACACCATCCGCATTCGCGGGGCACGAACGCACAACCTCAAGAACATCAGCCTCGACCTGCCCAGGAACAAGCTGGTTGTAATCACAGGGCTGTCGGGCTCGGGCAAGTCATCGCTTGCGTTCGACACGCTGTATGCCGAAGGTCAGCGCCGGTACGTCGAGTCGCTTTCCGCCTACGCGCGGCAATTCCTGCAGCTTATGGACAAGCCCGACGTCGACCTGATCGAAGGCTTGTCACCGGCCATCTCGATCGAGCAGAAGGCGACCAGCCACAACCCACGCTCGACGGTGGGCACCGTCACCGAGATCCACGACTACCTTCGCCTGCTCTTCGCACGCGTGGGCACGCCCTATTGCCCGGATCACAACCTTCCGCTGCAGGCGCAGTCCGTTTCGCAGATGGTCGACCACGCGTTGTCCCTGCCTGAGGACACCCGCCTCATGATCGTCGCCCCAGTCGTTTCGGGCCGCAAAGGCGAGCAGCACGACCTGTTGGAAGAGTTACGCGCGCAAGGCTTCACGCGGGTGCGCATCGACGGCAAGGTCCACGAGCTCGACGCGGCCCCGAAACTCGCGCGCAACGTGAAGCACACGGTGGACGTGGTCATCGACCGGCTCAAAGTGCGCGCGGATGTGAAGCAGCGCCTGGCCGAATCCTTCGAGACTGCGCTGCGCCATGCCGACGGCCGGGCGCTTGCAGTCGAGATGGACGGGGGCAAGGAACACCTCTTCTCCTCGCGGTTCGCGTGCCCGGTGTGCAGTTATTCGCTCGCGGAACTCGAGCCGCGGTTGTTTTCCTTCAACAATCCGATGGGTGCCTGCCCGAAGTGCGATGGCCTTGGCTCGATCGATTTCTTCGACCCGAAACGCGTGGTGGCGCATCCCAACCTGAGTCTCGCTTCAGGAGCGATCAAAGGCTGGGACCGGCGCAACGGCTTTTATTTCTCGATGCTCGGGTCACTGGCCAAGCACTACGAATTCGATGTCGAGGCGCCGTGGGAGATGCTGGATGACCCGATCCAGCAGATGATCCTGTACGGTTCCGGCAAGGACAAGATTTCGTTTACGTACCTGACCGAGCGCGGCCGCAGCTCGGTGCGGGAGCATGTGTTCGAAGGCGTGGTTCCCAACCTCGAGCGCAGGTACAAAGAAACCGATTCCACGGTAGTCAAGGAAGAACTGTCGAAGTATCGCAACACACGCGTGTGTCCTGAATGCAACGGCACCCGCCTCAGGCGCGAAGCGCGCCATGTGCGGATCGGCAACCACCCGATCTACGAAATCTCGCACTGGCCGCTCAAGCAGGCGCATGGCTTCTTCTCGCAGCTCGACCTGAGCGGCGCCAAGCAGCAGATCGCCGATCGCATCATCCGCGAAATCGCTAATCGCCTTGAATTCCTGAACGACGTGGGCCTCGATTACCTGTCGCTCGACCGGTCGGCGGAAACGCTGTCCGGGGGCGAAGCCCAGCGCATCCGTCTCGCGTCGCAGATCGGCTCCGGACTGACTGGCGTCATGTATGTGCTGGACGAACCGTCGATAGGGCTGCACCAGCGCGACAACGCACGCCTGCTCGACACGTTGAAGCGCCTGCGCGACCTGGGCAACACCGTCATCGTCGTCGAGCACGACGAAGAGGCGATCCTTGCGGCCGATCATGTGGTCGACATGGGCCCCGGCGCTGGTGAGGCCGGCGGGCGCATCGTTGCTGAAGGCGCGCCCGCAGACATCCTTGCCAGTGCGGATTCGCTCACCGGTCAATATCTCGGGCGCGCGCTGCGCATAGAGCTGCCCGGCCTGCGTCATCGTCCGGGCAAGAAGACGCTGCGCATCCTCGGCGCCTCGGGAAACAACCTCAAGTCCGCGGACTTCTCGCTTCCTGTCGGCCTGTTCGTCTGCATCACGGGTGTTTCCGGATCGGGCAAATCGACGCTGATCAACGACACGCTTTACGCCGCGGTCGCACGGACGCTTTACGGAAGCGCGCTTGAACCGGCGCCGTATTCGTCGATCTCCGGGGTCGACAACTTTGACAAGGTGATCAGCGTGGACCAGAGCCCGATCGGTCGCACGCCGCGTTCCAATCCGGCCACCTACACGGGGCTGTTCACGCCGATTCGCGAACTGTTTGCAGGCGTTCCTGAAGCGCGCGCGCGCGGCTATGACGCCGGCCGCTTCTCCTTCAACGTCAAAGGCGGGCGCTGCGAAGCGTGCCAAGGCGACGGCGTCATCAAGGTTGAGATGCATTTCCTGCCGGACATTTATGTCTCGTGCGATGTGTGCCACGGCAAGCGCTATAACCGGGAAACGCTCGAGGTCCTCTACAAGGGCCGCTCGATCGACCAGGTGCTCCAGATGACCGTCACCGAAGCTCATGAGTTCTTCTCCGCCGTCCCGGTGGTCGCGAGGAAACTGCATACGCTCCTCGATGTCGGACTCGGTTACCTGCGCCTGGGGCAATCCGCCACGACGCTCTCGGGCGGCGAGGCGCAGCGCGTGAAGCTTTCGCTTGAGCTGTCCAAGCGCGACACGGGGCGCACGCTTTTCATCCTCGACGAGCCAACCACCGGTCTGCACTTCCACGACATCAAGCTGCTGCTGGAAGTCCTGCACCGCTTGCGCGACGCAGGCAACACGGTCGTCGTCATCGAGCACAACCTCGACGTCATCAAGACCGCCGACTGGATCGTCGATCTCGGCCCTGAAGGCGGTGATGGCGGCGGCCAGATCCTTGTCGAAGGCACGCCGGAGAAGGTCGCTGCCACTCCCGCGAGCTTTACCGGCCGCTATCTGCGTGAGTTGCTTGAATCGCCAGCGCCCCGCAAACGGGTGGCCGCCGGCTGACTCGACACGAGCCGGGGTGGGGAATTGACGGATACGAACGTTCGTTCTATTCTCCTCCCCGTGAATGCCGCTCTCAAGACCGCCAGCAAGGGCGAGGAAACGCGCGCTGCGATCCTCGACGAGGCTGTGCGCATTGCGAGTCGCCTGGGCCTGGAAGGCCTCACGATCGGGACGCTTGCGGACGCGACCGACATGTCGAAGAGCGGCCTCTTCGCGCATTTCGGCTCCCGCGAAGGCCTCCAGCTTGCGGTCCTCGACCACGGCGCCCGCAACTTCGCGTCCCACGTCGTCGAGCCCGTCATTTCGGTCGAGCGCGGCGTGGCCCGTTTGCGTGCGATGTTCAACCGGTGGGTTGGCTGGACGATCGACTCGGGCCTCCCGGGTGGCTGCATCCTGATCTCCGCTGCGCACGAATACGACGACCGGCCCGGCCCGATCCGCGATGCGGTGGCCGGCATGCAGCGCCGGGGAATCTCGGTAATCGCACGTGCCGTCACGCTCGCCGTCGGAGCCGGCCACCTGCACCGATCGACGGATCCCGACCAGTTCGCATTCGAGATGATGGGCATCGTGCTGGTCGCCCACCACCACGGGCGCCTCCTCGGTGACATGGAAGCCCAAAACCGGGCGATTGCCGCTTTCGAATCGCTGCTGTCGCGCTACGCAACGCCCTCTGCACCCAAAGCCGCTTCGAGCCCCGTTGCCCTGAATCGCGCTCGCTAGACCCCCCTAGAACACCCGAAGGAGAACGCCATGCCTGCCGCGCTTTCAGTCCCGACCGTAAATAGCACGAACGTTCGATTTATATTTCAAACGCTCGCGCGTCGAGCGGCCATGCGGGCCTCCGCAGCGTTTTCCCCGGCGCTTGCCGGTGCGTGGGCCGAAAGCCTCTTCCTGACCCCTCCGAAACCCAACTATCCGGAATCGTCTTTCTTCGACTTGATCGACGCGCGCCAAGCTTTCGTGCCCTACAAGGGGCGTCTGATCTCGACATGGCGCTGGGGTCCGCGCGGGACGGATGACGACCAGCCTGCGGTGCTGCTCGCCCACGGCTGGGGCGGCAACGCGGCGCAGCTTCGCGGGTTCGTGTTTCATCTTGCGGGCGCGGGCTTTCGCGTCATCGCGTACGACCAGCCCGCGCATGGATTGTCCGAGGGGCGGCTCACGGGCCTGCCGGACTTCGCGGGCGCGCTGCGTGAAGTGGCCCTGCGCGACGGCGGTGTGCGCGCGGTGATCGGACATTCGCTGGGCGCGACCGCAGCGGCTTACGCGCTCGCGCAAGGGTTGCCGCTCGAGAAAATCGTCCTCGTCAGCCCCCCGGCGGACATCGTTGCCTACTCTCGGCGCTTTGCCCGCTGGCACAGCATCCCGGAGCGCGTCCGGGGCGCCATGCAGGCGGCCATCGAGGAGCGCTATGGAGTCGCATGGTCCGAGCTCGAAGTCGCGACACTTGCACCGCGACTCAACGCCCAAGCACTCATCATCCATGACGAAGGCGACCGCATGGTGCCGTGGGGGCAGGGCGCGAAGTTCGCGAAGGCCTGGCCGAAATCCCGGCTGCTCAGTACGCAGGGGCTGGGCCATAACCGCATCCTGCGCGCCGAGCCGGTGTGGCGAGCGGCGGTGGACTTCATTACCGGTCGCTCGGGCATCACGAGCCTCGCGCAACCCAAGGAATCAATCCCGGCACCGCTGTACTAGAGGACTCCCCGGCAAGCGCAGGTTGTACGGCCGGGTTCTTCGTGCTTGAATGGTGGCATGCTTTCTGCATGCCCATTCGAGCCGTCGAAGGGCCTGATAATCACACCGCCTGACCAATCACCGGGGAGTATCCAATGAAGCACGCATTCCGCAACTTTGCGGCCGCATGCCTGACGGCCGCAGTCGCAACAGTCGCGCCGCTGGCTGCGCACGCCCAGCAGAAGGTCCTGAAATTCATCCCCCAAGCGGACCTGCGCATCCTCGACCCGATTGCCACGACCGCCTACATCACGCGCAATCACGGCTACATGGTGTACGACACCCTGTTCTCGATCGACTCGAAGTTCCAGGTCAGGCCGCAGATGATCGAGAAATACGAGCTGAGCAAGGACAAGCTCACCTACACCTTCACGCTCCGGGATGGCCTTAAGTTCCATGATGGTGCGCCGGTCCGCTCGGCCGATTGCATCGCTTCGGTGGAGCGGTGGGCCAAGCGCGACGCGCTCGGCCAGAAACTCGCCGAGTCGACCGACTCCTGGACGGCCGTCAACGACAAGACTTTCACGCTCAAGCTGAAGAAGCCCTTTGCGCTTACGCTCGATGCTCTCGCCAAGCCTTCTTCGAACGTGCCATTCGTCATGCCTGAGCGCATCGCGAAGACCGATGCGTTTAAGAACATCGACGACGCCACGGGCTCCGGCCCCTTCAAGTTCGTGAAGGCCGAGTGGGTGCCGGGCAGCAAGGTGGTCTACGTCAAGAACACGGACTACGTGCCGCGTAAGGAAGCCCCGTCCTGGGCCTCCGGCGGCAAAGTGGTCAAGGTCGACCGCGTGGAATGGATCTACATCCCCGACTCAGCCACGGCCGCCGCGGCATTGAGCGCCGGCGAAGCCGACATGTGGGAGCAACTGCCGCCGGACCTGATCCCGCTGCTTGCCAAGAACAAGGACGTGAAAGTCGAGAACATCGACCCGCTCGGCTCGATGGGCGTGCTGCGCTTCAACTTCCTTCATCCGCCGTTCAATAACGAAAAGATGCGCCAAGCCGTCCTGTACGCGATCAACCAGCCCGACTACGTCCTCGGCATCGCCGGCGACCCGAAGAACGGCCGTCCGTGCTACTCGTATTTCACGTGCGGCACGCCGCTTTCCAACGAAGTCGGCGCCGAGCCGCTCAAAGGCAAGCGCGACCTTGAGAAAGCCAAGGCCCTCGTGAAGGAAGCCGGCTACAAGGGCGAGAAAGTCGTCATCATCAATGCCACCGACCAGCCGATCGTGCATTCGCAGTCCCTGCTTACGGCCGAAGCGCTGAAGAAAATCGGTGTCAATGCCGAAGTGCAGTCGGGCGACTGGGGCACTCTCATCACGCGCCGCACCTCCAAGGAGCCGATCGAGAAAGGCGGCTGGAACATCTTCCATACGTGGCTCGTCGGGCCGGACGTGACCAGCCCGGCCGTCAATTTTGCAGTCCGCGGCACGGGCGAGAAAGGCTGGTTCGGCTGGCCTACGGATGCCAAGCTCGAGGAGTTGCGCGAAGCCTGGTTCGCAACGACCGATGCGGCCGCTTCAAAGAAAGCCGCCGAGGCCGTGCAGAAGCGCGCCTTCGAGTTCGTGCCCTACGTACCGACCGCGCAATTCATCCTGCCGAGCGCGTATCGCACCAACCTCTCGGGCGTGATCATTGCGCCGATGGCCCTGCTCTGGAACATCGAAAAGAAGTAATGCCAAGCAGCGCTGTATAGGTGTTCGCGTACGTCCTGCGCAGGCTGCTCGCGACCGTCGTCGTCATGGCGGTGGTCGCGTTCTTCGTCTTCTCGCTTCTCTACCTGACGCCGGGCGACCCGGCGGCCGTGATCGCGGGGGACGTCGCCACTGACGACGACATCCGCCGCATCCGCGCGCAACTCGGCCTCGACCAGCCGTTCCTGGTCCGGTTTGGCGGCTGGGTCTGGGGGTTGATGCAGGGCGATCTCGGCATTTCGATCTTCACCAACCTTCCTGTTTCCCGTCTCATCGGCCAACGCATCGAGCCGACGGTGTCGCTCACCCTGTGCGCGCTGCTCGTGTCGGTGCTGGTCGCGGTGCCCCTTGGCGTGATCGCTGCAGCTAAAGCCGAGCGCTGGCTCGACCGGGTCGTCATGGGGTTCTCGGTGCTGGGCTTTTCCATCCCGGTATTTGTGATCGCGTACATCCTGATGCTGGTGTTCGCGATCGAACTCAAATGGCTGCCGGTGCAGGGCTATCGCAATTTCAGCGAAAACTTCTGGGACTGGCTGCGCCACCTGATCCTGCCGAGCATCGCGCTAGGGACCGTCTACATCGCGCTGATCGCGCGGATCACGCGCGCGAGCATGCTCGACGTGCTCTCGCAGGATTACATCCGCACCGCCCAGGCAAAAGGCCTTGCGCCTTTTTCAGTGCTGGCCGGGCATGCGCTAAAGAATGCCGCGATCCCGATCATGACGATCATCGGGATCGGCATTGCGCTCCTGATCAGCGGTGCGATCGTGACAGAAACGGTGTTTGCGATTCCGGGGATCGGCCGGCTGACCGTCGACGCCATCCTGCGCCGGGATTACCCCGTCATTCAGGGAGTGATCCTGCTGTTCTCCGGCGTGTATGTGCTCATCAACCTCGCGATCGACCTCTCCTACATGCTGTTCGACCCGCGCATCCGGTACTGACGTGGCCGATCTCGCGCTGACCGCACCAGCTTCGACTTCGCCCACCTGGCTGCGCTTTCGCAACGCATTCCGCCGCCACCCGACCGCGATCTTCGGCGGCGTCGTGCTCCTCATCATGATCCTCATCGCGATCTTCGCGCCCTGGCTTGCAAGCGCGGATCCGCAGTCGACGGTGCCCTCGCTCCGGCTCAAGCCTCCGTCGGCCGATTCCCTGTTCGGCACCGACATGCTTGGCCGGGACGTCTACAGCCGCGTCCTGCACGGGTCGAGGATTTCGCTCACGGTAGGACTTGCGGTAGCGCTCCTCAGCACGGCGCTTGGCCTCGCGATCGGCCTGGTCACGGGATACTTGCGCTGGGTAGACGCGATCGTCATGCGCATCATGGATGGCCTCATGTCGATCCCGCCTGTGCTCCTCGCCATAGCATTGATGGCGCTTACCAAGGCGAGCGTCGGGAATGTGGTCATCGCCATCACGCTTGCGGAAATCCCGCGTGTCGTGCGCCTCGTGCGCAGCCTCGTGCTCACCTTGCGTGAACAGCCTTACGTGGAAGCGGCGGTCGCGGCCGGCACGAGCCTGCCGAAAATCCTCCTGCGCCACATCCTGCCGAACACGACTGCACCGCTGCTGGTACAGGCCACCTACGTGTGCGCATCCGCGATGATCACCGAGGCGATCCTGAGCTTCATCGGCGCAGGCACGCCGCCGAACATCCCGAGCTGGGGCAACATCATGGCCGAGGCGAGAAGCCTCTTCCAGATCGCCGGCTACCTGATCTTTTTCCCGGCAGTGTTTCTTTCCCTGACGGTCCTGGCGGTCAACCTGCTCGGGGATGGCATGCGCGACGCGCTGGATCCGCGCCTCGCGCGGCGCATGTAATGGGCGCGCCGGGCGGGCCGGTCCTCGAAGTCGAGGGCCTGAAGACGCACTTCTTCACGCGGGACGGCGTCGTTCGCGCGGTGGATGGGTTGTCGTTCTCGGTTGGCCCCGGCGAGACGCTCGCCATCGTCGGCGAATCGGGTTGCGGCAAGAGCGTGACCTCCCTTTCGATCCTGCGCCTGATCGCCTCGCCGCCCGGCCGCATTGTGGAAGGCGCGATCCGCTTCGAAGGCCGCGACCTGCTGGCCTTGTCGGAGGCCGAGATGCGGGACGTGCGCGGCAACGAAATTTCGATGGTGTTCCAGGAGCCGATGACCTCGCTGAACCCGGTGCTCACGATCGGGCGCCAGGTCGCCGAGGCCCTGATCCTGCATCGAGGCCTCAACCGGTCGGCTGCTCGGACGAGGTCCGTCGAAATGCTGGCCCTCGTGAACATTCCTGAACCGGCGCGGCGCGTGGACGAATATCCGCACCAGATGTCCGGCGGCATGCGCCAGCGCGTGATGATCGCCATGGCGCTTGCGTGCAACCCCCGCCTGCTTATCGCCGACGAGCCGACGACCGCGCTGGATGTCACGATCCAGGCGCAGATCCTCGATCTCATGCGCGGGCTCAAGGAGAAAACCGGCGCGGCTATCGTTCTCATCACGCATGACCTCGGCGTGGTCGCCGAAATGGCACAGCGCGTGGTCGTCATGTACGCCGGCCGGAAGGTCGAGGAAGCGCCGGTCGACGCGTTGTTCGCGCATCCGCGCCATCCCTACACACGCGGCCTGCTGCACTCGATTCCGCGCCTGGGCGCCTCTGCGACCGGCGAGCGCAAGCGGCTGGAGGAGATCCGCGGCATGGTGCCTTCGATGCGCGAGGCGATTCCGGGCTGCGTATTCGCGCCCCGTTGCGCCTATGCAACCGAACAGTGCCGCACACAGTATCCGCCGCTCGAAGTGAAAGCCGACGGCCATTCGGTCGCCTGCTGGGAAGCCGACCGGCTCGAGGCGCCGCCATGACCACAGACTTGCTCCAGGTCGAGCACCTCACGAAGCACTATCCGATCCGCAAGGGCGTGTTTTCCCGCGTCAGCGCCCAGGTGCACGCAGTGGACGATGTGAGTTTTTCGATCGCCGAGGGCGAGACCCTGGGCCTGGTCGGTGAAAGCGGTTGCGGAAAGTCGACGACGGGCAAGGCCATCCTCCGGCTCACGGAGGTCACGGACGGGGCGATCCGGTGGCGCGGCGAGCGCATCGACGCCCTGACGGCCAGCGAAATGCGCCGCCACCGGCGCGAGTTGCAGGCGGTGTTCCAGGACCCTTATTCGTCGCTCAACCCCCGAATGCGCGCGGTCGACATCGTGGCCGAGCCGATCCGCAACTTCGAGTCGCTCGACGGGGCCGCAATCAAGGCACGCGTCGAGTCGCTTTTCGAGCGCGTCGGCCTGCGCGCCGACCAGATGGTGAAGTATCCCTACGAATTCTCGGGCGGCCAGCGCCAACGGCTGGGGATCGCGAGGGCGTTGGCGCCAAATCCCCGGCTCATCGTGTGCGACGAGCCGGTTTCCGCGCTGGACGTGTCCGTACAAGCGCAGGTGATCAACCTGCTCATGGACCTCCAGGCCGAACTCGGACTGTCGTACCTGTTTATCGCGCACGACCTCGCGGTGGTCGAGCACATCAGCCACCGCGTCGCGGTCATGTATCTCGGTCGGATCGTCGAAATCACGGACAAGCGCTCGCTCTTCGAAAGTCCCCAGCACCCGTACACCGAAGCGCTGCTATCGGCCGTGCCGGTGCCCGACCCGGCGCGCGCCCGCAAGCGGATCATCCTGGCCGGCGACGTGCCGAGCCCCGTCAACCCTCCCGCGGGCTGCCGTTTCCATACGCGCTGCCCTTATGCGGAGGCGCGCTGCAAAGTCGAAGTACCGGTCATGCGCGAGACGGCCCCGGGCCACTTTGTCGCCTGCCACCTGAGGGGCGGCGAGCCCGTGGTTGCCTAGGCAAGGGTGGGCGCACCGCCGCTCACATCCCACCGAAGCCGGCGGGCATGGAATTGCCCGAGGCTGTCCCTGTGGCCGATGGAAACCAGCGTCGTCTGCGGCAAGCGCTCACGCAACAGCGCATATAAATCCGCCTGGGCCTGTTCCGGCAGCGCGGCACTCGCCTCATCCAGGAACAGCCACTCGGGTTTGTTCAGCACAGCACGCGCAAAGGCCACGCGCTGCTGTTCCCCTCCGGAAAGCACCTGCGCCCAGTTTTCCTCGCGCGCCAAGTCGCCGGTCAAATGGCCGAGGCCCGATGCGGTAAGCGCTTCCGCTGCGTCTGCGTCGGTGACCGCCTCGGTTTGCAATGGATAGGCGATCGCATTTTTCAGCGTGCCGATCGGCAGGTAAGGCTTCTGCGGCAGGAACAGGAGGCGCGCGCCCTTGGGCAACGTGATCCTGCCTTTCCAGTAGGGCCAGATGCCGGCCAGCGCGCGGAAGAGCGTGGACTTCCCAGCACCTGAAGGGCCGGTGATCAGCACGTTCTCGCCGGGAGCAAGCCGCAGCGTCGTATCGGCGAGCAGAGGCGTGCCCTGCGGCAGGCCGAGCGCAAGATGCTCGACCGCGAGGCCGGCGTCCCCGCCTTCGGCCCGCTCGCCGTCGAGCGCCTCGGCCTCATCGCGTGCCCGGCCCAAAGCCAGCTTGAATCCGGTGAGGCGATCGACCGTCGCCTTCCATGCGGCGAAACTCGAGTACGCGCTGATGAACCAGGAAAGCGCGCTTTGCACTTGCCCAAAGGCAGAAGCCGTCTGGAAGATCGTACCGAGCGGCGCAGCACCGGAGAAGTAGCGCGGCGCGGCCACCACGAAGGGGAAGATGATCGCGACCTGCCCGTAAAAGGAGGTGAACCAGGTCAGCTGCTTCTGCTTTTGCATGATCGACCACCAGTTGCCGATGACGTTCGCGAACCGCTGCCGGAAGTTGGCGTGCTCGCCTTCCTCGCCGTGATAAAGCGCGACGCCTTCGCTGTTCTCGCGCAGGCGCACAAGCGAGAACCGGAAGTCGGCTTCGTTTTTCTGGCGTTGGAAATTAAGCCCGATGAGCGGGCGGCCGATGACATGCGTGAGCACCGTTCCGCCGATGGCATAGATGAGGGCGACCCACACCATGTAGCCCTGAATGGTGAATCCGCCCACCTCGAGCGCACCTGAAATGCCCCAGAGGATGCCGATGAACGACACAAGGGTGACGACCGCGGATAAAAGCCCAAGCGACAACGTCAACGTCAGGTCGACAAAGATGTTGAGGTCATCCGCAATTCGCTGGTCCGGGTTGTCCGTCCCGCGCTCGAGCAACTGGAGCCGGTAATAAGCCTGTCCCGAAAGCCAGTCGGTAAGGTAGTTCTCGGTCAGCCAGGCACGCCATTCGATCAGCAGCATCTGCTGGAGGTACTGCTTGTACACGGCCAGGATGATGAAAATGACCGCAAGCAGCGTGAACCGGCCGAGTTCGAGGTAGAACCCGAGGCGATCCTTGCCTTCGAACGTGTCGTAGAAGCTCTTGTTCCAGCCGTTGAACTGGACTTCGATCCACACCAGCGCAAGCGTGAAGCCGACGACCGAAGCGAGGAGCACGACGCCCCTGCGCCGTCCCTCGGAGACCCAGTAGGGTCGTGTCAACGCCCAGAACGAGGAGAGGAATGCGGCGTTGCTTTGCTTGCCTTGCATGGAATTCTCCGGATGAACGAGGTCTCGTGCTTGAGTTTACAGAAGACCGTCATTGGCGAGAGAATGCCGGTCCCCATGGTTGCCAACAAGACTTTCCGGTTCGCCCCGCCGCCCGATCACAAGGCGAAGCACCTGTTCGTCTTCCTTCCGGGCGGAGGCGCCACGCCGGAGTCGATGATCTCGGTCGCCTTCAAGTTCCAGGCGCGCTTCCCGAGCGCGGCGCTTGTCATACCGAACAGTTTCGAGGCGCCGGACGACGAAGCGGGTCACGAGCGGTCCGCCACGCCGATGCTTGCGCTGGACGAGGAAGCGCGGATGGAAAGGATTCACGCGATGCTGCCTCGGGTAGAGGACGTCGTCCGGCGCGAGCAGACCAACAACGGCATCGGGGCCGAGAGCACTGTGCTGATCGGCTTCTCGCAGGGCGGCACGCTTGCGCTCGAAGCGGTCAAGCAGTTACCGGGTCTCGCCGGCGCCGTGGTCGCCTACTCGGCGCGCTTCGCCCGTCTGCCGCGTGTCGGCACGAGCATCCGCGCCCGCGTTCACCTCGTTCATGGCGAACATGACGCGATCGTATCGCGCGTGCATTCGGAAAGGGCGGCGCGTGTCCTGGCGGCGCTGCATGTGCCGGTAACCCTGGACATCGTCGAAGACCTCGGCCACGCCCTCAGTCACCACGCCGTGAGCCTGGGGTCGCTCCGCCTGCTGCAGGGCATCTACGAAGGCCGCCGGGCGACGCTCCACTAGGCGCAACGAAAGTCGAACATTTAATCCGCTAGACCTGATAGCGGAGCGGCTTCCAGGCCAGTCAGGTTGCCAATTCCGGCATTTCACGGTACAAGTCAAGCGCCTCGGGATTCGCCAGCGCGTCGGTGTGCTTGACCGGCATCCCGTGCACCACCGACTTCACCGCCAGCTCCACGACCTTGCCGTTGCGCGTGCGCGGAATATCCGGCACCTGCACGATCTTCGCGGGCACGTGGCGGGGCGTGGTGTTGTCGCGCACCTGGCGGCGAATCCGGTCTTCGAGAGCAGCATCGAGCACCAGCCCGGGACGCAGCTTCACAAACAGGACGACGCGCGTGTCGGTCGGTTGCCGCGGCGGCCACAACTGGCCGATCGCAACCGACTCCTCGACCGCATCGATCTTTTCCACCTGGGCGTAGATCTCGGCTGTGCCAATGCGAACGCCGCCCGGATTCAGCGTGGCGTCCGAGCGCCCGTACACGATCATGGTTTCCCGCTCGGTCAATTCGCACCAGTCCCCATGGCACCAGACGTTGGGATAGCGGTCGAAGTAAGCCGCGTGATAGCGCTCGCCGCCCGGGTCGTTCCAGAAGCCGACCGGCATGGAGGGGAAGGGCTTCACGCAGACCAGCTCGCCTTTTTCTCCAACGAGTTCGCGGCCGTCCTCGTCGAAAACGCGCACATCCATGGCGAGGCCGCGGCATTGCAGTTCCCCACGGTGCACGGGCAGGATGGGATTGGCGTCGGCAAAGCCGGCCATGATGTCCGTGCCACCTGAAATCGACGCGAGGCACACGTCTTTTTTTACATCCCGGTACACGTAGTCGTAGCTTTCGGGCACGAGCGGCGAGCCGGTGGAGATGATCATGCGGATGGACGACAGGTCGTGCGTCTTGCGCGGCTTCAGGCCCCGCTTGGAAAGCGCATCGATGAATTTCGCCGATGTGCCGTACTGGGTGAAGCGCTCGGCCGCGCAGAAGTCGAAAGTGCTATTCGCATTGCCCGCAAATGGCGACCCGTCATACAGCATGACGGTCGCTTCGGCGCAGAGTCCCTCGAAAAGCAGGTTCCACATGACCCAGTTGCAGGTCGTGTAATAGTAGAAGCGATCCATCGGCCGGACATCGAACTGCAGCTTGAACATTTTGAGGCCGGACAACAGCGTCCCGCCGACCCCATGCACGATGCACTTGGGCTTGCCGGTGGTGCCCGAGGTAAACAGGATGTAGAGCGGATGATCGAAGGGCAGCTGCTCGAACGCGATCTCGGCCGGCGAGTACGGCGCGACCCAGTCTTCATACCGCCGGGCTGAACGGATCGGTGAAACATCCGGCGCCATGCCAAGGTTCGGGACGACGACCACCTGCCGTACGCTCGGCAGCCGGTCCACGATCTCCTTGGCGCGTTGGATCGAGTCGAAGGTCTTGCCGTTATAAAGGTAGCCGTCCGCGCAGAAGAAGAGCGTCGGTTCGGTCTGGCCGAACCGGTCCAGCACGCCGTCGCTGCCGAAGTCAGGCGAACAGGAGGACCAGATCGCGCCGACCGAGAGGGCGGCCAGCGCGAGTACGCACGTCTCGGGCATGTTCGGGATGAAGGCTGCGACGCGGTCGCCCGGCTTGAGGCCCGCGGCGCGCATCGCTTGCGCGCATTGCGAGACCTGCGCATGTAATTGGGCGTGCGACATCCGCCTGCGAAAACCGGTTTCGTCCCAGAAGACGAACGCGTCGCCCGCGTCCCGCCTGCGCAACAGGTTCTCGGCGAAATTCAGCTTTGCATCGGGAAACCACTTGGCGCCGGGCATCTTGTGGCCGTCGACCAGGATGCGCCTGCCTTTTGCGCCCCGGACGCCGCTCCAATCCCACAATGCGGACCAGAAGGATTCGCTCGAATCGCAACTCCAGCGGTAGAACTCGGGGTAGGTGTTGAACTCGAGGCCGAACCGCTGGATGCAGTAGCGCGCGAACTGAGTCAGCTGCGCCGCCTCGATCGCCGCCCGGGAGGGCGACCACATCTCCTTCACCGCTGTCATGGCTCCTGTCCAGTGTCTCGTTTCGCGCCATTATAATTGCCGCAATGAGCGCACCCGGATCCGCAGCCGGCATCGACCAGTTCTGGGACGAGTCCATCGTCCCCGCGCTGGCCGAGTACATCCGCATCCCCGCGAAGTCACCGCATTTCGACAAGGACTGGGAGGCCGGCGGGCATATCGAGAAAGCCGTTTCCTTCGCCGCTGGCTGGTGCGAAAAGAATGCGCTTTCCGGCATGAAGCTGGAAATCGTCCGGTTGCCGGGCCGCACCCCCGTTCTGTACGTCGAAGTCGCGGGCGACAAGCGGGAAACCGTCCTGGTCTACGGCCATCTCGACAAGCAGCCCGAGATGACCGGCTGGCGCGAAGGGCTGGGGCCGTGGACCCCGGTGATCGAGGACGGCAAGCTTTACGGGCGCGGCGGCGCCGACGACGGCTACGCGGTGTTCTGTGCGCTGGCGGCGCTCAGGGCATTGAAGGCGTCCGGCCGGCCGAATGCGCGCATCGCCATGCTGATCGAATGCTGCGAGGAAAGCGGCAGCTACGACCTGCCGGCTTATCTCGACCTCCTCGCTCCCCGAATCGGCGCACCCGCGCTGGTGCTCGGTCTCGATTCGGGCTGCGGCAACTACGAGCAGCTCTGGGGCACAACTTCATTGCGCGGGCTGGTGAACGGCGTGCTGACGGTCGACGTGCTGACCGAAGGCGTGCACTCCGGGGACGCGAGCGGCGTCGTGCCGTCGAGCTTTCGCATTGCCCGGCAGCTCCTCGAGCGCATCGACTCGGCCGAGAGCGGACGCGTGAAAGGCGCCGCTTTTCATGCGGACATCCCGCACGAGCGCACGGCGCAAGCCAAGCAGGCTGCGGAGGTCCTCGGCAACTCGATCTTCTCGAAATTCCCGTTTGCAGACGGCGTACGGCCCATGCACAAGGACCTCGCCGAGCTCGTGTTGAATCGCACGTGGCGACCGATGCTGTCAGTGACCGGCGCCGCGGGCTTGCCATTGCCGGCGAACGCCGGAAACGTGCTGCGCCCGCAAACCCAGCTCGTCCTCTCGCTTCGCATCCCGCCGACCATTGAGGGCGAGGCCGCCGCGCGCGCGCTGAAGAAACTGCTTGAGGCCGACCCGCCCTATGGCGCCAAGGTGACTTTCGAATACGGCCAGTCGGCGACTGGCTGGCACGCGCCCGTGACGGCGCCCTGGCTGGATGCCGCCATCGACGCGGCCTCCCTTCAGCATTACGGCAAGCCGGCGATGTGGGTGGGCGAAGGCGGCACGATTCCGTTCATGGCGATGCTCGGGAAGAAGTTTCCCGAGGCGCAGTTCCTCATCACCGGCGTGCTGGGGCCGCATTCGAACGCCCACGGCCCAAACGAATTCCTGCATATCCATTACGCCAAGAAACTCACCGCCTGCGTCGCCGATATCCTCGCGGCGCATGCTGCGCAGCTTAAGTAGCGCTATTCCAGGTTCTTCTTCCTGAACGGCGCATGGTGCGTGCCGGTCAGGACTTCCGGGCGCAACACCTCATCGAGCTGTGCCTTGGTCATGAGCCCGCGCGCGAGCACGATATCGGCGACGCGCGCGCCCGTCTCGAGTGCCTCGCGAGCGACTTCCGAAGCATTTGCATAGCCGAGAATCGGATTAAGGGCCGTCACAAGCCCGATCGAGCGATCCACCGTCGATTTCAGGTACTCCCGATTTGCCGTGATGCCCTTCACGCAGCGATCAGCGAGGACGCGGCAGCCCGCCGCGAGGTGCGAAATGCTCTTGAAGAGACTGTGCGCGATCACCGGCTCGAAAGCATTGAGCTGGAGCTGCCCGCCTTCGGCCGCGAAGCTCACCGTGATGTCGTTGCCGATCACCTCGAAGGCGATCTGGTTGACCACTTCCGGAATCACAGGGTTCACCTTGCCGGGCATGATCGAGGAGCCCGCCTGCACGGCCGGCAGGTTGATCTCGCCAAATCCCGCGCGCGGACCCGAGGACAGCAATCGGAGGTCGTTGCAAACCTTCGAGAGCTTGACCGCAATCCGCTTCAGAACGCCCGAGAGCTGGACGAACGAGCCCGCATCCTGCGTCGCCTCGATCAGATTCGGTGCGGTGACGAGTTCCATGCCCGCCACTTCGGAGAGGCGGCGGCAGACCAGCGCCGCGTATCCGGGCTCGGCGTTGATGCCCGTGCCGATCGCGGTCGCACCAAGATTGATTTCCCGCACCAGCGCGGCGGCTTCCTGCAGGCGCGCCTCGTCCTCGCCGAGCATGACCGCATAGGTGCTGAACTCCTGGCCGAGCGTCATGGGCACGGCGTCCTGCAGCTGGGTGCGGCCCATCTTGAGCACGTCGGCAAACTCCACGGCCTTGGCTTCGAAAGCTTCGCGCAGGTACCCCATCTGGGCCGCAAGGCGCCGGATGCCGAACGTGAGCGCAACCTTGATCGAAGTCGGGTAGACGTCGTTCGTGCTCTGGCTCATGTTCACGTCATCGATCGGGTGCAGGTGGCGGTACTCGCCCTTCGCGTAACCGAGAATCTCCAGGCCGCGGTTGGCGATCACCTCGTTCGCATTCATATTGGTCGAGGTGCCGGCGCCGCCCTGGATGACGTCCACGATGAATTCGTTTGCGAGAGCCCCCGCGCCGATTTCCTCACAGGCCTTAACGATGGCTTCAGCCTTGGGCTTGGGAAGCAGCCCGAGTTCGAGGTTGGCCAGCGCAGCGGCATGCTTCACGCAGGCCAGGGCGCAGATGAGGTCAGGGTAGATGGAGATGGGCGTGCCCGTGATCGGGAAGTTCTCGGTCGCACGAAGCGTGTGCACGCCGTAATAGGCGGCACCCGGCAGCGTACGGTCACCCAGCAGGTCATGTTCGATGCGATCAGGTGGCACGGCGGCCTCCAAAGGACAGGAACGGGTTTGCGGCCATGATAGTCCGGCCCGGATCCGGGAAACGGCATGGAACGTGCTTGACTTCGCGTAGGGGCGCACTGACAATTAATCAGCCTTATCAGATCGCGCGCCGGCTCGAGAGCACCAGGACGCCCAACGCGGCATGAGTTCCCCAAAACTGCCAGGAGAGATGTGATGCGTATTTTGCGTATGCTGATGGTCGTGGTTGCCGCCTCGCTGGCCGCCGGCCCCGTGTTGGCCCAGGACACCCTCAAGAAAATCAAGGACAGCGGCGTGATCACCGTGGGACACCGCGATGCATCGATCCCGTTCTCGTACTACGACGACAAGCAGCAGCCCGTCGGCTACGCGATGGACCTGTGCATGAAGATCGTTGACGCGGTCAAGGCCGAGCTCAAGATGCCCAAGCTCGAGGTCAAGTACCAGCTGGTGACTTCGGCCAACCGCATTCCGCTGATGGGCAACGGCACGATCGACCTCGAGTGCGGCTCGACGACCAACAACCTCGAGCGCCAGAAGCAGGTGTGGTTCACGATGACCGATTTCGTCACCGCGAACCGCTATGTGTTCAAGAAGTCCTCGGGCATCAAGTCGCTCGCCGACCTCAAGGGCAAGACCATCGTGTCGACCTCTGGCACCACCAACATCAAGCAGATCACCGAGATCAATGCCGCGCAGAACCTGGGCATGAATATCATCGCGGCCAACGGCCACCCGGAAGCCTTCCAGATGGTCGAGACGGGCCGCGCAGTGGCATTCGTGATGGACGACATCCTGCTCTACAGCCTGGTCTCGCAATCGCGCACACCCGCGGACTATGCGATCTCCACCGAAGCGCTTTCAGTCGAGCCCTACGGGATCATGGTGCGCAAGGACGACGCGGCGTTCAAGAAGATCGCCGATGCGGCCATGACGAACCTGTTCAAGTCCGGGCAGATCACTCCCATCTACGAAAAGTGGTTCCTCAAGCCGGTGCCGCCCAAGGGCATCAACCTGAACGTGCCCATGAGCGCACAGTTCAAGGCGCTGCTGACGAACCCGACCGATTCGGGCGATCCGTCCGCCTATAAGTAAGGGCGCGCAGAACCAACGGGAAGCCTAGGCTTCCCGTTTTTCTTGGGGGTCGGGGATGAACTACAACTGGGACTGGGCAATCTTCTTTCAGCCGGAGCCGGGGGGCACGGGGACTTACTTCCACTACCTCATCGTCGGCCTGGGCTGGACGCTCGCCACCGCGTTGGCCGCGTGGGTCATCGCGCTCCTGATCGGCTCGATCGTCGGAACGCTGCGCACCCTTCCGGTCAAGTGGGTGGTGATGGCGGGCAACGCCTACGTCGAGATCTTTCGCAATGTGCCCCTGATCGTGCAGATGTTCCTGTGGTTCTTCGTGCTGCCGGAATTTCTCCCCCTCCGCGTGGGCGACGCCATCAAGCAGATGCCGCCGCCCTGGAGCTCGTACCTTCCCGCCGTACTCTGCCTCGGGATCTACACTTCGGTACGAGTTGCCGAGCAAGTACGCGCCGGGATCCAGTCGCTGCCACGCGGCCAAGGCATGGCCGGCACGGCCCTTGGCCTGACCCTGCCTCAGACATATCGCTTCGTGATCCTGCCAATGGCGTTTCGCATCGTGATGCCGCCGCTGACCTCGGAATTCATGAACATCATCAAGAATTCGTCGATTGCGCTGACGATAGGCCTTCTGGAGCTTACCGGGCGCGCCCGCGCGATGCAGGAATTCAGCTTCCACGTCTTCGAAGCGTTTGCCGCGGCGACCCTGATCTACCTCATCACCAATCTGCTCGTGGTGCTGGGAATGCGCGCGCTCGAGCACAAGCTGCGCGTGCCGGGCTTCATCGGCCCGTCGACGCCCCAAGTGGCGGGGCACTGATGTTTCCCGGCTACGACTTCGACGTCATCCAGCGCTCCGCGGGCTATCTCTTCCGCGAGGGCATGACCTTCACCGTCACGCTCACGCTGCTCGCGATGGCCGGCGGCATCTTTTTCGGCACCCTGCTGGCCATGATGCGGCTGTCCAAGTTCAAGGTCACCGCGATGCTCGCGGGCGGCTACGTCAATCTGATGCGGTCGGTTCCGCTGCTCCTCGTGATCTTCTGGTTCTTCTTTCTCGTGCCGTACCTGGGCGCCTGGATCATCGGGGCGAAGGAGCCGGTCAAGGTCGGCGCGTTCCTCTCCGCCGTGATCACATTCACGATGTTCGAAGCCGCTTATTTCTGCGAGATCATGCGCGCCGGCATCCAGTCGGTCTCGCGCGGGCAGGTGTCCGCGGGGTACGCGCTGGGCCTCGACTACTGGCAGACGATGGGCAAGATCGTGCTTCCGCAGGCTTTCCGCAATATGACGCCGGTGCTTCTCACGCAGACCATCATCCTCTTCCAGGACACGTCGCTCGTGTACGTCATCTCTGCGACCGACTTCCTCGGCGCCGCGGTCAAGATCGCCAACCGCGACTACCGGCTGGTCGAGATGTACACCTTCGTGGCAGTCGTCTACTTCATCATCTCGTTCGGGCTCTCCAGGCTCGTGCGCGTACTGCAGTCCAGAATCGCAATCATCCGCTGAGAGCCTCCATGATCTCCATCAAAGACGTAAGCAAGTGGTATGGCAGCTTCCAGGTGCTGACCGATTGCACGACCGAGGTATCCAAGGGCGAAGTGATCGTGGTCTGCGGGCCCTCGGGATCCGGGAAGTCGACCCTGATCAAGTGCGTGAATGCGCTCGAGCCGTTCCAGAAAGGCGACATCGTGGTCGACGGCATCTCGGTGGGCGACCCGAAAACCGACCTGCCCAAGCTGCGTGCCCGGGTGGGCATGGTGTTCCAGAACTTTGAGCTCTTCCCCCACCTTTCGGTCACGGAAAACCTCACGCTCGCGCAGATCAAGGTGCTCGGGCGCAGCCCTTCCGAAGCGATCGAGCGAGGACTAAAGTTGCTCGATCGGGTGGGCCTGAGCGTCCATAAGGACAAGTTCCCGGGGCAGTTATCCGGCGGCCAGCAGCAGCGTGTGGCAATCGCGCGGGCGCTGTCGATGGATCCGATCGCGATGCTGTTCGATGAGCCGACTTCGGCGCTCGACCCGGAAATGGTCAACGAGGTGCTCGACGTGATGGTTCAGCTGGCGCAGGAAGGCATGACGATGATGTGCGTGACCCATGAGATGGGCTTCGCGCGCAAGGTCGCCAATCGCGTGATCTTCATGGACGCCGGCAAGATCGTCGAGGACGCCCCCAAGGAGGACTTCTTCGGCAAGCCGCGCTCCGAGCGCGCCCAGCAGTTCCTGTCGAAGATCCTCCATCACTGAGCGATGCCCGCAAGTCCGGTGGCGTTGCTCGTAGCCCCAGTCTCGTCGTGCAGGGGCTGAGCGGCGGCCGAGCTTCTACTCGATCCTGATGTTCAGGTCCTTCACGAGCCGCCCGTACTTCTCGTAGTCGTCCCGGATGAGCTTGGTGAACTGCTCGATGGTCCCGCCTACGGGCTCCAATGCTGCCTGCTGGTAGCGCTCGCGCAGCACCGGATCGACCAGCGCCTTGTTGATTTCCGTATTCAGTCGCGTGACGATTTCGACGGCCGTGCCGGCCGGCACCAGCACGCCCAGCCACTGCTCAATCACCAGGCCCTTGTAACCGGCCTCCTCATAGGTCGGCACGTCAGGCAAGGCCGCCGAGCGTGTGCGCGTGCTCTGCGCGAGCAGCTTGAGCTTCCCCGCCTTGTAGTGCGGGATCAAAGGAGAAGAACCCAGCGAGCCGAGCGGCACTTGCCCGCCAACGAGGTCGGTGATCGCCTGTCCGCCACCTTTATAAGGAATCTGCGTGAGCTGGATGCCGGCCAGCTTTGCGAACCATTCGCCCGCCATGTGCTGCTGCGACCCGGCGCCCGAGTGCGCGAATCCCATGCCGGGTTTCTGCTTTGCGACCGCAACCAGTTCGGCGACAGAATTGACCCCGAGCGAAGGATGCGCGGCGAGCACGACCGGCTGGCGCGTCAGGTGGACGATCGGGAGGAAGTCCCGCATGGTCTGGTACCCGGGAGCGCGGTACGTATGCGGATTGGAGACGATCGCGTCGGTCGCAATCAGCACCGTGTATCCGTCGGGCGCGCTCTTGGCGACCAATTCCGTGCCGATGTTGCCGCCCGCGCCGGCGCGGTTTTAGACGAGCACCGACTGCCCCAACGCCTGTGAAAGGCGGTCGGCAACCGGCCGCGTTGCGATGTCGGTCGATCCGCCGGGCGGAAACGGAACGATCACGCGGATCGATTTGGAAGGCCACCCTTGCGAAAGAACCAGCTGTGGGGCAAGGGCAAGCAGCAACGAAAGCAGGATCTTCACGCGAAACTCCCGTTCTTTTTTATGCCCGGATTGTAGCCGCCAGGCTCACCTTGGCCGCTCGATTCGCTCCCTCATCTGCGCAGGGATGTTGAACTTCGGATAGATGCGCCGAAATTCCGCGAGGTTTACGTCGGCCTCGATTTGCCGGCCTTGGGTGCGCATCACCGCGATGCGCTCGAGCCACACGTCAGGCGCCTCCTGCGAATTTGCAACCAACCCGGTGTCGGGAGCAGCGCTTTTTGCTGTCGTCGCCGCCGTCGCGCGGGCAGGTGCGGTCAGCGGCGCCTGCTCCTCCCGCGAAGCCGACCGCTCCTGGACATCTGCGCGAGGCGCTGAGGCAGGCGGCGCGGCAAGCGATGGGACATTGGAAGACGAGGATCGGGCGGCGTCTGCTGCCGGATTAGGCGCGACCTGTACGTTGGATCTCTTTTCCTTCGGCGCTTCGGCTTGGGCTTTCGCGCGATCCTGGCGCCGATCCGGTTCGCGACTCATCTGCGGCGGTGCCATGGGTGCGATCGACGGTGCGGGCTCTGCATGGCGAGGCGCAGCCTCCCGCGGAGCGCCTGGCCTGGCTTCAGGCGGTGTCGGCGCTGATGGCTGGGCGGATGAATTCCGCTGGACTTTCGGGACCGGTTCGCTCTTCGCAGGCGGAGGGGGCACTTCCATGGTGGCGACGTCCGGTCGCTCGTGTTCCATGCGCACGGTCAGACCCACAGCCAGCACGAGCACGGCGGCTAGCGAAACCGGAACGGTCCAGTTGCGTCGATGTGCCGGCGCGATGCCCTGCCGGGCGGCCGCAAGCACTGCCGCATCGATTTCGGGCGGCGACGCTTCTTCGGGAAGGCCCCGGTAAGTGGCGGTGACCAGCTCGTCGCGCTTGTCCTCGTCAGTCATCGGCAAGCGCCTCCCGCAATTTTCCCACTGCATAGCGCAGGCGGCTTTTTGCGGTCTCCGCCGCTGTGCCGGTCACCGCTGCAATCTCTGCAACCGAAAGGCCGCTCTCCTCGTGAAGGAGGAAGGCCTCGCGCTGAAGGATCGGCAACTCAGCGAGTGCGGCCAGCAAGCGACGGCCCGATTCGTTCAACTCCGCCCGCCGCTCAGGTTGCATCGACGTAGGCCCCGGGACTTCAAATGCGTATTCGTCATCCAGCGAAACGGTTGTCAGGCCATGGCGCCGCCAGTGGTCGATCATCCGGTGATGGGCGATCGTATACAGGTAGGTCGAAAATTTCGCCTGCGATTCGTACCGGGCGCGCGCATCGATCACCCTCATCCACACTTCCTGGAACAGCTCTTCGGCCGTCGACCGGTCTTTCACCGATCGCACCATGAACCGGAACAACCCGCCCTTGTGGCGCGCGTAGAGCGACGCGAACGCCCCTGCGCTGCCGTCGCGATACGCGAGCATCAACTGTTCATCTGAGACCTCGGTTTCGGATTCCGGCATGCCTCCGCAGTTTACGGAACAAAACGTGCTTCCGGATCCGGCACAAAGCCGGGAAACGGCCGAGGCGTTATGGGGACGGGTTGTCGGACAACGCCCCGTGCCAGGAGGTTGCGGTAGCTGTCGTAATAAATGGCGATTGTCTCGGAGGGCAAATTACCGGCGCGCTCGAAGTTCGTGTAAGTCACGCGCGAGTCTTCGATGCGCCCATGGCCGGTCCCGATCCGCTCCTCGGCCTGGCGCGAAAGTTCCGCGCTCTTGGCGGCACCGTCGGAGCGCGCCATGGACTCGTTCCGGCTCGACGACGCATCCGCTGCGGAAGGACGGCCTTCCGAAAAGGGCGCCGATGCGGGCGGCGCCAGCCTGACCGGGGGCTCATAGGCCTTCCTGCGGAAGACCGCCACCCCGATCACGCCCACGTCATCCGGCCGCCCGGTGCGTGCGGCATAGGAGTCGGGGAGCTGCGTGAAGTAAAACGCGGCCGTCTGCGAGGTGTTTTTGCGCCACCCTGCGATGTCGAAGCTGCGGCGCGCCGCCAGCACATAACCGGTCTGGTCTGCCCGTGCCGTCTCGCCTGAGACGATGTTGACGCCGTCGACCGACATTACGGCCATCACGTCCTCGGGCAGCCGGTTGTGCACCGTGATCTGGTATTCGTTGCCCGGCTTGCCCACGACCCAGGCCTTGCCTTCGTGCCAGTAGACCTGCAACCGCCGGTTGTCCGTCCGGTCATGGATCGAAATGTCCGCGAGGCGACCCACCGCCATGCTGTTTGCCGACAAGACCAGTCCAAGCGCTGTGGCAAGCGCAACGCCCACTGCCTTAAAGGTGTTCATCGTTCTTCTCCTTCGCAAGTTTTTTCGGAAGTCCTGCAGGAGGATTGAACGTAGCCGCGCATAAAAGGGGTTAAACTTCGCCCGTCTTATTTCGCCCGTCTTATTTCACACGTGTTCCTTGCTTGAGCACCGCATCGCACCCATTACCCGCTCCCATGGCCACCAACACAATCATTCCGATCAAGAGCAAGACCCCGAAGAACAAGTACGACTGCCTCAAGTGCCCCGGGTACTGCTGCAGCTACCCCTTGATCGAAGTCACCGAGCGCGACATCGCCCGGGTCGCCAAGCACTTCGAGGTGACGGTGGAAAAGGCGAAGCAGAAGTTTTTCCGCTTCGACAAGGGCGAAAAGAGCTGGGTTTTAAGGCAGCAGGAGGACGAGCACTTCAAGAAGATCTGCCGCTTCTTCGATACCACCGAGCGCCGCTGCACCATCTACATGGCGCGTCCCGGCGTCTGCCGCGCCTATCCCGGCGAGCCGCATTGCGGCTACTACAGCTTTCTCGAATTCGAGCGCGAACACCAGCAGGATCCGGAGTTCGTCGCTACGACTTAAGCCTTCTTTTGGCCTGCGGCGCGCAGGGCTGACAAGGTAGTGGTCGGCGTGATGGCTTCGGGGTCGAGGCGCAGTTCGATCAGCGCGGGCTTGCCGGCCGCCATGGCCCGCTTCAGTGCGGGCGCAAAGTCGTCGGTTGCCTCCACGCTTTCGCCAAACGCGCCGTAAGCCCTCGCCAGCGCAGCGAAGTCCGGGTTCTGCAATTCGGTGCCCGAAACCCGGGCCGGGTACTCCCGCTCCTGGTGCATGCGGATCGTGCCGTACATGCCGTTGTTCACGACGATCACGATCACGTTCGCGCCATATTGCATGGCGGTCGCGAGCTCCTGGCCGTTCATGAGGAAGTCGCCGTCCCCCGCGAACGCAATGACCGTTCGATGCGGCTCGGCAATCTTGGCGGCGACCGCTGCGGGCACGCCGTACCCCATCGACCCGTTGGTCGGCGCAAGCTGCGTGCGGAAGTCCCGGTACTGGTAATAACGGTGCACCCATGTTGCGAAGTTTCCGGCGCCATTGCAGATGATCGCGTCGGCAGGCAAGGTCTCGCGCAGGCCCTTCACGATCTCGCCGTACTGGACTTTTCCTGGCAGCGCCTTGGGTTCGCAGTAGGCGAGGTAGTTCGCGCGCGAGGCTTCCGTGCCCTTCTTCCACTTTGCGCCGTCCAGCTTCACGCCTGCAAGCGCCTCGACGAACTGCGGGTAGCCGGAGTTGATGAGCACCGCACCTTGGTAGACGCGCCCGAGTTCCTCGGCGCCGGCATGGACATGGATGAGCGTCTGCTTGGGCACGGGCACGTCGAAGAGCGTATAGGCGCTGCTCGTCATCTCGCCCAGTCGGGCGCCCACGACCAGGAGCACGTCGGCTTCCTTGATGCGCTGCGCGAGATTGGGGTCGATGCCGATCCCGACATGGCCGACATAAGAAGGCGAGCGGTTATCCAGCAGGTCCTGGCAGCGGAAGGAGGCGCCGGCCGGGAGATTGTGCTTCTCGAGGAACGCGCGTATGCGCCCCACCGAATCCTTCGTCCACCCACTGCCGCCGAGAATCACGAACGGCCGCTCGGCTGCCGACAGCAATCGTCGGAGGTCCTGCATATCCGTCGGCGACGGCGCGGCGCGCACGGTTTTGTAATGGGGCACATCGGCGACGGCAGCTTGCGCAAACAGCATGTCCTCCGGCAACGCGAGGACAACCGGACCGGGCCGGCCGGCCATCGCCGTGTGAAAGGCATGGCTCACGTACTCGGGGATGCGCTCGGTGCGGTCGATCTGCGCGACCCACTTGGCCATCGGGCCGTACATGCGCCGATAGTCCATCTCCTGGAAGGCTTCGCGCTCGACCATCTCATTGCCGACCTGGCCGATGAACATCACAAGCGGCGTCGAATCCTGGAAAGCCGTGTGCACCCCCACCGCGCCATTCGCCGCGCCCGGCCCACGTGTCACGAATAGGACGCCCGGCTTGCCGGTGAGCTTGCCGTAAGCATCCGCCATGTACGAAGCACCGCCTTCCTGCCGGCAGATGATGAAGCGAAGCTTGTCGCGCACGTCGTAGATGCCATCGAGCACCGGGAGGAAGCTTTCGCCGGGCACGCCGAAAGCGAATTCGACTCCGTGGCCGACGAGCGCGTCGGCGAGGATTTTTCCGCCGTGGCGGGTTTGCAGATCGGGTTTCATGCGGTCACCTGAAAAATTTTAAGCGTCGAATGCGTTGCGCAGCGCGGCGCAACAGTCGGCCACAGCCTGGTTGGCGACATCGAGCACGCCGCCCATCAGGAGAAAGCCATGCACCATGTCCGGGTAGTCCTTGTACGTCGTTTTCACGCCTTCGCTTGCAAGGCGATCGGCATAGGCGCGGCCTTCATCGACCAACGGATCGTAGCCCGCGGTCAGCACATGCGCCGGTGGAACGCCCGCAAGGCTCGATGCCAGCAACGGAGAGGCGCGCCAGTCGAGCCAATCGACTTCTTCGGGCAGATAGTGGCCGCGAAAATAATTCATGAGCTTGCGCGTGAGCAGGTACCCGTCGGCGTTGCGCTCGTGCGAAGGAAATCCGCCGCGCTGGTCGGTCGCCGGATAGATGAGCAGTTGAAAACAGGGCAGCGGCTGTCGCGCATCCCGTGCCGCGAGACACGCGACGGTCGCGAGGTTACCGCCCGCGCTGTCGCCGCCCACCGCGATGCGCTTGGCATCGGCGCCAAGCTGCGCGGCGTTGGCCGTTATGTAGTTCGTAGCGGCAATGCAGTCGTCCAGGGCGCCGGGGAACCGGACTTCCGGCGCAAGGCGGTATTCGACCGAGAAGACCATGCAGTGCGCGCCGTTCGAAAGCTGGCGGCAGACGACGTCATGCGTGTCGAGGTCGCCAATGACCCAGCCGCCGCCGTGAAAAAAGACCAGCGCAGGCAAAAGTTCGGTCTTCCCCGATCCCGCCGGTCTGTAGACGCGCACAGGCAGGACTCCCGCTGGGCCGGGTACGAGCATGAGCGCCACTGCGGCCATCTCCGGGGCGGGAGGCGCAGTAATCGCCCGCGTGTCGTGATAAAGGCGGCGGGCCACCGCGGGCGGGACCTCGTGGTACGGAGGGTAGGGCGAGCGCGCAACCCGCTCGAGCAACACCGCAACCTGCGGATGGACGCTCATCTACTTTCCGGCGACCAGCATTTTGGCGAGCCGCTCTTTGAAGAACGGCGCCGGCTTCATGACACGCGTTTCCTGGGTGACCATGAGCGGCCGGATCTTGGCCACGTAGGCTTGCCAAGCGGGGTCGGCCTGCATTGCCGCACGACACTTGTCACGCTGGTTCAGGTCGTCGTAAGCCCAGAGATGGATGACCATGTTCTGCATGCCCACCTCCGTGACGTAGTACCCCACCATGTGAGGAAGGTGCTTAAGCTGCGTGGCCATGCCCTCGGTCTCGTACAGCTTCAGGTACTCCGCGGCTTTTCCCGGATGAAGCAAATACATGCGTTCTTCCACATACATGACGATTCTCCCGGGGCGAAACGGATAGTTGAGGGTGCAGCCGATTATAATGGGGCACCACGCAGGCTTCTTGCCGCCCGACGATTCCACAATGCCCGATACCGACATCAATACCCTTCGCCGCATCCTCAAGGACAACCGGGTCATTGCGGTGGTCGGCCTCTCCGCGAACTGGTATCGCCCGAGCTTTTTCGCGGCGAAATACATGATGGAACACGGCTACCGCATCATTCCCGTCAATCCGCAGTACGCCGAAGTGCTCGGGCAAAAATGCTTTCCGAACCTGCGCGCGATCCAGGAGCCCGTGGGCATCGTCGACTGCTTCCAGAAGACCGAGCGCATCCTCCCGCTCGCCGAGGACGCGATTGCGATCGGCGCCAAGGTTTTGTGGCAGCAGATCGGCGTGAAGAACGAAGAGGCCGCCCGCCTGGCCGAGGCGGCAGGGCTCGCGACGGTCATGGATCGGTGTGTGAAGATCGAGCACGGCAGGTTGTTCGGCGGCCTGAACTGGGTCGGCGTGAACACTCGTGTGATCTCTGCAAAGCGCCCGCAATGGTCGTTAACTTGAACTCAATGTTCTCGTTTTAAGCTTGTTTTAGCGTAAGCGATCGCTACCATTTTAGATGTTCGCATCTGCAGCCAAGATGCCACCCGCCGGTAGGCTGGCGCGCCTTTCACCCGGACGCTATCCTCCTTACCTCACAAGGGGATTGATGCTTTATGTCTAGTGCGTTGCGCATGTTCGAAGGCCGATTCGGCCGGATAGTTCTCACGGAAACGGTGAGCGGCCAAGAGCCCCACCTGCATGCCGAGCACCAGCTGATCCTTAAATACGACGGCGCGGACATTCGCTACCACATCATCGAAGAGACGGCTCTCCTCACCCGGAACGAAATCCTGTTCGTGAAGGCCAACCGGCTGCACGAGCGGATGGCGCACGAAGCCAATGAGCACTCCCGGGTGCTCGTCATGAATATCTCGACGGAATGGCTGTCGCTGACCTTCCCCGCCATGTTCCGCAACGCGGACGCCGGCCCTTATCCGCGCACGCTCGACGCAGTGACATCGCATATCCGCAAGGTCGCCGATGCCATGGTGATCGACATGATGAACGACCGGTTCCTGTCGGCCGACCGGCTCGAATTCATGGTGCAGGAATTGATCCTCTCGATCATCGACAGCTATATTGCCAAGCGGCGCTCGACTTCCCCGATGTGGCGCGGCTCGAAGTTTGCCGACTCCCGCATTCGCCGCGCCATTGCGCTCCTGCGCGCCCGTCCGAACAAGGACGTGAACATGGACGACATTGCGACGCAAGTCGGGCTGTCGCGCTCGCGCTTCTACGACCTCTTCCAGATGTGCACGGGCCGCTCACCGCGCGAATACCTCGACATGCTTTGCGTCGAGACGGCGATCACGCGCCTTTCCACTTCGGACACGAAAATCGCCGATGTTTCGGCTGAACTCGGCTTCTCCGCCCAGAGCAACTTCACGCGCTTCTTCCTGAACCAGGTCGGGGCTTCGCCATCGGAATACCGGCGGTTTTCGTCGGTCGGCAGACCCTCGGCAGCTGCGTCGCCCAAGCCCGCTAGTGCGCCGTTCGACCTGGGCTCGCTCGAACCCGCCAAGTAGGCGCCGCGACCGTCGGACACCGGGCGCCCGGCGCCTATGTGCTCCGTTGCAACTGGCACATGCGTTGCTTGGAGAGACCATCCACGAAAGAGACGGCGCATGTCCGCACGACCGCAGCATTACGACGAGATGCATCAACCCGGCTCCGCAGGCGTCCGCGAGCATTACCGGCCTCTTGTCGAGTGGCTGGCCCGCATGCCGCCCGAGCGCGTGGCCGAGAAGCGGCGTGAAGCAGACCTCCTTTTCCACCGTGTGGGCATCACCTTCGCCGTTTATGGCGATGAGGCCGGCGCCGAGCGGCTGATCCCGTTCGACACCATCCCGCGAATCATCCCGCGGGCGGAGTGGGACCTCCTCGCCAAAGGCCTTACGCAGCGCGTCACGGCGCTTAACCGGTTCCTGCACGACATTTACCACGAGCAGGCGATCCTTAAGGCAGGCGTGATCCCCGCCGAGCAGGTCCTCACGAACGAGGCCTACCAGGTTGCGATGATCGGCCTCGAACTGCCGAACCACGTCTACTCGCATATCGCCGGCATCGACCTCATCCGCCACGAGGACGGCAGCTACTACGTGCTCGAGGACAACCTGCGCACGCCCTCGGGCGTGTCCTACATGCTCGAGAACCGCAAGATGATGATGCGGCTGTTCCCGGAGCTTTTTGCAGGGCAGGCAGTCCTTCCGGTCGAGCACTATCCCGGGCTGCTGCTCGATACGTTGCGGGCCGCCGCGCCGAACGAAATGCGGGAGCCCACGGTCGTGGTGATGACGCCAGGCCAGTCGAACAGCGCGTACTTCGAGCACGCCTTCCTTGCGCAGCAGATGGGCATCGAATTGGTCGAAGGCGCAGACTTGTTCGTCAAGGACGGCCGCGTTTACATGCGCACGACCGGCGGCCGGCAACGCGTGGACGTGATCTACCGGCGCGTGGACGACACCTATCTCGATCCCTTGGCGTTCAGGCCCGACTCGTACCTGGGCGTACCCGGCCTCCTTTCCGTTTATCGCGCCGGCAACGTGAGCCTCGCCAATGCAATCGGCACGGGGGTTGCGGACGACAAGTCGACGTACCCTTATGTGCCGGACATGATCCGCTTCTACCTTCACGAGGAGCCGATCCTCAAGAACGTCCCGACGTGGCAGTTGAAGAAGCCCAAAGACCTGGCCGAAGTGATGGACATCCTCGCCACGCTCGTCGTCAAAGAAGTGCAAGGGTCCGGCGGCTACGGCATGCTGGTCGGGCCGGCGGCCACGAAGAAGGAAGTGGAGGCGTTCCGCGCGCGCATTCTCGCCAACCCTTCGAACTACATCGCCCAGCCGACGCTTTCCTTATCCACCTGCCCGACCTTCGTCGAGCAGGGCATTGCCCCACGCCACATCGACCTGCGGCCGTTCGTGCTTTCGGCCAAGGACGTCAAGTTCGTGCCGGGCGGCCTGACAAGGGTGGCGCTGAAAGACGGCTCCCTGGTCGTCAACTCCTCCCAGGGCGGCGGCACCAAGGACACCTGGGTGGTCGAATGAAACCCTGCCTCCCATGCTCTCCCGCGTAGCCGACCGCATTTTCTGGATGTCGCGCCAGATGGAGCGCGCCGAGAACATGGCGCGCATCCTCGGCGTCACCTCGAACCTCGTGCTGTTCGGCACGCGGGACGCGCAGCAGCAGAAGAACCTGCTCGCGCCCTTGTCGATCACCGAGACGGACGAGGCGTTCTTCCGGACCCACAAGAAGCTCACCCTGCCTGCGCTGCTCGACTTCATGGCGCTGGACGAGGGCAATCCCTCCTCGATCTATTCCTGCCTCAAGTGGGCTCGCGAGAACGCGCACGCGGTCCGCTGGCAGATCACCTCCGAGATGTGGGAGACACTGAACGCCACCTGGCTCGAGCTCAAGAGCTTCAAGAAAAAGGACATCGTCGGTGCGGACGCAACGCGCTTCTTCGACTGGGTGAAGGACCGCTCCCACCTGTTTCGGGGCGTGACCTACGGCACCATCGTGCGCGGCGAGGCGTTCAACTTCTCGCGCCTCGGTACCTTCCTCGAGCGCGCGGACAACACCGCCCGCATCCTCGACGTGAAATACCACATCCTCCTGCCGCGTGTGGAGGACGTGGGCGGCGCCCTCGACTATTACCAGTGGGCCGCGCTGCTGCGCTCGGTTTCCGCGTTCGAGACCTACCGCACGCTGTACCGCGACCAGATCCTGCCGATCAACGTGGCGCAATTGCTGCTGCTCGAGCGCAAAATGCCGCGCTCGCTTGTGGCGTGTTTCGACCAGGTGACCGAAGCGCTGAACCGCATCGACGGCCAGAACGACCAGGCCGCCAAGCGCCTCGCCGGCGAAATGCACGCGCGCCTCACCCACGCCGACATTGAGGAAATCTTCCAGAGCGGCCTGCACGAATATCTCGAAACCTGCCTCGACGACATCGGCGACCTCGGCAACCGCATCCAGCGCGCCTACCTGGGCACCGTATGAGGCTTTCGATCCAGCACGAAACCTTCTACCGCTACGACGCGCCGGTGCGAGCATCCACCCAATGCATCCGGCTCACGCCCCGCGAGACCGCCCGGCATACCGTCGTGCAATGGGACCTCGACACGCCCCGGCCGGCCACGCAGACGCACGACGGCTACGGGAACGTCCTCCATGTGCTCACCCTCGACAAGCCGGTGCGCGAAATCAGGATCCGCGCGCACGGGGTAGTGGAATCCGGCGAAGCGCCACGCGAAGCGGCCGACCCGGTGTGGTCCGGCCTTTCGCCGCTAGTCTTCCTGCGGCCGACTGCAATCACGCGCGTCGACGAAGCGATCGCGCGGTTCGCTGAACCTTTCCGTCGTCGCAGCGGCGTGCTGACTGCGCTTCGTGAACTGGCGGGCGAGATCGTCGCAAGGATGCCGCTGAACGACAGTAACGACGAATCGCATTCCGCCGCGCAGGCCTTCGCCGCCGGCCGTATCTCGGCGCGCGACCAGGCGCACCTGTTCATTGCCTGCTGCCGCCATGTCGGCGTGCCGGCCCGTTATGTGAGCGGCTACGTGATGTCCAACCTGAAGGACACCCCGCGCATCACGGGCCATGCGTGGACCGAGGCCTGGATCACCGACCGCTGGCGCAGCTTCGACCTCGTCGAGAGCGCGGCGCCGGGCACGGAGCACCTCAAGCTCGCGGTCGGCGCGGACTACCTCGACGCCTGCCCGATTCGTGGGATCCGCCTGGGCGGCGGCATCGAAACCATGGAAGCACAGGCCAAAGTGCAGGTCGCACAGTAATCGGCGCGCGCCCCGGTTAAGATTGGCCATGACTTATTGCGTGGCCGCCATCGCCAAGGAAGGTATCGTTTTCGCCTCCGACTCGCGCACCAACGCCGGTGTCGACCAGCTCTCGGTGTTCAGCAAGATGAACCTGTTCGAGGTTCCCGGCGAGCGCATGATCTGCCTCTTGTCGGCGGGCAACCTCGGCACCTCGCAGAGCGTTGTTTCCCTCATGCACATGCGCTCGAAGCGGCCCGATGGCAGCCCGGACCCCGCCGGGATCAATGGCTTGGCGAGCCTTTACGATGTCGCCGTGCTCGTCGGCGCGACGCTTCGCCAAGTGGTCGCCCGCGATGCGGCCAGCCTCCATTCCGACGGCATAGAGCCCAGTTGCAGCTTCATCCTAGGCGGGCAGGTCAAGGGCGAGCCCCCGCGACTCTTCCTCGTCTATCCGCAAGGCAATTTCATCGAAGCCATGCAGGACACGACCTACTTCCAGATCGGCGAGAAGAAGTATGGCAAGCCCATGCTCGACCGCGTGCTCGAGGTCGACACGCCCCTGCAGGACGTGGCCAAGTGCATCCTCGTGTCGTTCGACGCGACGCTGCGCTCGAACCTCTCGGTCGGCCTGCCGATCGACCTGCTGGGCTATGAAGCGGACACCTTGCGGGTCACCCATCGGCGGCGCTACGAAGAGGGCGATCCCTACTTCCAGCAGATCAGCGACGTGTGGTCGGTCGGGCTACTGCGCCTGTTCGAGGAAGTCCCGGAAATCAGCTGGCGCTGAGTAGAGCGTCCGGAATACTCAGATCTAGCGGGACGCCCGCCCTTGCGCCATCTGCTCGCCGTGCTCGCGCACGGCGTGGAAACCCACCTTCGGCCAGCGCTCCTGCGTGACCTGCAGGACGGGCCGGTTCGGTGCGAGAAAGACGGGATTTCCATCCACGTCCTTGGCAAGCCGCACCGCTTGGTCCCGCTCGAAATTGCGCCGGGTCGTCTCGTCGGGAAAAGTCAGCCATAGCGCGGTGTGGATGTCGGCAGCGTCGTAAACCGCATCGACCTTGTATTCGCTCTGCAGCCGCGCGGCGACGACTTCAAATTGCAGCGGACCGACCGCGCCGAGCAGCGTATTGCCGGTCGCCGTCTCCAGCACCTGGATTGCGCCCTCCTCGCCCAGCTCCTGCAGGCCTTTCTGGAGCGGCTTGGCCTTGAACGGGTCGCGCGGCCGCGCATAGCGGAATAACTCCGGAGCGAAATACGGGATGCCCTTGAAGGACAGCGCCTCGCCCGCAGTCGTAAATTCGGTGAGCGTGTCGCCGATCTGCAACTGGCCGTGGTTGTGGATGCCGATGATGTCGCCGGCCACGGCATCCTGGCTCGCAACACGCTCGTTGGCCATGAAGGTAAGCGCATTGGCAATCTTGAGTTCGCGTCCGACGCGCGGGTGCTGAACCTTCATGCCCGGCTTGTAGCGCCCGGAACAAACGCGGAAGAATGCGATCCGGTCGCGATGGCGCGGGTCCATGTTCGCCTGAATCTTGAACACGAATCCGCTGAAGCCCGGTTCACGGGGATCCACGAGCCGCGCACCCGCCGCGCGTGGTTGCGGCGCGGGGGCCCATTCGACCAGCGCCTGGAGGATCTCCTGCACGCCGAAGTTGTTGATGCCCGAGCCGAAGAACACCGGCGTCTGCGTGCCGGCGAGGAACCGGTCGAGATCGAACGGCACGCTCGCGCCGGAGAGCAGTTCCACATCGGCGCGGAGCTGTTTCACTTCCTCCGGAAACAGCTCGGCCAGGCGCGGATTGTCGATGCCCTCGACCGTCTCGGTCTCCCCGCCTCGCTTTTCTTCACCTGGCGTGAAGCGCAGAAGCCGGTTTTGCAAAAGGTGGAACACGCCGCGAAAGCCCTTGCCCATGCCGAGCGGCCAGCTGATCGGCGCGCAATCTATTTTGAGCACCGATTCGATCTCCTCCAGCAGCGCAAAGGGCTCGCGCACCTCGCGGTCCATCTTGTTCACGAACGTGATGATCGGCGTGTTCCGCAAGCGGCAGACTTCCAGGAGCTTGATGGTCTGCGCTTCGACACCCTTGGCCGCGTCGATCACCATGACCGCCGCATCGACGGCCGTCAGCACGCGGTAGGTGTCTTCCGAGAAGTCCTCGTGGCCTGGCGTATCGAGCAGGTTGATCGTGTGGCCGCCGTAGTCGAACTGCATGACCGAGCTCGTGACCGAGATACCGCGCTGCTTCTCGATCTCCATCCAGTCCGAGGTCGCGTGACGAGAGCTTTTGCGGGCCTTGACCGTGCCGGCCATCTGGATGGCGCCGCCGAAGAGCAGCAGCTTCTCGGTGAGCGTCGTCTTACCGGCGTCCGGGTGGGACACGATCGCAAAGGTGCGCCGGCGCGAAACATCGCGCACGAGATCGGCAGGAAAAGACGGTGTGTTCATCCGGGGAAGTGGGTCCGGGAAATAGGACGGCGGGGGCGCGGATTATATCGCGGGGCAGCATGCTATAGTTTTCCCGCTGGTCCCGGCGGCCTGCGGCGGGCACCACCCAGTTATACTAAAAACAGTATCTGAATTGGCCTGTTAGCCGCACGGCTATTGGTTCTACGAAATTAAAGTCTGAGAATCCCGGCATGGCAGATCGCTCCTTCGGCATCGAAACCTTGTGCCTGCACGCCGGCCAGATCCCGGACGCCGCCACGGGCGCGCGGGCCCTGCCGATCTACCAGACCACCTCGTTCGTATTCGATTCCGCCGAGCATGCGGCGAGCCTCTTTAACCTGCAGACATTCGGTAACGTTTACTCGCGCATCTCCAATCCCACGGTCTCGGCGTTGGAAGAGCGCGTGGCGGCGATCGAGAACGGCCGAGCGGGCCTGGCCGCCGCTACCGGCCAGGCGGCCGAAGCCACCGCGATCCTCACGATCTGCCAGGCGGGCGACCATATCGTGTCGGCTTCCACGCTCTACGGCGGCTCCTACACCCTGCTCGGCGTGAATCTCGCGAAGCTCGGCATCGAGACGACGTTCGTCGACGCCGACGACCCGGAGAGTTTCCGGCGCGCGGTCCGCCCGAACACGCGCCTCATGTACGCCGAGACGCTCGGCAATCCGCTGATCAATTTGATCGACATCGAGGCGATCGCCGCCATCGCACACGAAGCGGGCGTACCGCTCATGATCGACAACACGGTGCCCTCGCCCTACCTGTGCCGTCCCATCGAGTGGGGCGCAGACATCGTCGTGCACTCGGCCACCAAGTACATCGGCGGGCACGGGACGACGATGGGCGGCGTGATCGTCGAATCCGGCAAATTCCCCTGGGACAACGGCAAGTTCCCCGGTATGACCGAGCCTTCGCCCGGGTACCACGGCGTGCGCTTCTACGAGACCTTCGGCGATTTCGGCTACACGATGCGCGCGCGCATGGAAATCATGCGCACCTTCGGCGCGACGCTCTCGCCAATGGCCGCCTGGCAGCTGATGCAGGGCCTAGAGACGCTGCATGTAAGGATGGAGCGCCATTGCTCGAACGCGCTCGCGGTAGCGAAATTCCTGCAGGGCCACCCGCAGGTGGCGTGGGTCAACTACCCCGGCCTGCCGGACAACAAATACCATGCGCTCGCAAAGAAGTACCTGCCGAAAGGCGCTTCGGGCCTCCTCAATTTTGGTGTAAAGGGCGGCACAAAAGCGGGCGAGAAATTCATCGAGGCCGCGACCTTCATGAGCCACCTCGCCAACATCGGCGACGCCAAGACGCTCATCATCCATCCGGCCTCGACCACGCATCGCCAGATGACCGAGGCCGAGCAACTCAAGGCCGGCGTGCTGCCCGACATGGTGCGCATGTCCGTGGGCCTCGAGACGCTGGACGACATCCTTTGGGACATCGACCAGGCGCTCAGCGAGGCAAAGCGCGCGACCGCTTAAGGCCAGAAAGCATTCAACGGGAGTTTCACATGCTCAGTTACCAGGTCGTAGAACACGGCAAGCCGCTTCAACAGGTTTTCACGGCAGCGCCCAAGCCCAAGGGCACCGAGGTCCTCGTGCGCGTTACGCGCTCAGGTGTGTGCCACAGCGACTTGCACATCTGGGACGGCTACTTCGATCTCGGCGGGGGAAAACGCTTCTACGTAAAAGAACGCGGCTGCATCCCGCCTTTCACGCTCGGTCACGAGCCGTTCGGCGTCATCGAGGCCATCGGGCCCGGTGTGGCCAAAGCGGTCCGCGGCATAAAAGTCGGCCAGCGGCGCCTCGTTTACCCGTGGATCGGCTGCGGAAAATGCGCCATATGCAAATCCGGCAAGGACAATTACTGCGTGTCGGGCTCTCAGTTTCTCGGCGTCAACCGGGCAGGCGCTTATTCCACGCACGTGCTGGTCCCGCACCCGCGCTACCTTATCGATTCGGCCGGCGTCGACGATGCGTTCGCAGCGACGCTCGCCTGCTCCGGCCTCACGACCTACAGCGCGATCACCAAGCTCCCAGCGCTCGGACCCAAGGACTGGGTCGCGGTGCTGGGGTGCGGCGGGCTGGGGCTCGTCGCGATCTCGATCATGAAGGCGATGGGCATCAAGAACGTCATCGCGTGTGACGTGGACGAGGGTAAGCTTTCGGCCGCGCGCAAGCTCGGCGCCAAGCTCGTGCTCGATACGCGCGCGCCCGATTCGGCGCAAAAGCTTGTTGCGCTTGCGCAATCCAACCTTGTCGGTGCCATCGATCTCGTCGGCATGCCGGCAACCTTCATGACCGCCTACCCGGCGCTGCGCAAAGGGGGCACCTATGTCCTGTGCGGCCTCTTCGGCGGCGAAGTCACGCTGGCGCTGCCGCCGATTGCGCAGCGCGCGGTCACCGTCAGGGGCTCTTACGTGGGCGACCTCGCCGAGCTGAAGGCCGTCGTCGCGCTCGCCAAAAAGAAGAAACTGAAGCCGATGCCGGTGGAAACGCGGGCTGCGTCGGAGGTCAATCGCACGCTCGACGAACTGAAGGCGGGTCACATCCTCGGCCGCGTGGTGCTGGATTTTGAAACTGCCCCGGAATCCGCCGACTCCTGAGCGGACGACCATGCTTTTCCTCCTATACTCGCGCCATGACGACACCCTACAACTGGAATTTCCCCTATAGCTGGCCGAGAAAGCCGGTCCTTGCCGCCAACGTAGTCTCGACTACGCAGCCGCTCGCGGCGCAGGCCGGATTGCGCATGATGCTTGCGGGAGGCAACGCTGTGGATGCGATCCTCGCTACGGCGATCACGCTCACGCTGGTCGAGCCGGTGTCCAACGGCATCGGCTCGGATCTCTTCGCGATCCTCTGGGACGGCAAGGAACTGCACGGCATCAACGCGTCCGGTCGCTCGCCCGCCGGGTGGTCGCCTGAGTATTTCGCGTCGAAGTACCCCGGCCAGAAGGGGATGCCCACGCGCGGCTGGAACACTGTGACAGTCCCGGGCTGCGTCTCCGCCTGGCACATTCTCAGCAAGCGGTTCGGCAAGCTGCCGTTCGAGAAACTGTTCGAGCCGGCGATCGGCTATGGCCGGAACGGCTTTCTCGTCTCGCCCACCATCGCCCGCCAGTGGGCGCTGCAGGCCAAGGAATTGCATGTCCAGCCGGGCTACGCCGAAGCGTTCATGCCGAACGGCCGTCCGCCGTCGGCAGGCGAGATCTTCCGTTTTCCCGACCACGCCGCGACGCTCGAAAAAATCGCGTCCACCAAGGGCGAAATCTTCTACCGCGGGGAACTCGCGGAGAAGTTCGAAGCGCACAGCACCCAGAACGGCGGCGTGATGAAAGCCTCCGACCTCGCCGCCCACCAGTCCGATTGGACGCCGCCGATGGAAGTCGGCTATCGCGGGTACACCGTCCACGAGTTGCCGCCGAACGGGCAAGGCATCGTCGCGCTCATTACGCTCGGCATCCTCGAGCAGTTCGACGTTGCGAGCTTCCCCGTCGATTCGGCCGACAGCCTGCACCTGCAGATCGAGGCGACCAAGCTCGCCTTTGCAGATGCGCGCCGCTTCGTCGCCGACATGGACTGGATGGATATCAAGCCCGAGGCGCTGCTCGAGCGCGATTACCTCAAGAGCCGCGCCAAGCTCATCGACATGAAGAAGGCGCAGGATTTCGGCCACGGCACGCCGCCCAAGGGCGGCACGGTGTACCTCACCGCCGCGGACGCGTCCGGCATGATGGTTTCGCTCATCCAGTCGAATTACATGGGATTCGGCTCAGGCATCGTGGTGCCGGGCACCGGCGTCTCGATGCAGAACCGCGGCACAACCTTCGTCCTTACGCCCGGGCATCCGAACCAGGTGGCGGCCAAGAAGCGCCCGTACCAGACCATCATCCCCGGCTTCGTCACCAAGGACGGCAAGCCCGTCATGAGCTTCGGCGTCATGGGCGGCACGATGCAGCCCCAAGGACATTCGCAGGTCATGGTGCGCATCGCCGATTACAACCAGAACCCGCAGGTGGCCTCCGACGGCCCGCGCTACCGCGTCGTGCAGGGCATGGAGGTGAACGTCGAAGGCGGATTCGCAGGCTCCGTCCTCGAAACACTGACCGCGCGTGGCCACAAGCTCACCGAGTTGAAGGAAGGCTACATGGACTTCGGCAGCGCCCAGCTCATCTGGAAGCTGGACAACGGCGGCGGGTATTTCGCCGCCAGCGATCCCCGCCGCGACGGTCAAGCAGTAGGATTCTAAAAGTGGGGTCAGAGTCGATTTATTGAATCCGTCATTGGGGTCAGAGTCAGATCCTGTCTACGACAAATCGACTCTGACCCCGAATGCGGTTTACGTACGGGAGCACTGAAATGCTGAAAATCTGGGGCCGAGCCAACTCCTCCAACCTCAAGAAGGTCACTTGGCTGTGCGAGGAGATCGCGCTGCCCTACAACCGCATCGATGCCGGCATGAACTTCGGCGTGGTGAATACGCCCGAGTACCGCAAGCTGAATCCGAACGGCCTCGTCCCCACCATCGAGGACGAAGGCTTCGTCCTGTGGGAATCGAACGCGATCGTCCGCTACCTTGCCGCCAAGCACTCGGCCGGCAAGTTCTGGCCGACCGACCTCAAGGTGCGCGCCGACGCCGATCGCTGGATGGACTGGTGCACGAGCACGCTGTGGCCGGCCTTCCGACCGGTGTTCTGGAACCTGATCCGCACGCCGGCCGACAAGCGCAGCCAGAAGGAGATCGACGAAGGCGCGCAGAAGACCGGCGAGATGCTCGGGCGGCTCGATGGGTATCTTGCCGGCCGTCAATTCGTCGCGGGTGACCAGATCACCATGGCGGACATCGCCTTTGGGCCGATCCTGTACCTCGTGCAGAACGTGCCCTTCGACCGTCCGAAGCTTGCGAACTACGACGTCTGGTACGCGCGGCTCGCCGAGCGCCCTGCGTTCAAGAAAGCGGTCACGCTGCCGATCGCCTGAGGGTCGCCGCATGCTGCGCATCTGGGGCCGGGTCAACTCGGTCAACGTGAAGAAAGTCCTGTGGTGCATGGGCGAGCTCGGCCTGCCCTTCGAGCGCATCGACGCGGGCATGGAGCACGGCGTGGTCGGCACGCCCGAATACATCGCGATGAATCCCAACTCGCGAGTGCCCACGATTGACGACGACGGGTTCATGCTCTGGGAATCGAACACGATCGTTCGCTACCTGTCACTCAAGTACGGTCTCGGCACACTCTGCCCGGAAGACGCACGGCAGCGTGCGGACTCCGACCGCTGGATGGACTGGTCGACCGCGCAGCTCTCGGGCACGTTTCGCGAAGTGTTCTGGGGCATGGTGAGGACTGAGCCCGCCAAGCGCGACATGGCCTTCATCGAGAAGAATCGCCAGGCCACCGCGAAGACGCTCGACACCGCCGAACGGGCGCTTGCCTCGCAGCCTTTCATCGCAGGCGACCACCTCACGATGGGCGACATCCCGCTCGGCTGTTACGTGCACCTTTGGATGAGCATGCCGATCGAGCGGCCCGAGCACCCCAACCTCACCGCGTGGCACAAGCGCCTGCTCGCGCGACCCGCCTTCACCGCCGGCGTCAACACTCCTCTGACGTAGAGTTCGGCGCAGTCGTGAGGAGGCGGCAGCGCTCCTTCTTCGAGAGCTTCGAGAGCTTCTTCACCGCCTCGAAATAAGCCGGCATGTTGCCGCCCGCGTCGTCGATCATGCGTTCGAAGCCCGGCACGTACCTGGAGTACGCGGTGATCGAGGCGAGCAGCGCGTTGCCGGGCGAGGTGCCGATGATGCGGTCGTAACCCGCATAGCCGCCCCAGCGCACTTTCAGCGCCTCGTAATCCCGCAGGAGCTCATCGAACCCCGCTTTCTTGGCCGCGCGCATTTCTTCAGGCGGCAGGCTTGACGCGTAGATCCGGTCGAGCCTTTCCTTGGCCGCCTCGACCAGTACGATGAACTCGCGCTGCCGGTCCCGCGCCGTCTGGAAAATCGCGAGGTCGCGGTCGCGCTTCTTTGCATTTAGCCAGCGCCGCACGCCGGCGCGCTCGACCGACACCGCGAACGACTCGTTGAATACTGTGTCCCCGCCGACATAAACCACGTGGTGCGCGAGCTCGTGGAACACGAGGCGCGCGAGTTCGGTTTCCGGGTAGCGGATGAAGGTCGAGAGCAGCGGATCGTCGAACCAGCCGAGCGTGGAGTACGCCGGGATGCCGCTGACCTGCACGTCGTAGCCCTTGGCGCGCATCTTCTCGCTGTAGGCATGAGCGTCGGCCTCCGAAAAGTAGCCGCGGTAGGTCACGCACCCCGTGACCGGGAAGCACGACTCCACCGCCTTGGTCGAGAACTCCGGGGTCACGAACAGGTTCCACACCACGAACGGGCGTTTCAAGTCCGCGTAGCGCCGATAGCTGCCGTCATCGGGCAGGCCGAGCTCCTTGGTGGCGAACTCGCGGATCTCCAGGGCCGAGCGCAGCCGGTTGCGCAGGTCGCTGGACGTTTCGGGATCTTCGAGGATGGCGTCGATCTGGCGGGCGCTCGAAGTAATGTGCAACTGGCCGCCGACAGCCTGCGTGTAATAGGCGAGCGTCTCGCACCCGCCGAGCAGGGCGGCACAAGCCGCTGCCCAGAGGATGCGGATGGCTTTGTTCATCGTTTGAATGATCCATGCGCAAGGAACTGCGCGGCATGGGCTTCGACGCCCGCGGAGAAGATTAGTTCGGTATGGCTCACAGGCACAACGATGCGGTCGGCCATGCCGTTGACTCCGGTTTCGTCGAGCCGCACGACGCCGTCGTTCACGCCGGGCAGGCGCCCCATCAGGCGACCAAGGCCGAGCGACGGCCGGCTGCCGGCGATCACGCCAAGCGGCGCGTTCGAAGGCCACTTCGGGCGGTTTCCCTCGTTCCAAAGTCCCCGGCTCTCGCCAAGCATCCAGCGCCCCGGCGCGAGGAGCGCAAGGCGCCGCGCCGAGAGGCAGCCGCACACCGGCGTGCCGAGCAGCACGACGCGCCCCACCGCCGGCGCATCCGGGCGATCCAGCGCGGCCATGACGACGCACCCGCCCATGCTGTGCGCGACGAAGTGAACCGGCTTCCCGCCCGCGGCTTCCTTGGCGAAGCGCACGAGACGGTCCGCGTGCCGCTCCAGAGGCCCCCTGCGCCCGGCGTAACCGAAGACGTGCATCCGGTAGCCGCGCTTGCGAAGGCGCCGGGCCAGCGGCGCCATGACGATCCCGGGCATCCACAGGCCATGCGCCAGCACCACGTCGCGCACTGCGTCCACCGTCATTGCGTGGCGGTGCGCTTCACGAGCAACAGCCACGCCCCAACGAGCAGCGCCGGCACGCCGAAGATCGCAAAGGCCGCGGCATAGCTGTAACCGAGCGACAGGGCCTGGGAAAAGATCGGCGGGCTCACGACGACGCCGAGGAACGTGAAGAACATGCAGCCGCCGGTCGCCTGGCTGGCCTGCCCCGGCGGCGCGAGCCTGGCCACTTCTGCAAGGAACACGCCGTTCCAACCGACTGCCGTCGCACCAAACATTGCCGCAAAGAAAAAAAGCAGCGGCAGCGGCCACGCCGGACTCGCAGTCAGCGTCGTGAGCGCAGCGACGCCCATGCCGAGGCCCAGCAGCCCGAGCATCACGCGCCGGTTGATCGCCCGGTCGGCGACATAGCCCCAAAGCACGCGGCCGATGACGCTGGCGACCTGGGAGACCGCCATCACGAAGCCCGCGAGCACGAGCGTCATCGCGAACGATTCGGTGAGGAAAGTGACGAGGTACGTGACCAGCGTGACCTGCACTCCGCCGTAGACGAAGGAAGCAATCGCCATCTCGCCAATGCGCCGGTCGCGAAACACGAACCCGAGCGGCGCGAACGCCGAACGCAACGAGATCCGCGCCGTGGTGTTCAGCCCGATGTCGTAACGCTTGCGCATCGGCTGAATCGCAAGCGCCAGACCCACGCAGGCAACGCCTATTGCGACCGCCGACCAGCGCCAGCCGAAGAGCAGGATCAGCGTCGGCACGAGCGCGCCCGCAATCGCGCCCCCGAGCGGCACGCCGGTCTGCTTCAACGAAAACGTGATCGAGATGAGATGGGGCGGTGTCGCCCGCACGAGGATCTGCGAGCTGGCCGGTGTCGTCGGCCCATATCCGAGACCGACGAAGAAGGCGCCGAGCGCAACGACGCAGAGCGATGAACTCGAAGCCGAAAGGCAAAGGCCGATGAGGCAGGACGTCAGCCCGGCCTGGCTGATGCGCACCGGCCCATAACGCGCCACGAGCCCGCCTGCGGCCACCGAACCCATCATGCTGCCCATATAGGCAATGGCGATGAAATAGCCGACCCACGACGCCGGCACGCCCAGGTCGCGCGGACCGGCCACGGGCGCCATGACGGGCGCGCTGTAGACCGCGAGCGCAACGAGCGTCTGGACCGCGAGCGTGAGGGCGATCGGCGCGGCGAGCGAGCGCAGCGTCGCGTTTTCTACGCCCTGACGGGCCGGTGCGGTGCTCTCCACTACCCGCATCACTACCGTCGGCGCTGCGGCCACTCCGGCATCGGGAGCACCGGCTCCGCGCTTCGGTAAGCCTCGGGCCAGATGACCTCACGCCGGCCCTTGAGGATCTGAACGAGGAAAGCCGTGGCCGCCACCTGAGTGCCGTCGGGCGTGACCTTGTAGCCGCCGAGCACGGTAGGCATCTCGAGCGCGGCAAACGCTTCGCGCAATTTTTCCTGGTCGAAGGACCCGGCTTTCGCGACGGCGGCTTCGATGACCTTGCCCGTCGCCCAGCCGCAGGCTGCGTGGAAATCTGGCGCGGCGCTGTACTTGGCGCGATACGCCTTCACGAACTCAACGTTGCCCGGCGTAGCCGCCCGCGTTTCGTACGAGGACAAGCCCACGGTGTATTCGGCGTCCATGCCGACGAGCTTGATGAACTCGGGGTCGATGGCGCCGCGCGCAACGAAGAGGCGCGGCCGGTACCCCGCGGCCTTGAATCCGCGCACAAGCTCCGCAAGGTCGTGGGCGCGGGCCGGGGTGACCACGGCGTCCGTGCCGCTCGCCTGGAGGATTTTCGCAAACGGTCCGAGCCCGCGCATGGGGTCGACTGTGTAATAGACCGTGGGCTTCAATGTTATGCCCGCCTTGGCCGTATCCCGCCGAAACTGCTCGACCAGCGGTGTGGCGGTGTTCTCGTCCCGCGCAGTTACGACCAGCGACTTCAGGCCGAGCTTCGCAGCCAGCGACGTCACGCCGGAAGCCGTCAGGTCCGAGGGCGGCGGCACCTGGAAAAGGTAACGGTATAAGCGCCGGTGGATCTCCGGCGCCATGCCGGTTGCGTTCACCATCACGCGCCGGTTGCGCTCGGCCACGGCCGCGCCCATGGACGTGGCCGCCGAGCCGAACGCGCCGATCAACAGCTCGGCGCGGTCTTCCTTGATGAGGCGCTCGTAAAGTTCGGTCACTTTCAGGGCATCGCTCGCATCGTCGAGGAGCTTCAGCTCGACCGGGCGGCCGAGCAGGCCGCCCGCTGCATTCACCTGCTCCTGCCAGAGGAGGAGCGCATTGCGAGTCCCGAGCGCAAGGTCGGCGAGATAGCCGGTCTGCGCCTGCACCGAGCCGATCACGACGGGCTTAGCCTGGCCGAACGCAAGTAACGGGAAGGCGAGCGCCGCGATCAGCAGCGAAATGCGCAGGTTCATTCGAACCCCAGGAACTGCGTGAAGCCGGCCACGGGCTCCCGCACGGTGACCAGCGTATTCTCGATGGCGTTCGGCTCCGCATAACCAAGCGACATGCCGCAAACGATCTGCTCGGTATCCGGGATCTGCAGCTCCTCCCTCAGCACCTTGTGCGCGTTTGCGATCGCCGCCTGCGGGCAGGTGTCCAAGCCCTTGCCGCGCGCGGCCAGCATGACGTTCTCGAGGAACATGCCGTAGTCGATCCAGCTGCCGAGCTCGAGGTCCTTGTCCATCGTGAAGATGAGCCCGACCGGCGCGCCGAAGAACATGAAGTTGCGCGCGTGCTGCTTGGTCATGCCGGCCTTATCGTCGCGCGTGATGCCGAGAAGGCCATAGAGGTCCCAGCCCACTTTCCGGCGACGCGCAAGAAAGGGATCGCGCCATTTCACCGGATAGTAGTTGTAAGGCGGGGCGAATTCTTCCTCGCCCTTGTTGAGGTACGCGTCGAGCATCGCCTTGCACAGGCGATCTCGCACCTCGCCTGCGACCACGCGCACTTTCCAGGGCTGCACATTGGTTCCGGAAGGTGCCCGGCTGGCCAGCGAAAGGATCTCGGCCACCACGCCGCGCGGCACGGGATCGGGCCTGAAGGCCCTCACGCTTCGGCGCGAGAGAATCGCCTCTTCCACTGTCAGCGCACGCGCGCCGGCGGCAAAGGGAAGAGCTCCGAGGGCTGGGTCGGTCAAGGGTGGGCTCCGCAAGGGTGGGCTCCGAATGGGTGGGCTCCGAATGGGGACGACATCTAACGCGTGCTTTTAACGAGATAATACCGGCATGGCCTCCGTCCCGCAGCCCGATCTCGCTCCCCAGGCATTTATCCAAGCCCTCGCGTCCGTCGTCGGTGCGCAATACGTATTGACAGCCAAGGACGATGTGGCGCCGTACTACACCGACTGGCGTCATGTGTTTGCCGGCACCGGCATCGCGGTCGTGCGTCCGGGCAGCACGGAAGAGGTAGCGAAGGTCGTCGCGCTGTGTGCCACAGAAGGCATTGCGATCGTACCGCAGGCGGGCAATACCGGCCTCGTCGGCGGATCGATCCCGACGGGGATGCGCAAGGAAATCGTGCTCTCCGTGTCGCGCCTCAATCGCATCCGCAGCGTCGACCCGCTGAACGACACGATGACCGTCGAGGCGGGCTGTGTGTTGCAGACCCTCCAGGAGGCGGCCGATGCCGCCGGGCGCCTGTTTCCGCTTTCGCTCGCGGCCGAAGGCAGCTGCCAGATCGGCGGCAATCTCTCCACGAATGCGGGCGGAGTAGGCGTGCTGCGCTATGGCAATACGCGCGACCTGGTCCTCGGCCTCGAAGTCGTCCTGCCCGACGGGCGAATCTGGAACGGCCTCAAGGCGCTTCGCAAAGACAACACCGGCTACGACCTCAAGCACCTCTTCATCGGCGCCGAAGGGACAATGGGCATCATCACTGCCGCGGTGCTGAAGCTTTTCCCGAAGCCCTCGTCAAGCACGACGGCGTGGATCGCAGTCGAAAGCCCGCAAAAGGCCGTGGAGCTGCTGGCCGCCCTGCGGGGCCTCATGGGCGACCGGCTTACGGCCTTCGAGCTGATCTCCCGCGTGTGCCTGGACGCGGTCATCCATTGCAAGCCCTCGATTCCCGACCCGTTGCCCGGCCGGCACCCCTGGTACATCCTCGCCGAGCTCACCGACGGCGGAAAACAGGAAGACCTTGCCGCGCGCGCAGAGGCGGCGTTCATCGAGTGCACCGAGCGCGGCACATTGCTCGACGTGGCGCTTGCGCAGAGCGAAGGCCAGGCCAAGGCGCTGTGGTCCATTCGCGAGACGATTCCCGAGGCGCAGTTCACCAACGTGAAGCACGACGTCTCGGTGCCGATCTCGAGCATCCCGCGCATGATCGAGGAAGGGCTCGCCGATTTGCAGAAAGCTTTCCCGGGGCTCGTCGGCTACATCTTCGGTCACATCGGCGACGGGAACCTGCACTACAACATCGGCATGGCCGACGAGGAGGCGACCCGGGCGCTCATGGACAAGCGCAAGGCCGTGAACGAGATCGTCTACGCCGTCGTCGCGAAACTCGGCGGGTCGATTTCGGCCGAGCACGGCGTCGGCCAGCAAAAGCGCGAGGCGATCAAACTGCGCAAATCGCCGGTGGAAATGGAGCTCATGCAGCGCGTGAAGGATGCGCTCGACCCGCACGGGCTCATGAATCCGGGGAAGGTGCTGTAGGGAGCCCGGCGAGCTTCGGGAGGGCGCTACCATGCGAGGCATGCTGATCCGGATTGCCGCCGTACTTTGCGCGCTCGTCGCGTTCGATTCCTTTGCCGCGGATCGCAAAGAATGGGAAGAGCACTCCCACTGCCGCTACATCGAGAAGAAGTACAACGACGGCGACAGCTTTCGCGTGAGCTGCGGAGTGAAGCAGCAGATCCTTCGCCTGTACTACGTGGACGCGCCCGAATCGAACATGTCGATTCCTTCGCGCGTCGCCGAGCAGGCCGCCTACTTCCAGGTGAAAGATTCGGATGTGCTGGCGAGCGGGCAAGCCGCCGGCCGGCGCGTGCGTGAGCTCCTGCAGGAGCCGTTCAGCGTGGCTACCAAGTGGACGGTCGCCGGAGGGCGAAGCAAGGAATTGCGCTATTACGGCCTCATCGAGGTCGGCGGCCGGCAACTGGGCGAGATCCTCGTCAGCGAAGGCCTCGCTCGCACCAAGGGCGTCGTCCTGAGGCTTCCCTCAGGCGGGAGGGCGTCGGACTATCTCGCGAAGCTGCGCGGTTTGGAGCGCGAGGCGAAGACCCAGAGGAAGGGGCTCTGGGCGCATTCCAAAATTCGGTGACAGGCACCTGCCGCTGCCTTGATTGCTGCCAAATCCGGGTTAATCCCCGCGCCGTTACTGGTTCTCCAGCCAAATTGCTGCCATCGGTGATCAGCCGGTGAGCGTTGAAGCGAGTCTCAGGAAGGATGCGCTCGGGCTCGTCCAATCCGTCGCCATAGGTGTTGCCGGCACTGCGCCGGCTTACACGATTGCCGTTTCCACTTCGGTGCTGGTTGGGGCGGTCGGCGTGCTTGCCCCGGCGATGCTGCTGTATTGCGGCCTGATCATGGCCGGCATTACGCTCGCCTTCGTCCATCTCAACCGCGCCTTTGCGGATGCAGGCGCTTCGTACGCGTGGGTCGGCCGCATCCTGCACCGCGACCTCGGGTTCCTCTGCGGCTGGACAGTGCTGGTCACCTCGGTGCTCTTCACCGTGTCGGCGACGATCCCCGCAGCGACCGCGACCTTGCTGCTCGTTGCACCCGGGCGGGCCGACGAGAAGCAGGCTGTGATCGGCGTGGCTGCCGCGTGGATCGTGGCGATCACGCTGCTCGAGGTACGTGGTGTCAGGCAGGCGGCGATAGTGCAAACGGTGATGACGGCGATCGAGATCGCAGTACTCGCCGGCATCCTGGTCCTTGCGTCTTTCCGGTTCGGCCCGGAGATCGGCACGCTCTTGTCGAGCATCTCGTTGGCGCCCTCCTCCTTCTCTCTCGAAACGTTCGCCGCCGGTGCGGTGATCGCCGTGTTCTTTTTCTGGGGCTGGGACGTCACGCTCAACGCGAGCGAAGAGACGCGCAATGCCCATCGCGTGCCGGGCGTGGCGGCCATGATTTCCATGGCGATCATCGCCCTCGCGTTCATGGCATTCATGCTGGTGGCGTTGGCCATCTTGGGCGAGCCTGGCATTCAAAGCGCGGGCGCCAACGTGATCTTTGCGATCGCCGACCGGCTGCTGCCCCGGCCATGGAGCTACGTCGCCGTGCTCGCCGTAATGCTGAGCAGTGTGGGGTCCTTGCAGGTTTCGCTGCTCCAGTTTGCGCGCACGCTGTTTGCCCAGTCGCGCGCCGGCGAGATGCATCCGCGATGGGCGCGGCTGCACGAGCGCTGGCAAACGCCTCACCTAGCGACCTGGCTGAACGGTGCGCTCGGGGTTGCGTTGCTGCTGCTGGCGCTCCTGTTGCCGAGCATCGACGACCTGCTCAAGGCGTCCATCAATGCCATAGGCCTCGAGATCGCGTTCTATTACGGCCTCGCCGCGATTGCGTGCGCCTGGCACTTTCGCAAGACGGCGTTTCGTTCACCGGTGCTCCTGTTTACGGCGGTCGTGTGGCCGATGTCGAGTGCGCTCGCACTCTGGGTGACCGCTGGGCTAACCGCGTGCGACATGGATGCCTTCACACTTTCGGTTGGGATTGGCGCCCTGCTGGTTGGCGTCGTCCCGATGGCCCTGCGATACCGGCTTCTGCGCAACTAGGAGTCGGTCCCTCGCAGTTGCGCTTGCAGCAGGCTTGCAGTCCGGTTTCGGCTTTCGGCATATGATTGCCGCATGCCTAAAACAACAGTCTTCCATGGCGACGATGTCTTTGCGATTACCGACAAGGGCAACGCCGAGCTCAAGGCCTCCGGCACGGAACTGACAGTCGCCGACCTGCAAGTGCTCGTCCTCGTCGACGGGTTCTCGCCGGTCGCCGCGATTGCCGAGCGCGTTCCGCATACGTCCCCCGATGCGGTGCATGCCGCGGTGCTCAAGCTCGCGCTCGCGAAGCTGATCGTCAACACGGTCGAGCCGGTGTCCGATGTCAACGCCTCGGGCTTTTCGACGATCACGGTGCCCGCTGGTTTTTTCAGCAGCCTCAAGGGCGACAGCAACCCCGAGGCCGAAGGCGGCTTTGCGATCCTCAAGCAGAAGGGCTATTTTGTGCGCATCGCGCGGCGGCCCTCGGACGTGCCAAAGCACCCCGAAGGCTGGCGCCCGACCGTCCTTGTCGTCGATGACGACATCGACCTGCAAAAGCTCATCCGCACCTATTTCGTACTCGAAGGCTTCAACGTGCGTGGGGCCTTGAAGCGCGACGACATCATGATCGCGCTGCGCTTGCAGCCGCCGCCCGACCTCATGCTGCTCGATGTGCAACTGCCGGATGCGGACGGCTTCGACATTCTTACCCGCATGCGGCAGCACCCGGTGCTCAAGCACCTGCCGGTCATCATGCTCACGGCCGAGGCGACGCGCGAGGCCGTGCTGCGCGGTCTTGAAGGCGGGGCCGACGGGTATGTCACCAAGCCGTTCGAAGCCGACTTGCTGGTCAATGCAGTGAAGTCCGTGCTGGGCATCGGCGCCGCTGAAAAGCCGAAGAAATAGCGTTTTATTGAACCGCCGGCCGATAAGTCGACTCTGACCCCACTTTAGATTGGAGTCGGGCGCCGCGCCTTAAGAGCTGCCCCTAGAGGATGCCCGTCTCGCCGTACGGCTTCTTGTCGAGTACGCGTTGGTAGTTCATGCGCGCTAGATCCAGCGTCTCAAATCGGCCCTTGACGATCAGCTCGGCCAGCGCACGCCCCACGGCCGGCGCGTGCATGAGCCCGTGCCCCGAGAACCCGCAGGCCACATAGAAGTTGTCGAGGCGCCCCGGCCAGTTGCCGAGGATCATGTTGCCGTCGAGCTCGCACTCGTCGTACAGCCCGGCCCACTCGCGCTTCAGTTTCAGCTTCTCGAACGCCGGGATGCGGCTTGCCAACGCCGGCCACACGACCCGCTCGAACCATGAGGGATCGAGTTCGTAGTTGAAGCCGCGCGGCTCGCGTCCATCGACCAGCCCCACCGCATAGCCTTTGCCCTCCGGCCGGATCACGAGGCGCTCGGGATCCTTGATGAGCGGCATGGGCGGCAGCGGGTCGCCGAGCTCCACGTAGTGCTCGAAGCGCCGCATAGGGTTAACTGGCAGGTCCATGCCGGCGAGCTTGGCGACCGAAGCCGCCCAGCAGCCGGCCGCATTGATGACCGTCTCGGCTTCGATCCGCTGGCCCGAGCCAATTTCGAGTTCCGTCACCCGCGAGCCGCTCGTGTACACATCGACTACGCGGTCCTTCACGAAGGCCGCGCCGAGCGCCTGAGCTTTCTTGCGAAAGCCCTGCAGCACGCTGTTGGGGTCGAGCCAGCCGTCCTCGGGCGAGAGCACGCCGAGCGCAAGGTCGTCGTTGCGCATCCACGGGTAGCGCTTCGCAATCTCTTTCGCGCCGAGCAACTCGACCTTCACGCCCAAGTCCTTCTCGGTGCGGTAATTCTGCTCAAGCACCTTCTCGTGGCCTGCGGTCACCACGAAGAGGTAACCGCCCTCCTTCCACTGCACATCCACATCGGTATGCGTCTCGAAGGCCTTGAAGAAGTCGATGCTGAATTGCGACATTCGGATGTTCTCGGGCCGCGCGAACAACCGCCTGCAGCCGCCCGTAGCGACGGGGGACGAGGCCTTGGCGTAAGTCGGATCCGGCTCGATCACGGTCACCCGGCCGACGCCGACAAGCTTGAGGAAGTAAGCGGCCGCGCAGCCAATTACGCCGCCTCCGATGATTGCAACGTCCTGGCGGGTCGTGCTCATGAATCAAGGATACCCGGCCGTGGCGAACGGCGGTCGAACGAGAAAACCGAACCAAGCTAGCGGCGCGCGCCCTGCTTGAGCATCGAGATCAGGTTCATGCAGATCATGTGGGCGACCTGCTGCTTATCGCGGCGGCTGCGCTTGTGGCGGAGTTGCGCGGCGAGGGCCTTGGCAGCTTTAAGTTCGGGCGGCTCTTTTGACAGTGCGATCGGCCGCCGCCGCAGGCGAACAGGCGATTCGCCGAACAAGTCCGTCGACTCTTCTGTGGTGCTGGCACGCTGGTCCATCCTGTACCTCGCATCATCAAACGGCACACTCCCTGAACGCCACTATGCGGGCTTGGGTTGACAGCGTCTGTACGGTGAGGCACTCATTTACTTGTCGGGAGGGTTCTTACAAACCGACTTGCCAATGTTCACAAACAGCATGAGCACTGCTCACCTAAACACTGGATATAAAGGTCTACTTCAAGACCCTCGTGTTTTGAGTGTTACCGCGCGCGATGATGCTTTACCGCCACCATGAACGACACCAGTCCCAGCACCAGGAACGCGGCCATGCCGAGCGCCAGCGTGAGCGGCGAGCCCCAGAGCAGCGGCACCAGCACAGCGGCGGTAAACACATTTACCGAGGTTTGCGTGACGCTGAGGCAGCTCGAAGCGAGACCGCGCTTTTCCGGGAAGAGGTCAAGCGACAGCAGTTGCATGCTCGGCATCGCAATCGCCATGCCCATGTTGTAAAGCGGGTAGGCGAGGATCGTGAGCGGCACCTGGGGCAGGAAGGCGCCGGCGAGGATCACGTTGGCGATTGCCGCGAACACCATCACCGCATACCCAAGTGCGACGGTGCGATGCGGGCTCAGGCGCCCCGCGAGCCGCCCGGAGATGAACGCGCCGATGGCCATGCCTGCGACGCCCGGCGCAAACAGCCACGCAAAAGCCTGCGGCGAAAGGCCCAGGTGCTGGATCAGGAACACCGGCGCAGCGAGCACGTAGAGGAACATGCCGTTGAAGTTCAGCGCGAGCGACCCGGCCATGCGCATGAACTCGCTGTTGGTGAACACCGACACGTAGGAGCGCCACAGGTGTGACGGTCGCAGGCTCTGGCGCTTGTCTTGCGGCAGCGTTTCCGGCAGCCACAGGAACGCCGCGATCCACAGCGTTACCCCGAAGAGCACCATGAAGACGAAGATCGCATGCCAGTTGAAGAAGGCATGGATCCAGCCGCCGAGGATCGGCGCAATCGCCGGCGCGATGGCGAACATGATGCTGATGCGGGACATCGCGCGCTGGGCCGCTGCGCCGCTCAGGAGATCCCGAACGATGGCGCGGCTTACGACCTGGCCTACGCCGCATGCAAGCCCCTGCAGGGCACGGCCGACCCACAACTGCTCGATCGTCGTGGCCAAGGCGCAGACCACCGAGGCGAGCGTGTAGACCGCGACGCCGACCAGGATTACCTTGCGGCGCCCGAGCGCATCGGACAATGCGCCGTGCCAGAGCATCATGAAAGCGAACGGCAGCATGAACGCGGTCAGCGTCTGCTGGACTTCGATCTGCGTGGCCCCGAGCGACTGGCCGATGGCCGGGAAGGCCGGCAGATAGGTATCGATCGAGAACGGCCCGAACATCGCGAGCGCCGCGAGCAGGACCGACAGGCTGCGCGGCACAGGCGGCGGTCCGGCCGCCGGGGCGGCCTTCACTTCATGCGACACCGCCTCGCGTCCCGGGTCAGGTGCGCTCGGGCTCCTGGGTCGGGTTGAGCGGCGTCCACCCGGTCAGCTTGCCCACTTCCGCTTTCATGTAGTTCGCAATCGAGATGCGGTCCGAGGTCAGCATGACCATCTGGAAGCCCTGGTCGATGTAGCGCTGCGTGTACTTCGAGCTCATCGTGTGCATGGCCGCGATGACCTTGTGCTTGCGACAGGTTTCCAGGATGCGGTTCACCGTCGCGACGTGCTTAGGGTCGTCGTTGTCCATCACCGGCGGCAGGCCGAGCGCGAGCGCCAGGTCCGTGGGCCCGATGTACACCGCGTCCACGCCGGGCGTCGAGATGATCTCGTCCATCTTCTCGATGCCCTCGGCCGTCTCGATCATGACCACGCAGGCCATCTCGCGGTCGGCATTCTTCTGGTAGTCCGGCCCGCCGTAAAGCGCCGCGCGATTGGGTCCGTTGCTGCGAATGCCCAAGGGCGGATAGCGGCACGCTGCGACCGCGCGCATTGCATCCTCGCGGTTGCTTACCATTGGCACGATCACGCCGTACGCGCCTGCGTCAAGCACCTTCATGATCATCGAGGGCTCGTTCCACGGCACGCGCACGAAAGGCGTCACGGCCGTGGTCGAAATTGCGGTGAGCATCGTGACCGCATCGGAGTAGTCGATGCAGCCGTGCTGCATGTCGACGCAGAGCCAGTCGAGGCCCGAATGCGCCATGGTCTCGGCGGAAAACGAATGCGGGATCGAAAGGAAGCCGCCGACGGCGGTCTTGCCCTCCCGCCATAGTTTCTTGACACGGTTGATGCGCATTCCGACTCTCTCCAAGGTTGTACGGGCCGGCAAATTGTAGGCGTAATATCGCCGCCATAACCCCGAGGAGAAAAAATGAAATTCCCCCTGCTTGCCCTGGCCTTTGCCTTTTCGATTGCCGCGCCGCTCGCCTCACAGGCCCAGAAGATCAACCCGACGGACCCGCAGCCGACCTGCCACCTGTGCCCGGGCACCTACATCCCCGTCTCGGAGCTGGAGGCGTACACGGCGAAAGCAAAGGCCGAGCGGCTGGTGGACCAGCAGGTACGCGCCGTCGACATCGGCAAGTCGAACATCGGCATCGGCATGGTGTATCGCGGCAAGCTCGACAAGCCGAGGCCCGATTCGGTCGCCGAGCACGACCATGTGAGCGAGGTCTATCACATCATTTCGGGATCGGCGACGCTCGTGCTCGGCGCCGACATCGTCAACCGCCAGCGCAGGCCGGGCACCTTGCGCACGGTGATCGAGTTCAACGGCCCGGGCAACAACGGCTCGGACATCAAGGATGGCATTGCCTACAACGTCAAGGCGGGGGACGTCGTCGTGATCCCGGCCGGCACGGGCCACTGGTTCACGAAGATCGACGATCACATCAACTACCTCATGATCCGCATCGACCCGGACAAGGTGGCGCCGCTCAGGGACGAGGCAAAGTCGAAGGAGTACCTCTCGAAGCCGACGACGCGCGAAGGATTGCGCGAATAGAGTCCCTGCTCCTTGCTAGGGAAGAAGCTGGGCCCGGATCTCGCCGCCTTTGTGGGCGGCGGTGTGCACGTTCACGTAGGTGCGTCCTTCGGTAAACGCGGCGTACTGCTCGTCCGTAAATTTTGTGCCGGCCGGGACCGCCCAGATGGCGCCGGCGGTCTGGACCAGGCCGATCGCGATCGGCCCGTTCTCGCCCCGCGCCCCGATGTGGATATGCGCGGCCACGCCATTCAACCCGGTGGTGGTGATGTTGCCGCTGACCGTCCGGTTACTCGCGACCATGAAAGAGCCGCTGCCCGTTGCAGGGGTCGAAACCGGCGGAACCTCTTCATTGCCGGTGAGGGTCACGTTGACGCCCTTGACTGGCGACATCATTACGCAGGCCGCGAGCAGCACCGTCGTGGCTGCGGCTGCGCAGGCAAAGAATCTCCAGAGCGCTTGGCGGGCGTTCATCGCGACCCTCAAGCGGCCGAGCCGTGTTCGTGCGCGGTGCGAATCGGCGCGGGCGGGGTGCGGCGGTGGGCGATCTCGGACCGTACCATTGCCGCAAACTGGTCGGCATCGAATCCGGGCTGGTCCGGGTGGGCAACCCCCTCGGGCGCGCCTTGCAAGGCCTGCACCTCGGCGGCAATCAGCGCGAGTTCGCTTTCGTGACCGTACCAGTCGGTGGCGCAGAGGTAGGCTGCAGCGAGCGTGGAGGCATGGTGGTCGTACTGGCTGCGCCTCTTCCAGGCCCGTGGGTCGAAAGCGAAATACTGGTCTGCGCAGAATTGCGCGAGCGCCCTGGATGCCTCTGGATTCATCGACTCTGCTTTCCCAAAGTATCCTTGTACTTCGCCGCGGCCCCCGCTTCTGTGCGGTCTCGCGCATAAGGACCCAAAACCCGAGGAGAACCCGTGATGAACGTCACGATCCTGGACGACTACTTCGACACCATCCGCACCCTCCCCTGCTTTTCGAAGCTGGAAGGCCACCGAGTGACCGTGTGGAACGACCACGTGCAGGAGGTCGATGCGCTGGCCGAGCGCCTGAAGGACACCGAGGTGCTCGTGCTGATCCGGGAGCGCACTCAGATCCGCGCCCCCTTGATCGCGCGGCTGGCGAAGCTGCGGCTCATCAGCCAGCGCAGCGTCTATCCGCATATCGATCTCGACGCCTGCACCGGGCGCGGCATCATCGTCTCCTCCGACCAGCATGCGGGCACGCCGTCCTACGCCGCGGCCGAACTCACGTGGGCTTTGGTCATGGCCACCGCCCGCAAGCTGCCGCAGCAAATGGCTTCACTCAAGGCCGGCCGCTGGCAGGTCGGCGTAGGCGACACCCTGCGCGGCAAGACGCTCGGCGTCTATGGCTACGGGCGGATTGGCAGCACCGTGGCGGGCTACGGCAAGGCTTTCGGCATGAAGGTGCTGGTCTGGGCGCGGGAAGAAGCCCGCTCCAAGGCGAAGGCTGACGGTTATGCGGCCGCCGAGTCCAAACGCGCGTTCTTCGAGACCTGCGACGTCATCTCGTTGCACATGCGCTTGGTGAAAGATACCCGCGGCATCGTGACCGGCGAGGATCTCGCGCTCATGAAGCCGTCGGCAATGCTCGTGAACACCAGCCGGGCCGGGCTCGTCGCCCCCGGCGCGCTCGTGACCGCATTACGCGCGGGTCGGCCCGGGAGCGCGGCAGTGGATGTCTTCGAGGAAGAGCCGCTGCGCGACGCGAACGACCCGCTGCTTGCGCTTTCCAACGTCGTGGCCACGCCGCATATCGGCTATGTCACGCGGGATGAGTACGAGTTGCAGTTCACGGACATCTTCGACCAGGTCACCGCCTATGCGGCCGGCAAGCCGATCAACGTGGTCAATCCGAAAGTGTTGGCGGCGTAGCCGAGGCCATGCAGGCGCGCACGCGCTCGACCAGCGCCTCCATGCGCTTGTCGCGGATGCCGAGGTCGACCAGATGCGTCACCGTGTCGAAGAGGTAATCGCAGCAGGCGCCAAGCGGGCCTGAGCCCGTGGCAAGCAGCCTTGCGGTCTCGTCCGTGTCCAAGCCGCGCACATACCGCTCGTGCGCGTGGTTTGCCGCAAACGCGATCGCATGCTCGATACCTTGAGGGGTGTGCGCGGTAACCCACACTGCCCGGTAGGCGCCCGTCAGCATCTCGCGACGCCAGACCACTTCGAGTTCCGACTCCACCTGCTCGGGGGCGATGCGGTAGGCCACGCCATGACAGCTGCCGCCCCGCTCCAACGCCAACATTAGGCCCGGCGCCTGCGGGCTGCCGCGCCCCGCCTTGGCCCACAGGCAGAACTGGCGATGGAAACCGTGCACGAGCGCCGTGCGCCGCTCGACGAAATGGAACGCCGGGTTCCAGATCAGCGACCCGAAACCGAACACCCATACGCGGTCGGGCTGCGGCGCCACTGAGAGCATCGTGGCGATGGCATGCTTTCTCTCCTCGTCCGTCATGAACTTCACGTCCGGGCCCAGCAGGGCCTTGGAGGACGCCTGCAGGCTGCCGTCCAGGATGCTTTCGCGCGTGAGGGTCAGCTTGGCCACGACGGGCGAATCGGCCTTAGCGTTTGAGAGCGAAGAAATCGACCGGCTTCATGAGGCGATTCTCCTGCGACTCCAGGGCGCCGAGCTTGGCGCTTTCGGTCTGGTAGGCGATCCAGTCGGGGTCGGCCTGCATCGCGGCGCGGCGCTTTTCGCGGTCGGCCGCGTTTTCGTAAGCCCAGATATGCAGGAACGAGTTCACGTTGCCGGTCTCGGTCTGCAGGTATGCGAAAGGCTGGCCGAGGTGCTTGGTCTGCGGGCCCTTGCCGAGCCGGTCGTAGAGCTCGAAGTGTTTCTTGATCATTCCCGGGCGACAGGTGTAAGTGCGGACGTCCAGCAGCATGTCAGTTCTCCTTTGGGTGACTCGCTAAAGCATTCATCGTACCAACGTTGCGGCCGCCGGCGCGCTGGACCAACCGGAAAACCAGCAGCGCGGCCAGCGTCAGGAACACGAGCGCCGCCGAATAGAAGATCGGCGCGGAAGGACTACCGGTGACGTCATAAGTCCAGCCGCCCACCGGGGGCAATGCCGCCATGCCCGCATACCAGATCGTGTAGAAGAGCCCCAGGCCAAGCGCGCGGGTTTCGGGGCGCAACACCTCGATGGGCAGCGCGGCCATGATTCCGGCGGGGAGGAACAGGATGAGCCCGATCACTGAGAAACAGAGCACGTAGGCCGACGTGTAGGGGATCGCAAGGATCGCGAGCGTGCCGATCAGCGTGGAGACCACGATGATCGTGTTCGGCCGGCGCCATTTCGAGGCGAGGTATCCGCCGAGCGGCACTCCAACTACCGCGACCCATGTAGAGAGGCTCGTGATCGCCGCGGCCTCGGCGATCTCGATGCCCTGGCTCGTCAGATAGCCGGGCGCGAAGCTCACGCCGACCACCCAGCCCGCATTCACGAGCGTCCAGATGAGGCCTGCGACGCTCACCAGCACGATCTCGTGCATGGAGAGGCTCGCGCCTTTTGCAGTCTGGGCAGGACCTGTCGAAGACGCAGGCCTCCGATAAAGCAGCGCGAGCACGACGAGCGTCAACGCCGAAAACACTGCGGTCGAAACGAACACGGTGCGCCATGACGTTGCGTTTGCGAGACTGACCTGCGTGAGCAGCCCGAGCCCGATGCCGATCGGCCACCCGTTCAGGTAGAGCGACATCGCGAAGACCAGTTCCTTGTCCTTGAACCAGTCGGCGAGCATCTTGGTCATGAGCACGAACTGGATCACGACGCCCACGCCGGTGATGACGCGCCCCGCGACGAGCATCGCGTAAGACGTGCCCATTGCGCTCACGACCCCGCCGAGGGCCATGAGCGCGAGGCCGGTAAGCACCATGCGCTTCTCGCCGAAGCGCCGGCCGAGATAGCCGCCGGGCAGCGCGACCACGATGCCGGGCAGGAGGTAAAGGCCGATCAGCGTGCCGACCGAGGCATAGTCGATCCTGAATTCGTCGACCAGGAAAGGCGTGAGCGAGCCCACCGCCTGGAACTGGTAGCCCATGGCAATGCGCGCGAAGGCAAGCACCGCGAGCACGAGCCAGCGCTGGCTCACGCGCTGCAACCCGAGGCGTCACTCATACTTTGCGAACTGCGCATCCCGCCACTTGATCGCTTCGCCAAGGCCCTTCTCCCGGCGCAGCTTGTCGAACATCTGGTATTCGGGCGCGATGGAATTGTCGAGCTGCACGCAGGCGTCGAACCCGATGTCCAGCGACGTCCTGAATCCCATCGCTTCGGCCCCCCTGTTCAGCGCGCGCTTGTTCCACGTGAGGCACTCGATCGCCACCCGGCTCATGCGCTTGGCAATCTTGAGCGTCTCGTCATGCAGGGTGGCTTTCGGGTAGGCACGCGTGACGAGGCCCACGCGCTCGGCTTCTTTCGCGTCGATCGTGTCGCCCGTGAAGATCAACTCGCGGCTCGCCGGGCCGAGGATCCACGGCATCACCATGGTGACGATGCCGGCTGCGAAGCGCGTTTCGAGCACGCCGAATTTAGAATCGTCGGAGCAGTAGCGGATGTCGCACATCTGCGCGAATTCGAGGGCGCCCGCGAGGCAGAAACCGTCGATGACCGCAATCACCGGCTTCGAGCACTCCCAGGGCGAATAGCAGAACTTGAGATCCTTTCCGAGGCGATCCCGCCAGCCTGATTCGCCGCGCTTGGGGCCGCCCGAGGCGGTTTCCTTGATGTCGTAGCCCGCGGAGAACGCCTTGCCGCCGGCGCCAGTCACAAGCAGCACGCGCACCTCAGGATCCGCATCGGCCTGCGCGATCGCGGCCATGATCTCGGAGCAGAGCTTGAGGTTGAACGCGTTCATGCGCTCGGGCCGGTTGAAGGTGATGCGCGCTACGCGATCGTCGACCGCATAGGTAAGGGTTTCGTAGCTCATGGGGCATCCTTGTGCGGTTCGATCAAGAGGTCGACGCCGAGCGCGCCCTGCGCGGTCACGATCAGCGGATTGATTTCGACGGTTGCGGCGGTGGCGTGCATGGCCGCGCCCACTTGGGAGAGCGCCGCGATGGCCTTCGCAGCGCTTGCCCGGTCGACCGGCGCGCGTCCGCGCACGCCGTCGAGCAGTTTGCCGGCGACGGTCTCGTCGAGCATTGCATTCGCGGTCTCCTTATCGACAGGAGCGCGCCGCACGCTCGCCTTGCCCATCACTTCGACGAGCAACCCTCCGGGTCCGACGACGACGAAGCTGCCCAGGTGCGGGTCGTTGCGCACGGCGATGATGAGTTCGATCCCGTCGCCCGCCGTCGCTTGAACGACTACTTCGCGTGGCGCCTTCGCGGGCAGGGCCTTGTTGAGGCGCGCCACGAGATCGGCATAGGCGGCCTTCACGCTCGCCTCGTCCGCTAAGCTGACTTTCACCAAGCCGAGTTCGCTCTTATGCGGCAGGCTTTGCGCGCAGCCCTTCATTACTACGGGGTAGCCGAATGCCGTCGCCGCCGCCAGCGCATCGCCCACCGAGCTCACCGCCCTCGCGCCCGTCATCGGCACCCCGTGGTCCCTCAGCCAGTCGAAGCCTTCAACCTCTCCCAAAAAGGGGCCAGGCTCAAACCTTGCATGTTGCAAGGTTTGAG
>JANXRZ010000049.1 GCA_025352885.1 Pseudomonadota bacterium | reverse complement strand
TGAGCAACGCGCGCTATCACAACTCGCCGGACTGCATCCGGTGCTGGGTGTGCCGGTGGGGCTCGATGCGGCTGCGGTGGTCGCTTCCGGGATTTCACCCTTGCTTTCGACCGGCATGGTGTCAGCCGATGGGCGCGGTCTGCTCGGACGTGGTGTGTGCGGAATGCCGATGGCGGTGTTTCAGGAAGCGGTCGCGGCGCTGGGCTCGAATGTGTAACCGAGACGCTGGGACAGCCGTCGTGCAGCGTTAATCAAGGCCCGGACGTGCCTGCCGCCCGGGTCGAGGTTGACCTGGCTGGAAGGCCCAAGCAATGAGAGCGCGAGCCTGACGGTTCCATTGCTGTCGAATACCGGTGCGCTGGCCGCAGCGACCCCCTCGATCACGTCGCCGTCGATGTCGGCATAGCCTGTCCGGCGGATTTTCCCAAGCAGGGCGTCGAGTGCACGCGGGGTGAGCCGGCGGAGATGGTTGGTAGGGACCGGGCTGGCTTTGAACTCGCGCGCAGTCGCGGCACGGATTTCTCCACTCGCCGAATACGCGCAGAACACGAGGCCGCCGGCCGATCGCAGCAGCGGCAGCACCGTGCCCACATGTGCGTTGAGCCACACGGGCTGGCGGGACTCCTTCCATTGGACCACCGTCGGCCCGAACGTGCCCCAGGCGATCGCCATCGAAGTCAGGTCCGTCTCGTCACGCAACTGCGAAATCGCCTCGTTCCAGAGTTTCTGGGCGTCCAGCCGGCGCAAAGCGGCAAAGCCGAATTCGAAAGCGGCGGGCCCGAGATCGTAGTGTCCTGCAGGACCGGCCTGCTCGACGAGCCCCGCCCGGCACAGCGACGCGAGGTGCCGGTGGGCGGTGCTCGGGAGCAAGTCTAGGTTCTTCGCGACATCGGTCAGCGCGACGGGTTTCCCGGCGCGGGCCACCATGAACGCGACTGCAAGACCCGTATCGAGGGATTGGACGCCCTGGGTCTGGCGCCGCGCTTTTTTTAAGCGCACTGCTTGCGGGCTTCGTCCCGCACATGCTTGCGCAGCCGGGCCGGGCCGATGTCGTGCTGGTAGAGGTTTTCCCGGGCGGGCCACGGGGGCATGGCTTCCAGCATTTCCTTGTCTTCCTGCACGATCGCCCAGTTGTACTGTTCGAGCTTGGTATTGAACATGAAGCGGAACAGGTCGCCTTCCCACCCGCTGACATTGCGCATGCGCCAGACCGTCATCTGGCAGTGGTACTCGTCGATCGGCGTTGCGAGCGGGAACACGCGCCAGTTTCCGCCGGGCCCGCACCCTGGGGGCGCGTAGAACCCGACGCGGAACCAGAAAGACCCGTTGTCGATGAACTCCATGATTTCGACGTTGTCGCCTTCATAGATCTTGCGCCTGACCATGAATCCGGTCGGCGCGGGCGTGGCGACCACCGTGTTGGCCACGCCCGTCTCGAAGTACTGCGTGTCCTTGTGCAGGTACTCCGGGTGCATGATGTCGATGACGTTGTCCCAGACATACTGGTAATTCGTTTGCCAGGTCTGCGAAATCGGGAACCCGGTCCATTCAGGCGAGGTGAATTCGGAGGGGAAGACCAGCGGGGGAGGCTCGATTGCGGATTCGAGCTGGTCGTTTGCACCGAACCATGCCCAAAGGCCCTGGAAGTGTTCGACGACCGGGTAGGAGCGCACCATCTTCCTGCCGACGTAACTGCATTCCGGGAATCCGGGCACCGCGGCGACGCTTCCGTCTCCCGCGACTTCCACGCCGTGATACCTGCAGCCCAGGCGCCCGTCGGTGAGGTGCCCCATCGACAGCGGCGCGCCTCGATGCGGGCAATAGTCCTCGACCATGTTGACTTTGCCTGTTTTGTCGCGCCATGCGGCCAGCTTTATTCCGAGCCGGGTCAGTCCCACGGCCTGGCTGCCGACCAGGCTGGACGGGCCGATGCACCACCACCTGTCGCGCACACCGAGCGCGGCCCGCCGCTCCACCCGTGCTTCGGTTTCGGCCGTCATGCCGGCGTTCTCGTGCTCGCGCCCGGCAAGGCATGCGCCCCCACGGGACCGCCGACGCAGTTGCTCCAAGCCCCCAATCGCCGCATTTCGGCTTTCAGGCCCTCGGCGGTCCACGCGTCGCCGTGCGGCGATTTGAGTGCGGCCTTGTTCAGTTCATCAGCGATCCTGGCGGGATCGTAGACACGCTTTCCCATGATGGAGAAAAGCGCGTCCGCCAGGTTGCGTTCGTAATCCGAGGGAGACTGATTGAAGGTGCGGTAAGTGAATGTCTGCATTGCGTGGCCCTTCCGTTGCGTTTGATCCCGGCCATGATAAAGTTTGTTTCCACCTTGCGCAAACCATTGCGCAGGGTAGAAATCGTCCGGAGGAGACCATGAAAAAACCCACGATTCGAAAATTGGCGCTCATCGCCTTGTCGGCCCTGGTGATCTGCTCCGACGCTGCGGCGCAGGCTTATCCGGGCAAGCCGATTCGCTGGTTGGTCGG
>JANXRZ010000048.1 GCA_025352885.1 Pseudomonadota bacterium | reverse complement strand
CCGCGACGCTCCACGTGCCATGCGCGTCGCACGCGAGGCCGATGTCGGGGCCGAGGGCTTCGCGGGCGGCCCTTACCCTTTCCACCGACTTTGCGACCGTGCCGTCGATGATGCCCACGCGCATTTTCACCGAACGCACGTTGCCCTTCGTCACGTACCCCATGAGCTGCTCGCCGATGCCCTTGGCATCCGCCCAGCCGCCTGAGGCGTAAATCGGCATGCGCTCGGCCTTGCGTCCGCCGAGCAGGCGCCACACCGGCGCGTTTAGCGACTTGCCGAGGATGTCCCACAAGGCGAGGTCGATGCCGCTCATCGCGCAGATGGACGCGCCTCGCCTTCCGAGTGCGGGAAACACGCGCCCGTGCGTGAGCGCATAGTGCCCACGCACGCCCGAATACATCATTTCGTTTAGCCGGACGATGTCGCGCGGATCTTCGCCGACGAGCATCGGGCCGTATTTATCGTTGATCGCCTTGGTGACCGTTCGGTTGTTGCCCGCGCTGCCCACCTCTTCCTTCGCCTCGCCCCAGCCTATAACGCCGCACTCGGTTTCGATGCGCACGAGCGTGCAGTCGAACGAAGACACCCGACCGAAGTCGGAGACGTGCCGTTGCTTTTCCGGGATCGGGACGTGCAGCCATGTTGCGTCGACCGCCTTGATGCGCATCAGTGGGTCGCGCCCTTCACCAGGTACCCGCCGGACTTCTCATCGCGTTCGAGCACCAGCACGTTTCTCGCGGCCGCCTCCTCCAGCAGCTGGTTGAACGATTTGAAGCCGTAGTAGCTTTCCGAAAATCCCGGATTGCGCCGCTTGAGCGCCTGCTTGACCATTGAGCCCCAGATCTTGTCTTCCGCTCCGCGCTCGCCAGCGAGCGCTTCGGTGGTTGCGAGCACGAGGTCGAACGCCTCCTGCTTCTTATCCTTGTCTTCGGCAGGCGCCGGGGGCGCGGCGGCTGGATCGGCGGCGGCATCGGTGGCCGGTGCCGCTTTCGCGCGGGAGGGCCTCTTCTTCTCCACCCGCTTGGGCTTGCCTTTCTGTTCGCGCACGAGATCGTCGTAGAAGATGAACTCGTCGCAATTCGCGATCAGCAGGTTGGAGGTGGAGTTCTTTACGCCGACGGCTATCACGGTCTTGTTGTTTTCGCGAAGCTTGGAGACGAGTGGCGAGAAATCCGAGTCGCCGCTGATGATCACGAACGTGTCGACATGCGATTTCGTGTAGCAGAGGTCCAGCGCGTCGACCACCATGCGGATGTCGGCCGAGTTCTTGCCGGACATGCGCACGTGAGGGATTTCGATCAGCTCGAACGACGCCTCGTGCATTCCGGCCTTGAAGTCCTTGTAGCGATCCCAGTCGCAATAGGCTTTCTTGACGACGATGCTGCCTTTGAGGAGCAGGCGCTCGAGCACGAGGCCGATGTCGAACTTGGCGTAATTGGATTCGCGCACGCCGAGCGCAACGTTCTCGAAGTCGCAGAACAAGGCGAGGTTGCGGGTGTCGCCGGGAGGGGTGGCATAGGGAGTGGTCATATACTCGGAGTATATAGGCGGGTGGAAGCCAAGCGGGTGGAAGCCAAATGAGGGCAGGGGCACAGTACGACGCGGTGATCATTGGCGCGGGCCACAACGGCCTCGCCTGTGCCTGCTATCTCGCGCGCGCCGGCCTCAAGGTGCGTGTGCTCGAACGCCGTGGCGTAGTCGGCGGGGCGGCGGTCACCGAGGAATTCCATCCAGGATTTCGCAATTCCGTCGCCGCATATACGGTGAGCCTGCTCAATCCCAAGGTCATCCGCGATCTTCGGCTCGCGGAGCACGGCCTGAGGATCGTGGAGCGGCCGTTGTCGAACTTTCTTCCGCTGGAGGACGGAGGCTCGCTCGCGATAGGTGGGGGGCTGCAGGCGACCCAGGCCGAACTCGCGAAATTTTCGAAGCGCGACGCGGAGCGCCTGCCGTCCTACTGGGACATGCTCGAGCGCGTTGCGGACGTCCTTCGCCACCTGGTGCTCGAGTGCCCGCCGAACGTCGGGGGCGGCGCACTCGATCTTGTGCGCGCTTTCAATGCGGGGCGCCTCACGAAGAAACTCGACATGGAGTCCCGCCGGAACCTGTTGAATCTCTTCGCCCAGAGCGCGGGCGAGATGCTGGAAGGCTGGTTCGAGGGTGAAGCGGTCAAGGCGGCTTTCGGATTCGATGCCGTGGTCGGCAACTTTGCCAGCCCCTATCATCCGGGTACCGCCTATGTGCTGTTGCATCACTGCTTCGGCGAAGTGAACGGGCGCAAGGGCGCGTGGGGTCATGCCATAGGCGGCATGGGCGCGATCACCCAGGCGATGGCCTCGGAAGCACGTCGTCTCGGTGTCGAGATTGATTGTGATGCTGCCGTCGAGAGCGTCAGCATCGCTGCCGGCAAGGCGCGGGGCGTGGCGCTCGCCGACGGCTCCGAGATTGAAGCAAAGACCGTCATCGGCAACGTGAACCCGAAGCTGCTTTACCTCGATCTCATCGAGAGCAGCGCCCTTCCGCCTGAGTTCGCCACCCGCATGGCGCGCTGGAAATGCGCGTCGGCGACCTTCCGCATGAACGTTGCGTTGAGCGAATTGCCGCGCTTCACCTGCCTGCCGGAGCCTGGTGCGCACCTGGCCTCCGGCATCATCATGGCGCCTTCCCTCGGCTACATGGATCGTGCCTACCTTGAGGCAAAAGCTGAAGGCATTTCACGCGCCCCGATCGTCGAGATGCTCATTCCCAGTACGCTCGACGACTCGCTTGCGCCCAAAGGGGCGCACGTAGCGAGCCTCTTTTGCCAGCACTTTTCGCCCGACGTGAATTGGGCGGCGCGCAAGGAGGAAGCGATCGGGCGCATTTTCGAAGTCGTCGAAGGGCACGCGCCGGGGTTCAAGCGCAGTGTCATCGCGCAAAGCGCGCTGTCGCCGGCCGATCTCGAGGCGCAGTTTGGCCTGGTCGGTGGCGACATCTTTCATGGGGCCTTGTCGCTCGACCAGTTGTATTCGGCGCGGCCGATGCTCGGCTATGCCGATTATCGTGGGCCGATCAAGAACCTTTACATGTGCGGGTCGGGCACGCACCCGGGCGGCGGCGTGACCGGCGCACCCGGCCACAATTGCGCGCGCGAAGTGCTGCGCGACTTCGGGAAAAAGTTATAGCGCAAAGATGAGGCAGGTCGAAGAGGCGTGCGCCCGATTTACAGCAACGCTGCGCCGCGAGTATAAACAAGCCTCAGCCTTCCTTTCGGATCCGCCATGCGCCGCCTGCTGCTGATTTACGCTCTTGTCATCGTCGTCGCCGGGCCGGCTGCCGCCGACGATAAGCACAAGGGCCATGCAGGAACCGTCGCCGAAAAAGCGTACGGCCTCCCCGGGAAAGCCGCCGATGTCACACGCACCATCGAGGTCGGCATGAGCGACACGATGCGCTACTCGCCGTCGGAGATCTCGGTGAAGCGCGGCGAGACCATCCGGTTCGTGTTCCGCAATACGGGCAAGGTCGAGCACGAATTCGTGCTCGGCACGGCGAAAGAACTTAAAGCGCATGCGGACGCCATGCGCAAGAACCCGAAAATGGAGCATGGCCTGGAGGCAAACGCGGTCGATGTCGATGCGGGCAAGCAGGGCGAGCTCGTCTGGCGGTTTACCAAGGCGGGCACTTTCACCTATGGGTGCCTCGTGCCCGGACATTTCGAGGCCGGCATGGTTGGCAAGCTCGTGGTGAATTGACTTTCGAGCGTCGTCCGTTTGTGAAACGGCGACCGTGGAAATTGATTTTGGCTGCTCGGCGCACTAGCCTTGGCGCTCCCGCGCGGCCACGGGCCCCACTTGGAGAATCTCAGTGCTGAAGAATGTCGTTTGCATGCTGCTTGCGCTTGTTGCCGGCAGCTCCGCTGCCCAGGATCCGGCGGCGGGGTATCCCATGCGTCCACTGCGCTTCATCGTGCCCTACCCCCCCGGCGCGCTGACGGATGTGCTCGCACGCGTCATCGGGGATCGGCTTGCAACTGCGCTGAAGCAACCCGTGGTCGTCGAGAATCGCGCCGGCGCAGGGACGCTGATCGGCGCCGACCTAGTGGCGAAGGCGCCACCGGATGGCTACACGCTCCTGATGGCCACGAGCACGACGCTCGGCATCAGCCCGGCGATCTACTCGAAGCCGCAGGTCGATGCGGTGAAGGACTTCGCGGCCGTCTCGCTGGTGGGCTCGGTCAATTTCTTCCTGGTGACGTCGCCTTCGCTCGCCGTGAAGAGCGTGACCGAGCTGATCGACGTCGTGCGGCGCAATCCCGGTAAATTCAACTACGCCTCCTCGGGAAGCGGCAGCCCGCACCACCTGTTCATGGAGGTGTTCAAGAAGGAAACCGGCCTCGACGTGCAGCACGTGCCGTACAAGGGTTCCGCGCTGGCCGTGCTCGACATCATCGCCGGCAAGCCCGAGATGATGTTCCTCGACTTCTCCGTGGCGGTGCCGAACATCCAGGTCGGCAAGATCACGGCGCTCGGCACTTCGGCCGCGGTCCAGTCGGTGCTCATGCCGAACGTGCAGCCGGTTGCGCGCACGGTGCCCGGGTTCGACTGGCAGGCCTGGCAAGGCGTGGTGGTTACGGCGGGCACGCCCCGGCCTATCGTCGCCAAGCTCAATGCCGAGATGCAGCGCTTCCAGGCGGCGCCTGAATTCCGCGAGCAACTCATCAAGTTCGGCATGGAGCCGTGGGCACCGAATACGCCGGACCAGTTTGCCGACATCATCAGGAAGGACGTCGGCCGCTGGGCCACCGTCGTGAAGGCGGCCAACCTCAAGGTCGACTGACCCCTTACCCTCACTTAAGCCCATCAAGGAATGCCATGAGTATCGTTATCGACGTCCACACCCATATGCTCGACAACGCCTGGGTGGACCTGCTGCAGAAGCACGGCGGCAAATACACCATGAAGGAGGTGTTCGGCGGGTTGCGTGCCATTCACCTGGACGGCGCGCCTTTCATGACGCCGGTGCCGGAGATGTTCGACTGGGAGCTGCGCATCCGCAACATGGATCGCGTGGGAATCGACGTTGCCGTCGTGTCGCTTTCGTGCCCCAACGTCTACTGGGGCGGCGAGCAGGTCAGCCTGCAAGCGGCACAGGTCATGAACGACGTGATGGCCAAGGCGAAGAAGCAGTGGCCCCAGCGCATGCAGTTTTTCGCGTCGCTGCCCTGGCAGTTTCCACAGGCGGCGCTTAAGGAACTGGAGCGTTCGCGCAAAGCGGGCGCTTGCGGCGTGATGGTGTTGGCCAACGTTTCCGGTCAGCACCTCACCGATCCGCAGTTCGCGCCGATCTGGAAAGCGATCGATGACGCTGCCCTGCCCGTGCTCATCCATCCCTCCGCCCCGCCGGGCGTGAAGGAAATGGACATGTCGCAATTCCAGCTCACCGCGTCCATCGGGTTCACGACGGATACGACGCTTGCAGTTTCACGAATGATCTACGACGGATTCTTCGACCGTCACCAGAAGCTGAAGATCATTGCTTCGCACGGCGGCGGGACACTGCCCTTCCTGATCGGGCGCCTGGACCAGTGCTTCGAGTTCATCCCGGCCTGCCGCACAAAGATCGTCGAGAAGCCGAGCTTGGTGGCGCGCCGGATCTACTGCGACTCCGTCGTGTTCACCGACGACGCGCTTGCCATGGCCGTGAATGTGTTCGGCTCCGAAAACGTCCTGTACGGCTCGGATTACCCCCACACCATCGGCGACCCCATTGGCTGCCTCGCGAGGGTCGATCGGCTGCCGCACGGCGTGCGCGAAAGAGTGCGCGGTGGGAACTCGGAGCGCATCTTCGGTTTCAAATAGGGATTCGGACCTGCTTTTCTAGGAGCGGCGATGCACCTCGTGTGCCCTGCTTGCGGGACCACCAATCGGGTTCCGGACACCAAATTGCACGACGCGCCGGTTTGCGGCCGGTGCGGCGCCCTGCTGATGGGCGAAAAGCCGGTCAATTTGGATGACGCGACATTGTCAAAGTTTGTGAAGCGCACCGAATTGCCGGTCGTAGTCGACTTCTGGGCCGGGTGGTGCGGGCCTTGCAGGATGATGGCGCCCCACTTCGAGACGGCCGCCCGCGAGCTTCGGGACATCCGGTTCGTCAAGGTCGACAGCGATGCGTCACCGAAGGCAAGCGCGCAGTACGGGATCAGGAGCATCCCCACGCTCATCCTCTTCAAAAATGGAACCGAAGTGGCGCGCCAGTCGGGGGCCATGCAGGCCGCCGAACTCACACGGTGGCTGCAGCGCCATGCCGGGCAGCGCGCCTGAAGGCCTCCTGGGTGTCCCCTTCCAGTTCGCGCGGTCAAGCTGTAAAGTTCGTGCCGTGCCTTTTTTGGCACATGGGGGATAGATGCCGACCTTGCCTTCCGCTGGAGCGGCGCTTCTAGGACTGCGAGGAATCCGGTTGCTTGAAGGGCTGGGCACACCTGCGCTCGAAGAGCTCGCCGGCGCGCTCGAGTGGCGCCACTGCGTCACCGGCCAGCAGGTCATTACGCGAAACGCACTGGACCGCGATGTCTATCTGGTCGTCACAGGACGGGTGCAGGTCGTCGCATTCGCAGCTTCCGGCAAGCAGATCACGTACCGCGAGATGGGCGCCGGAGAGCATTTCGGCGAACTATCCGCAATCGACGGGCGGGCGCGCTCAGCCGATGTCATTGCGCTGGAGGACAGCCTGCTTGCAAGCATGAGCCCGGCCACTTTTCATGCGTTGCTTGCGAAGAACGAAGCGCTGCGTGCGCGCATGCTGGTGGGGCTGATTTCATTCGTGCGGGAGATGACCGACCGCGTGTTTGAACTGAGCACGCTCGGTGTGCGCAACCGCGTGCATGCCGAGTTGCTGCGCCTCGCGCGTCGCGCCGGTGTCTCGGGGAACGTGGCGCGGATCTGCCCGGCACCGCGGCACGGCGACATTGCGAGCCGGGTCAGTACTTACCGGGAGCAAGTCACGCGCGAGCTTTCGACGCTGACCGCGCAAAAGCTGATTGCGCGTGAAAGCAATTGTCTCGTGGTGCTCGACGTCCTGCTGCTCGAAACGATGGTCGACGACGTGCGTCGGGTCGTCTAGCGCCTGGAGCCGGTCAAACTCCTGAAACGAGCGGGGGCGGGGCTTCCTGTTTCGGAGGCGGCATGAGGTCCATTTCGGGGCCGCTCGAAAGGATCCCGGAGCGATACGCGAAGATCACCGCTTGCAGCCGGTTGGAGGCGCCGAACTCCTTGAGGATCGCCTGAACATGCTGCTTGACCGTGCAGGCGGAGATGCCGAGTTTCCGTCCGATGGGCTTGTTCGCCAGGCCCTCGCCCAACAGGACCAGCACTTCGACCTGGCGCGGGCTCAGGTGAAAGGCGCGCGCCGGCGACTTGGCGGTGGCCTGGATAAATGCGGTTTCCAGATAGTGGACGGTCATCGGTTAGCTCCCCAGTTCCGATTTGCAACATGGAGCCGAGGCGGTGTGAGCCGGTCCCGGCGCTGGTTACAGACTGACTCTAGGCTTACGCAAGATGGACGTAAGTGCGTTTACGCACCGGTTTTGCGAGAAGCCGCTTTCCCAACCCAAGAGGGCGAATCTGGCCGGCCCCGAACCGGAGCGCTAGACTAGCCTGCGAGAGCCCACCTGGAGTCCGGCATGACGATCTACCTGCAGGGTTAACAAGTCGACCCCGCCGCCGCCGCCGCCGTGGCGTCACTGCCGATCAGCGACGCCGAATGGCATGCCCGCGTGCAATTGGCGGCCTGCTACCGGATCTTCGATCACCTGGGCTGGACCGAGATGATCTTCAACCACATCACGCTTCGCGTCCCGGGCGAGGGGCGGCACTTCCTCATCAACCCCTTCGGGCTGCACTACAGCGAAGTGACCGCGTCGAACCTGGTGCTGATCGACATCGACGGCAAGCCGCTGCACGACTCCGAATGGCCGGTCAACCTGGCGGGCTTCACGACGCACAGCGCGATCCACGGCGCGATCGATTCGGCGCACTGCGTGATGCACACCCACACGACGAACGGCATGGCGGTTGCGAGCCTGCGGGACGGGCTCTCGCCGACCAACTTCTACGCCGCGCAGTTGCAGGGCGGCGTCGCCTATCACGACTTCGAGGGCATCACGATCGAGGAGGGCGAAAAGCGGCGCATGGTGAAAGACATCGGCACCAGGCGCGCCGTGATCCTGCGCAATCATGGGCTGTTGACCTGGGGCCCGAGCGTGCCGGAAGCCTTCATGCTGCTGTGGACCCTGCAGCGTGCTTGCGACGTGCAGATCGCCTCGTCGGCCGCCGGCGCCTTGAACCCGATCGCGGAAAAAGTGTTCGAGCAGACGGTGCGCGAATCGGGGCCGGGAGAAAAACGCGTCTGCGACGATGTCTTCGCCGCCATGCAGCGCATGATCGACGCGAAGGATCCGTCGTACAAGAACTAGGCTACTGGAGCATGAAGGTCTCGTACTCGAGGGATTCCAGCCGCCGGTCGAGGATCTGGAAGGCGACGAACACGGTGACGAACACAGCGGCCGCGAACCCGTAGCCGAACCAGGTCGCGCCCAGGTCGAGCGTGATCCAGGTGAATACGCCGTTCAGCACGGCGAAGAGCGCGGTGAGCCCGAGCACCACGTTGCGCTTGTCCAGGTAAAAGAACACGTTCATGAGGCCGAGCAGGACCACCTGCAGGCCGGCTGCGACCACGTCGATGTAAAGGAGCGGCAGGTAGAGTTCCGGGATGCCCAGCGCGCGCAGCATCGCCCCGCCGGCTACGAAGATCACGAGCGTGGCGATGGTCTGCACCTTGATGATCTCGAAGAGGCCGCGGCGGATCGTGTAGACCATCTCGTTTCTCAGGTCTTCCAGGCGCGCGAGCGTCGAGCCGTTGCGCACCGCATCGTAAAACTCCTGGTAGTACTCGACGAAGTCGGTTTCCATGCGCACCAGGAAAACCGCCATGCCCGGCAGGATCGAGAGGTAAGCGAGGAAGACCGGCAGGTCGTAGATCACCGAGGCGTTCAACGGGCCGATCACGTTCTGCCCGGTCGAAGGGCCATACCAGAAGATGAACTTGTCCAGCCACACGCCGGCGTTGTAGAAGAACCCGACCAGCATGAGACTCACGTACATCGCGCCCGGGCGGGCAAAATCGAAGGCGATGAACTGCTCCGCCGGATAGCTGCGCACCACGAGCAGCACCATGCCGAGCAGCATCACGCCATGACCGAGCACGAAGCCGAGCAGCAGCCCCTCGAGGCCCAGCGGGCGCAGGGCGAGGGACGACACGACGGTGACGCCATAGCCAATCGCGTAGAGCAGCAGGATCTGCTTGTACTGCTTGAGGCCGGAAAGAAAGATCGTCGCCACCCAGATGTTCGAGAGCATCACGAACCCGGTCAGCATCAGCATGCGGTAGACGAGATTCTGCCCCTCGAAAAGGAACGCCGCTGCCGCGAGGCCGAGGCCGCCGCTGACCGTGGTGACCACGAGCGTCACGCCGTTGAAATTCGGCAGCACGATGGCCTCCTTCTTCTCGTAAAGCCGGTCGGCGATGAAGCGCGTGAAAGACAGCTGGACGAAGCCGGTGAGGATCAGGCTGGCTGCAATCAGGTAAGTCACGCTCACCTGGAATTGCGTCACCATGAGCCCGGGCGCGCTGACCGCCGAGGACATCAGGCCGATCACGAGGATGCCGACGATCGAGAGCACCCACGGCCCGGAACCGATCACGCTCGCGTACAGGTAGGCCTGCAGGACGCCCGAGAGGGTGTCCTTGGCAAGGAGCTTGCGCAGCTCGAAGCCGATGCCGGCCATTCAGGCCGCCGTCCTTGCGTCCGGCGCGTTCAGCGCCTTCACATACAGCTCGCGGTACTGGCTGAACATCATGTCCTGCGTGTAGAAGCGCTCGACCCGCTCGATGCCGGCCTTTTGCGCCGCATGCCATGCCGCGCTGTCGGTAAGGAGCTCGAGCGAAGCATCGGCCAGCGCGGTCGGGTCGGCGATGCCGACGACGCGCCCGGCAGCCCCGATCGCCGCATCCTCGCCCTCAAGTCCGTAGACGAGCTGGCGGCAGGAGCCGACATCGGTGGTCACGACCGGCACGCCGGCCGCGTAGCCTTCGAGCACTACCAGCGGCAGCGCCTCGCTGATCGAGGACAGCACCAGCAGGCCCACCTGCGGCAGCAGCGCGTCGATTCGCTGGAAGCCCAGGAACTTCACCGAATCCACGAGGCCGAGGCTTTGCACGAGGTCCTTGCACTCCGCGACATAGCCCGGATCCTCGTCCTCCGGCCCCGCGATCCAGCCTTGCGCCTCAGGCATGCGGTTGACCACCGTGCGCATCGCGCGGATGAAGGTCTTGAGGTCCTTGATCGGCACCACGCGGCCGAGCAGGCACAGGATCGGCGGCGGCTCGGGCGCGCGCTGCGCTCGCAGCTTCGACAGGCGCGGAAGGTCGATGCCGTTCGGGATGTTGCGCGTGCGCTCCGCGGGCGCGCCGTCGGTCACCTGGCGAAGCCGGTTGGTCTCGTAAAGCGCAACGATGTCGTCGGATGCGCTGTAGCACATGCGCCCGAGTGACTCGAAAAACCGGATCCAAAGGGCGCGCAGGTAGCCGATCTCGGCCGGGTCCTTGCTGAACGCGTCCCGGTTGTCCTTGATCCACTGGCTCTGGAAGAGGTCGATCTTCCTTTCCTTGGTGTAGATGCCGTGCTCCGAAAGGATCACAGGCCGGCCGGTCTTCCACTTGAGCATCGCCGAAAGGAATCCCGCGTAGCCGGTAGAGATCGTGTGATACGCGCGCACCGGGATCAGCGATTCCGCGATCTGCGAGAGCATCCACAGCGGCTGGTGCATCGTGCGGATCGTCCAGAAATAATCGATGAACGAGGGGTCGCGCGAGAAGTTGCGGTACTGGCTGGTCGTGTAGTCCCACGAGGCGCGGCTGTAGAGGAAGCTCGCGTCCGAAAGCTGCCCCGAGGAGGACAGGGCCGCGAGCGCCTCGCCGATCACCGGCTCGCCGGCCGCCGTGGGGGCGCGGAAATAAGTGTGGAGGCGCTCGACCAGGTCGTACGTCTTCGGGTCGCCCGGCTGCGCCTTCACCGGCGGCTTTGCGGCCGGCGAGTGGATGTAATGCCGCTCGAGGTGCACCACGTTGTCGGGCAGCTTGTACTTCATCTCGCCGTAATCCGATTCCTGGCTGCCGATGAAGACCAGGGCGTACGTGTACTCCGGGAAGGCGCGGATGATCTGGTTGACCCAGCTCGAAACGCCGCCGGACACATAGGGAAACGTCCCCTCGAGCAGCAGCGCTATGTCGGCGTGCGTTGCGCGCAGGTCGGCCGGAGGCGCAGGCGCGCCGGGCGCGGGATCAGGCGAGGGCGCGTTCATGCGCGCTCCAGTAGTCGATCACCTGCGCCATGCGCTGGGTGTGGGAAGCCTGTGCGATTCGCTCCAGCAATTGGCCGACGCGCTCGAATCGGCGCATGCGAAAGGCCACCTCGGCCAGGTAGGGCAATACGCGCGCTTCGGGCATGCCGAACTCGATCGATCGGGAGAAAGCGTGCCATGCGCGCTCGTATTGGCCGGCGAAATTCGCCAGCCGCCCGCCGAGCGCCCACAGCGCCGCATCGTCCGGCGCATGGCGCAGCGCCGCTTCGAAATGGGCGCGCGATTGCCCGACAGCGTGCTTCTGGAGGTCACCCTGCACGAGCCCCTGGTACACCAGCTCCCAATACAGCTCGGCGAGCTCCTTGTCGGCGATCAGGCGACCGGTCGGGTCGTCGCCTTCGAGCTGCGCGCGCGCCGCCTGGATGCGCGCGTTGATGCGCTTCTCGCGCCCGTCGAGGATTCCGTAGGCTACGAGGCGCACGTCGTCGGAAGAGTCGGCGAGCATCGTGCGGATGACCGGGTTCGCCACGCGCGAAGGCAAGTCCTGGATCGAAAGCAGCGCGCGCATGCGCGTTTCGACCGGCGAGGCCGGGTCCGAAAGCTGCGCGCGCACCGGCCCGTGGGTGTGCGGCGCCTCGACGCGCTCGTCGTGCGGCGCGTACTCCGGGGCAGCCTGCGTTGAAAACACGTCCTTGCCATCGTCCTTGCGGAGCAGTCGCGCAAGAAATCCCGCGGCCAGCAATCCTGGCACACCGAGCACTGGCACGAAGAAGCAGAGCGAGAAAAAGAAGGCGAAGCCGAGACGCCGCTGCCGCTGCGAGGGGCCCGGCACGATCATCACCAGCAGCAACCCCGCGAGGATGCTTGCGACGAGGTGCGCGCCGAGATAGGCGGCGAGCTGCGCGTTGCCGACGCCGAAGCCCAGCAGCACCCAGAAGCCGAGCGCCTCGAACCCGGCGGCGAGGATCGCGAGGCTATAGCTGTACATCGTGGTCCTCGAGCATCAGCTTGAGCGTGACGAAAGGGTCTTCGTCCGAAAGCTGCGCGGTGTAGGGCGCGATCCGGGCGGCGTCGAAGTTGACGTGGTGGCGCTGGTCGAGGCTCGCTTCGAGCCGGCCCATGCAGCCTTCCACGCCCGCCGGCCCGGCCAGCGGCATCAGCGTGAGGAAAGTCATGCCGCGCGGCTGCGCGATTTCCCAGACCACGTCGAGGTCGCGAAACTGCCGGCGGATCGTTGCCGCATAGGCAGCCGAATCCGGGTGGCTGCCGAACTTGACCAGCATGAGGGTGGAGAACACGCGAGCCTGCTTCCACATGCGGTGGCAGCGATTGAGCTCGTCGGCGAACTCGATCGGGCAGCCCGGAAGCGCGCGCTGCATGATGCGCGCCGCGCGCGAGACGGCGAGTGCATCGGCGTAGTAGCCGAGCAGGACCGAGAGGGTGGCGAGGGCTTCGGCATGCAGGGCGAGAAAAGGCATCTGCTCGACTGCGAGCAGCGCGAGGAGCCGGCCTTCGCTGGTCATCACCGGCGCAACGACAAGGTAGTGCGAGTGCGCCGCGCCGCGCAACTCGCCCATCTGGACATGGCTGAGCTCGCGCTTCGCGATGCAATACGCGACCAGCGGATCGCCGACGACCAGCGGTCGCGCCGCGCCGATCGCATGAAGGATGACGCTGTCCGGCCCCGACTCGGAGCAGGGGTGGAAGCTGGCGACTTCGAGCTGGCAGAACTGCCCGAGCAATTCCAGCATTGCCCCAAGGCCCGGCAGGCTGTCGCGGCCGGGCGGTTCGTTGGCCGGCGACGCAGCAAGCGTGCGGATGCGCGCGAGCGCCGCCCGCAAAGTCACCGGCCGGGAGAACTGGTCCTGCTCCAGCCGGTCGTGGGAAAGCATGAGGAGGTAATGCTGCCGCGTGATGCGGTCGAGGCGCTCGTCGAGGTAGCGGCTCGACATTTCGAGGCGCCGCAGGCGCGCGGTCCACAGACCGGAAAACTCGCCGCACACCATCGTGAGGATCAGCACGCCCAGCAGGCTCAGGGTCGGCGCCGGGTCCTGCGCCAGTCCGGCGTGGCGCGCCGAAAACCACAATGCAACGAGAGTCGTGCAGGAAAGCAATCCCGGCAGCACGCCATAGCGCAGCGCGAGGATTGCCGGCGCCAACGCGAGCCAGGGAAATTCGGCGCGGATGAAGAAAGGATTGGACGGGTCGGCCCAGACCGCGAGGGCTGCGGCAACCAGCGTCAGCGCGAGCGTTTCGAGCCAGGCCCGAAGCGGGCGCCGGATTCCCGTCAGCAATCCCTCCAGGCTCACTCGGCTGCGCTCACCTGCCCAGCTGCACCCCGGATAGCAGCTCCCGCGCGAGCTTCTGCGCCACCGCGGAAAGCGCCTCCCGGCTCCAGCCCGACTTGCCGCCAGCGGCCGAGTACACGACCGCGCCCGAATCGAGGTCCACGATGGTGAGCGATAGGCCGACCGCCGGCTCGCCGTCCACGCCGACCTTGTAGCGCCACTCCTCGACGCTGCCGCTAAGCGCGAAGCGCGCCTTCTGCCCCTTGGCCCAGACGAGCCCCTGGTCCTGTGCCTTGCGCTCGGCCGGGTCGAAGAGCCCTTCCGGATTCATGGCCGCCGGGTAACGCTCCAACTGGGTCACGCCCATGCTGCGCAACACTGCCTCCGTGATCGCCTCGGCGCGCAAACCGGCTTGCGGCGTCTCGGTGTGGTTCACGATCGGCAACAGCGCCCACTTTGCGCCGGCGTCGATCCGCGCTTCGCGCGTCCGGTCCACCACCGTGCACCCTGCGGCAAGCAACGCGAAGCAAAGCATCAATCCCAGTTTTTTCATTTTTGTTCTCCCGCGAAAAATCGAAACGAATTCTTGCCCATGCGCTTGGCCGCGTACATGGCGGAATCGGCGTGCCCCTTCAGCGCCTGCGCCGTCTCGCCGTGCTCCGGGAAGAGGGCGATGCCGATGCTGGCCGATAGATGCACTTGCGCGCTGCCAAGGTCGAATGGACGCGCGACCGCTGCGAGCACACGCTCTGCGGCGCGCGCCGCGTCGGCCTCGCCGTTGATCTTGCCAAGCAGCGCGACGAACTCGTCACCGCCAATGCGGGCGACCGTGTCCGCTTCGCGCAGCACCTGCGTGAGGCGCGATGCAAATTCCTTGAGCACCAGGTCGCCCGCGGCATGGCCGTAGGTGTCGTTGACCGGCTTGAAGCCATCGAGGTCCATGTACATGAGGCCCACCGGCTGGCCAGCGCGCCTGGCGGTGGCCAGCATCTGATCGATGCGATCCTGCAGCAGGTGCGAGTTCGGCAAGCCCGTAAGCACGTCGTGCAGCGCCAGGTGCTCGATTTCCAGTTGCAGCCTGCGGCGCTCGCTGACGTCGAGGATCTGCGAAATCAGGTGTGACGGCTCGCCTGCGCCGTCCCGCATCAGCGATACATTCACCTGCACCCAGAGTTCATGCCCGTCCTTGTGCAGGTAGCGCTTTTCCACCTGGTAGGCATCCCGCTTGCCCTCGAGCAGCCCCTGCAGGAGCGCCGGCACCAGGTCCTGGTCGTCGGGATGGGTGAGGTCCCGGTAGGTCATGCCCTGCAGTTCTTTCTCGCTGTAGCCGGTAATGCGGGTGAGCGCCGGGTTCACCTTGATCCAATGGCCGTCCAGGCCGACGATCGCCATCCCGACCGGCGAGCTGTCCATTGCGCCGCGGAACCTTTCCTCGCTTGCGCGGAGCGCGGCCGTTACGCGGATACGCTCGGTAATGTCCCGGTTGGTGCCGACCATGCGAACGGCGCGGCCTTCGGGTGTGCGCTCCACGACGCGGCCTTCGCTCACGATCCAGATCGGCAGCCCCGATGAAGTGCGCACGCGGTGCTCGACGCGATAGGTGGAAACCGGCCCTTTGAGCGCAGCGCCGATCGCAGCCTGGACCGCGCCCCTGTCTTCCTCGGGGACGAGGCCGGTGAGCGACTCCATCGTTTCGGTCGAGGGCTTCGGCTCGCCGCCGAGCAGTACCGACCACGCTTCGGACAGGGTGATCACGCCGGAATCGACGTTGTAGTCCCACAGCACCAGCCGCGACGCATCCATCGCGAGCGCCAGCTGGTCCTTGGCCGCCGAAGCCTCGTCCCGCGCTACGGCGTGCTCGGCCGCTTCGAGCTCTATGGCGGCTCGGGCCTTGACGAGTTCCGCGGTGCGTTCGCGCACGCGCGCCTCGAGCCTGTCCTGTGCCTGGCGCAGGTCTTCCTCTTGCGCAGAGAGGTTGCGCAGCATGGTGCGCAGCGACACCGACAATTGCTCTACCTCGGCATATCCGGTGCCGGCCGGGATCTGAACGCGTCGGCTGCCGCGGCTGACTGCGTCCGCCGCGGTGGAGATTGCGGTGAGGGGGCCGCTGACGCGCTGCGCGATCCACCAACCGATGAGGATCGCGGCCAGCGCGAGCAGCCCGCCCGCGAGGGCGATGCGTTCCTGCAGCAGGCGGATCGGCGCGAAAGCATGCTCGGCGCGCTGCCTGACCAACACGCTCCAGCCCAGCCCCCGGTACTCGCCGTGGCCGCGCGTCGCGCTGCTGCCGACGAGATATTCGGCGCCGTCGGCCCAGCGCTCGAGCCGGGCCTCGTACTGGCGCAGCTGCGACGGGCTCAACTCGTCGCGCGCGAGGCGCGTGCCGGACATGTCCTTCGGGCCGAGCACGACCAGCCCGTCGGTTGCAACCACCAGCAACTCGAAGGGCGTTTCCGGCCGGGCATAGCTTTCGATCGAATCGCGCAGGCGCGCGGCCCATTGCCAGCTCACATGCGCGCCGATCGTTCCTTTCACCACGCCCCCTTCAACGAGCGGATAAGCCACATCGACGAACCGCGGCAGCTCGTTGCCTTCGCGCGGCAGCACCGCGGCAAGCAGCTTTGCATCATGCACGTCGCCGACAAACGGGCCTTTGAGCGCGCCCTGAAACCACGGCCGCGAGGAAGCGTCCTGGCCCTCGAGCATGCCGCCGAGGGCAATCAGCACGCGCCCGTTCGCATCCGTGTAGCCGATCCACGAATAATCCGGCGCCGCGCGCTTGAGCTCGTCGATCCTCGTGCGCCTTGCGCCGGGGTTGCGCGCGCCGTCGAATGCCGCGTCGAGCCTGGTCAGCATGCCGATCTCGGAATAGCGCTCGGACATCCCGACGTCGAGCTTGTCGCGCATCTCGATCGACAGGCGCGTGAGGTAGCGGCCGATTTCCTTGCGCGCGAGGTTGGTGGCCAGCTCGCCGATCGCCAGCGCAAGGCCGGCGGTCAGCACTACCGTGAGCAGGCCGAAGCCCAGCGCGAGCCGGAAACGCAGGCTGCGCGCGGAAATGCGCGGCGAGGAGGCTGCAGTTGCGGCCCCCGCCAGTTCAGAACCGGTCGAAGAGATACTCATACCGCACGCCGTACTCCAAGATGGACGCGCCGCTAGAGCCGCCGCCCCGCGCCCGATTCCAGTACACGGAAAGCTGGTCCGTGCCGAGGACGCTGCCGCCCGCACCGAGCAGCGCATTGTAGCCGCTGCCCGCAATCGAGCTCACCGTGCGGGAAAAGCTTCCATAGGGCCGCAGCGCGCGCGAATAGCCTTCGCGGATGCTTTCGCCGAAGCCGATGCCGGCGCCGAGGATGCGCGAGTTCAGCGGGATGAAAAATGCGGCGCCGGGCACCACACCCGCCGGGTTGAGCTGCGCAGTTCGCGCGTCATCGTTGCTGCCGGCCGTGAAGCGGTAGTTCGCGGCGGTCACCCGGAGCGTCAGGTCGGGATACTCGATGCGGATGCGATGCCCCGCTTCGCCTTCGAGCGCGCTGCCGCTGCCCAGAGGCGAGCCGTTCTGCGTGTGGTAGCGCATCTGCCGCAGTCCGCCGGCAAAATATTCGCGCTTGGCGAAGGCGTAGGTGACGCGCGCACCGATCTCGTCCTTGGCGCCGGCGATTGCGAGCGCAGTGGAGTCGAGCGTCCGGTCGTTGCGCGCCACCGAGAGCAGCGTAGAGAGGCCGCGGCGCCACTCGGTGAAGAGCGCTGCGCGAAGCGAAGCCTGGTCGGCGAACGCTTCGCGCTGCCCGATGCCGGCCTCCACCCAGCCGGTGTCGAGCAGCTGGCGAAGCGTGAGGCGCGTTTCACGGTCTCGCGCCGGGACCGACGCAAGCACCAGCGTGCTGGTGCTCGATTGCGAGGCTTCGCGCCACTCGAGCGCGAGGCGCAATCGCGGCGTGACCCAGACCTGCGCGAGCAGCTCGTGCGGTTGCGAGCGCAGGACGCCGCGCGTGGAGCTTGTCGCTCCGCCGACCAGGCGGTTGGCGCCGGCCAGCAGCGAGTCGGCAAGCTGCAGGTGAAGCTGGTCGTCATCCGGGAGGCGTGTCTGCTCCTCGAACGCCATGGTTTGCGCCAGCCGCACCTGGCGCGTGAGCCGCGCGAGGTCGATGCGGTTGTAGCGCGGGATCGATTCCGCGCGCTCGGCAAGCAGCTTCCCGGCGGCCTCGGCGTCGTTCTCCGCCAGCGCGACCGAGGCCTCCGCCCAGCCCGGCCCGGCGAGCTTGCGGCCGTACTGGAGCCAAAGCCAGGCCTTTGCGCTCGAATACTGCTCGGAAGAAATCGCCCATGAGAGCACCAGCTCCTTCACGGCCGCCGCGCGGTTCTTTTCGTCCGGCGCGAGGCCGGGCGCGAAATCGCGCCGCATGAAATCGCGGATCACGGCCAGCGCGGCATCCGCAGGCGCGAGCGACAGCGCAAGGCGTGCCGTGGTCTCGCGCAACTGGCGTTGCTGCTGCGCGTCCTGGCCGGGCGTCGGCCCTTCGGCATGCAGCTTGCGGACCACAACCCAGGCCTGGCGACGCACCCGGGCGGACTCGCCCGCCTGGCCGGCCTGCTCCAGCGCATCGGCGTAGCCCATGAGGCCGAGGTAGTCGTCGGGCTTGTCGCGCGCCAGCCGGGCAAAAAAGGGCAGGGCCCGCCGGGCATCGCCTAGCGTCGTCCAGCCCGCCGCCTGCAGCGACCAGAGATCGCGGTTTTCCTCGGCGCCGCGCGCGGTCAGCTCGAGCTGACGCCTGAGCGCCGGCAGGTCGCGCGAGTCGATGAGCAGCCACGCGAGCGCGGTTTTCAGCTCTGCGTTCTGCGGGGCGATGGCGATCGCGCGCTCGAGGTCGGCGCGCGCGCTCTTGAGGTCGCCTTCCGCCTGCCGATACTGCGCGCGCAGCGAATAGAAGTACGGGATCGAGTCGAAGAGCTTTTCGGTTGCCGCATCCACGCCCGCGTAGAGGCGCTTCATCGACCCGAGGTCGCGCTTTTCCCAGCGGATCTCGAGCGCCGACAGCAGAAGGCCCGGGGTGCGAAAGCGCTTGAAGCCGAACTCGGCGAACTTGGCGGCCTCGTCCGGATGGTCCTCGCGCAGCAGCGTCACGAGGCGATCCAGTTCGCCGGCGTTGGCCTCTGCACGCGTCGACAACGCGCGGTAGGCATAGGTGGCAGATTCGTCGTCCTGCAGCCGCCAGGCGAGATCGCCGAGGAGGTCCCAGTATTCCCCCGCCTCGGGCCGGGTCTGCGCTCGGTGATCCTTCAGCAGGGTGTGCGCCGCGTGGAACTTGCCCGCGAGCACGAGCAGCGTAGCGGTGCGGATGAGCCTTGCCTCGTTCGGCCCGAGCAGCGCGATCAGCTCTTCATAAAGTGCGATCGCGCGATCGCGCTCCCCGGCGCGATCCGCAAGGTTCGCGGCAAGCTCCAGCGCGAGCGGCTGCCGAGTTGCCGCGAAGCGAGCCGCGAACCAGGTGATGCCCTCGCGCGGCCGGCCGAGCCGCTCGTAGAGCGCCGCGAAGTCCCTGAGCTCCTGGGGCTGCGCGTCCTTGCGCTCCACCTTGTGGCGCATTGCGAGGAACAGCGTTTCGTCGGCGCCCAATCCCGGCGCGAGGCGAAGCACGCCTTGCCAGGCTTCGTCGCGGCCGGCGCGTTGGGCGAGATACAGCCACTGCTCGAGCGCCTCGGCGGGGCGTTTCGACCACTCCGCGACGCGCGCGAGCTTTTCCCGCCAGGCAAGATCTTCCGGCCGCTGCGCAACCGCGGCCTGCGCCACGCGGAAAGCATCCTCGAGGTTGCCATTGGCTAGAAACACGTCGAATGCAAAGGTGTAGACGCGCTCGTCATAGGGCCGCATCGCAGGCGAGGCGGAATCCGCCGCATGGGCGCTTTTGACCAGCCAGCCCATCGCGCGCTCGAGCCATGGCCTGGCCGGCAACAGTGCCGCTGGCTGGCGCGCCGACCCGGGCCACAACATGCGCTTCATCCAGCGCTCGGCGATGTCGGGACGGCCTGAGGCAAGCGCGAGCTTGACGACCGCGAGCACGGTCTCCTCGTCCTGCGAGAGACTGCCCAGGTTCGACTCGGCAGCCGCCATCGCTTCGGAAAGCAGGTTGCCCGATTGCAGCGTGCGGATCCCTTCGAGGAAGTACCTCTTCTGAGTTGTCGGATCGCGGGCGAGCTTGCACGCGGTGAACCAGAATTCCGCCGCGAGCCGGTAGTCGCCTTCTCCGAGCACTTCGCGCGCGCTGCGCTCGAACCACGCCGGGTCCTTCTCCAGGGAGCCAATCCGCGTGTAGACCGCCCGGCGCAAGTCCGCATCCTTGGTCCCGCGGGCATATACGGCGATCCGGGCCAACTCTTCGCGCGTCCACGCTTCGCCCAGCTTGGTGGCGAGGAAAGCCGCGCGCGGAGCGCCTTCCGGCAGGGCTTCGGCATGCACAAGCAGCGCGCGCCGGCGGACCGAGCCGTCGGCATGCGACTCGAGCGGCGTGATCAGCCGCACGGCTTCGCCCGCCTCGCCCAGCGAGAGCCGCGCGCCGGCCAGCAGCAGCGCGGTGTCGATGTTGGCCGGATTCTTGCGATGCAGGTTGACGAGGTACTGCACCGTCAGCGGATCGTCGCGGCGCGCCTTGTTCACGCGGTCGAGCAGCTCCTGTTGCGGGAACAGGACCACGAGCGCCGCGGCGATGACGGCGGCAAGCGCCAGCGTCGTTGCCGGTGAGATCAACCTAAGCCGCGGCCGCGCCCGCGAGCCCGGCCGCACGCCGGCCGCCGCAGGCTCAGGGGCAGCGGACTTCGAGCCGGGCTGCGCCATTTCGGTCGGGCTGGAAGAGGCCGTTCTTCGCGGGGGCGAGGTCCTTGCCCGCAGCGGTCACGCGGCAACGCCCAAGGTTGGCGATGCGGAACTCGACCGTCGAATGCCCGGCCAGCGCGAACGCGTAGCCGTTCGCGCGGGGCTCGAAAGAAGTGATGCGCGCGTTCGCCTCCGACAGCACCGGCGCTGCGCCCGGGGCGCCTGCCATCGTCAGGATCGCCTCATCGGAATGAAGGTGGACGTAGGTCGACTCTGCGTGACGCGCGTAGCCGGCGACGCCGGCGCCCTGCGGAATGCCCATGGCCGCCGGCAGGCGCAAGGTGCGCAGCGACTCGGCGCCGCGCGCAAGCCAGCTTCCGTCGAGCGCGCGCGCAATGACCAGGCGCTGGAAATCGTTGACGCGCGCAATGTATTCCGAGGCGTAGACCGGGAAGAGCGGCTGTGCCTGTGCCCACTGATAGACCTTGTGCAAGGCCGAGAGCGACGCGGTCTTGGTGGTCGAATACATGTGGTAGTAGATGTTCACCGGCTTCAGGCGGCGCGGCAATTCGGTGAGCTCGAAAGTCTCGAGCACGCGCTCGAACCCGTAGAACGGCCCTTCCCAAAGGCTCGTGTAGACGTTTTCGTTCTGGTTCGGCGCATACACCTGGAAATGGCGGCCGCGCGGAATGCCGAGCGGCGAGACCAGCGTGATCGAAGGATCGGCGCGCGTGATCAGGGTGTCGCCGCCGTTCATGTTCAGCACGCCGGCCGTTTCCGCGTGGATCAGCGGATCCTCGTCCGGGTTGCAGTCGCCGGTCCAGAGAAAAACCCGCGTGCGCTTGCCCGGCGGCGCGAGCACCTTGTCGATGTAGTCTATCGAGCCTTCGATCTCCACCTTCGCGTCGTAGGTGTAATTGGCGATTTTGAGCGAGTAGGTTTCCGAGGCCGAGACGTTCTGCGCCGCGGCCTCGGCGGCCTGCCAGCGGAACGGGTGGGAGAACGAATGGCTGGCGATCTCGACGTTGTCCAGCGCGAAGATCCTTCGGGCGATCGCTTCGAGCGCGGCAGATTGCGCCGGATACAGGCCGCGCGCCGAGGTTTCGCCCTCGATGATCGAGATGGTGTGCGGCAGGCGGTAGCGCTGCAGGATGTCCTTGAGCAGGACCTCGCCCGAGTAAGGGGCGGCGCGGCTTTCGGCGCGGCTGGCGAAGCCGTCGCCGTCGACGTGCGCGATCAGTAGGCGCCGCCCGTTCTCGGTCGTCACGTCCGGCACCGGCATGTCCGGCAATCCGAGCGCGCGCTTGTAAAAGGCGAAGGGATCGACGATCCAGCGCTTGGAATTGACCCCCGGCAGAGAAGCGACGTCGTAGGGGTAGAGCGCATAGCCGCCCCAGGCGGTAAAGGCGGCCGCATCCATGCGCTCTGCGCCGCGTCCCGTAAGAGTGAGCAGGGGCGTGCTGCTCGCGCGGTTCTTCGCAAGCGTGATCGCGAGGTAGCTGCGGCGGTCGGGGAAGGGCTCCAGTTCGAAGCCCATGATCGGGTCGCGATGGCTGACCTTGAGCGGATCGAGCGCCGCCTGCTGCGCGCCGAGCGAAAGGCCGAGCGCCGCCGCGCGGGTGGCGTCCAGTCGGAATCCGATGGCGCCAAGCATCGCAACTCGCACGCCGGAGTCCATTTGCTTCCTGAGCCAGTCGTAAAGCGCGCCCTCTTTGCGCGACTGGTCGGTGAATCGGGTGACGACGCCCGCGACGCGGCCGGTCAGCGCGTACTCGGGCAGCGGCCCGGCGGCATCCACGTATTCCACGACATAGCCGAGGTGGTTCAGCGGCATCGATGCAACGCGATGCGCGTCGAGGTAGATGAGCTGCTCGTTGTCCGCCAGCCTCTCGTAGAGCATGAGGATCTTGCGCGGCATGACCTCGATCGCGCCGACGCCGAGGATGTCGAGCGCCGGCGTGCTCACCCAAGGCACGAACCCGTCGGCAGCGATGCGCCTTGCGGTTGCGCGCGCCAGCTCGCGGTCGGCCGCCGGCACGTAGTCGATGAAGATCGCCGGCAGCTTGTATTCGTTCTGCACCCGGCGCATCTGACCGGTAAGCCACTCGCGGTCGGCGGCCGGCACCTCGCCATATTGCTTCGCCCCGTGGTCGTATTTTCTATATAGCGATTCGGCGGCCACTGCATACGCCAGGCCGCTCACTTTCGGCAGGATCTCGAAGCCGCGGTTGAACATCAGCCTGGCCTCGGGAAATTTCTGCTTGAGGCGCGTGACGACGGCAGCGAGGCCGGCCTCCTGGCGGGCGCGGTCGGCATCCGTCTTCGCGACCAGGTGGTACGAGTCGAGCGTATCGAGGAAGAAACCGCGAAATCCGCGCTCCCACAGCGGCCGCACGATTGTCTCGCAGAAAAATTCGGCCCATGCGGCCTGCGACTGATCGATGACTGCGCTGTCGAAGGCCGCGTTAGTGCCCAGTTTCCAAGCCGCGGGAATCTGCTTGAAATAGGGCCGCGTCGGATGCACCTCGCCGAGGCTCACGTACGCGAACCACGCGGTGCGCTTTGCCTTGGGCAGCGGGCGAGGCGCGTAGTCCGGCTCGAGCACCACGGCATCGAAGGCGGCAAGCTCGTCCATCGGCGGCGATGGGGCATAGAACAGCGCGACCGACGGCGCGGCGGGCGGTTTCTGCGCCATCAGGCCGGGCGCCGCGAGGCTGGCCAGCAAAGCGAAAGCGAGTCGGGCGAGCATTCCTGCGAGTTTACGCTAGTTCAGATAAAACAACAGCTTACGGAAGAATCTCAAAGTGAGCTCAAGTTGACGTTAACGTAAACGTCAATTAGCATTTGCGCGAGGCTGGATCCGCCGCCTGCCGCGTGACCGCATCACGCAGCGCGGGCGCGCGTATAGACTTCCTTTTCCGCGCCGGCGCCTGCCGTCGCGAAGCCATGGCGGGGCGCGAATGACCGATCTCAGCGATTCGAAGAACCTGATCTACAAGGCAAAGCACAAGATCCGCTTCATCACCGCAGCGAGCCTTTTCGACGGCCATGACGCCTCGATCAACATCATGCGGCGCATCCTGCAAGGCTCGGGGTGCGAAGTCGTCCACCTCGGGCACAACCGCTCCGTGGACGAAGTCGTCACCGCCGCGCTGCAGGAGGATGTCCAGGGCCTCGCGGTCTCGTCCTACCAGGGCGGGCACCTCGAGTACTTCAAGTACATGATCGACCTGCTCAAGAGCCGCGGCGGCGAGCACATCAAGGTTTTCGGAGGCGGCGGCGGCGTGATCGTCCCCGAGGAAGTCGCCGAACTGCAGGCCTACGGCGTCGAGCGCATCTACTCGCCCGAGGACGGCCAGAAAATGGGCCTGCAGGGCATGATCAACGACATGCTCGCGCGCTGCGATTTCGACACGGCGCAGTACGCGCCAAAGGATCTCGCGGCCGTGGCCAGAGGCGATCGGCGCGCGCTTTCCCAGCTGATTACGTCGATCGAAGCGGGTACGCTCGATGCGAAGCTGAAAGCAAAGCTCGCCGAGGCGGCGGCCGGCACGACCTGTCCGGCGCTTGGCGTTACGGGCACCGGCGGCTCCGGCAAGTCGTCGATCACCGATGAACTCGTCCGGCGCTTTCGCCTCGACCAGGACGACCGGTTCCGGATTGCCGTGATCGCAGTCGACCCGTCGCGCCGCAAAACCGGCGGGGCGCTGCTTGGCGACCGGATCCGGATGAACGCAATCCATTCACCGTCCATTTTCATGCGTTCGCTCGCCACGCGCGAATCCGGAGCCGAAATCGCGACCTGCCTGCCGGATGCCATTGCGGCCTGCCGGGTCGCCGGGTTCGATCTCGTGATCGTCGAGACCTCCGGCATCGGTCAGGGCGATGCGGCGATCGTTCCGCATGTGAACGCGTCGCTGTACGTGATGACGCCGGAGTTCGGCGCGGCCAGCCAGCTCGAAAAGATCGACATGCTGGATTTCGCCGATTTCGTCGCGATAAACAAATTCGACCGCAAGGGCGCCGAAGACGCGCTGCGCGACGTGCGCAAGCAGGTCCAGCGCAACAAGGAAGCGTTCCGCCAGTCGCCCGAAGAGATGCCGGTGTACGGGACGATCGCCTCGCGCTTCAACGATGACGGCGTGACGGCGCTCTACCAGGCGGTGCTCGCGAAGCTTTGCGACGGCGGGTTGAAGGCCGTTGCCGGCAAGCTGCCGAAGATCGCAGGCAAAACCGCTTCGGGCGTAAACGTCGTGATCCCGCCACAGCGCGCCCGGTACCTGGCCGAGATTGCCGAGTGCGTGCGCGGCTACCTCGCGCATGCCGAAGGGCAGGCCCGGATTGCGCGAGAACGCCAGCAGCTGGCGGCGTCGAAGGCCATGCTTGCAACGGCCGGTCATGACGCCGGCAAGCTCGATGCGCTGATAAATGAAAAGGACAGCGCGCTCGAAGCCCGCTCGAAAAAGCTGCTCGACATGTGGCCCGAAACGCTCAGGGCTTATTCCGGCGAAGAGTATGTGGTGAAGATCCGCGACCGCGAGATCCGCACCAAGCTCACCTCTACTTCGTTGTCAGGCACCAAAGTGCCCAAGGTCGCCCTGCCTCGCTACGCCGATCACGGCGAAATCCTGCGCTGGCAGATGCGCGAGAACGTGCCGGGCTCGTTCCCGTTTACATCCGGCGTCTTCGCTTTCAAGCGCGAGAACGAGGATCCCACGCGCATGTTCGCGGGTGAAGGCGATGCCTTCCGCACGAATCGCCGGTTCCACCTGCTGTCGAAGGATTTGCCGGCCAAGCGCCTGTCGACCGCATTCGATTCGGTGACGCTGTACGGCTTCGACCCGGACGAGCGGCCGGACATCTACGGGAAGGTCGGCAATTCGGGCGTGTCGATCGCAACGCTGGAAGACATGAAAGTGCTGTATTCGGGCTTCGACCTCACCGACCCGAATACTTCTGTGTCGATGACGATCAACGGTCCGGCGCCGGCGATCCTTGCGATGTTCTTCAACACCGCCATCGACCAGCAGGTCGACAAATTCCGGGCGGACAACAAGCGCGAGCCGACCGAGGACGAGCACGAGAAAATCTGCGCGTGGACACTCGCGACGGTGCGTGGCACGGTGCAGGCCGACATCCTCAAGGAAGACCAGGGCCAGAACACCTGCATCTTCTCCACCGAGTTCTCGCTCAAGGTCATGGGCGACATCCAGCAATATTTCGTGCACCGCCAGGTGCGCAATTTCTATTCGGTGTCGATCTCGGGGTATCACATCGCCGAGGCCGGGGCGAACCCGATTTCCCAACTCGCGTTCACGCTCTCGAACGGGTTCACATTCGTCGAGACGTATCTCGCGCGCGGCATGCATATCGACGACTTCGCGCCGAACCTGTCGTTCTTTTTCTCCTACGGCATGGATCCAGAGTACACGGTGATCGGCCGCGTCGCACGGCGCATCTGGGCGGTGGCGATGAAGAACCGATATGGCGCCAACGAGCGCAGCCAGAAGCTCAAGTTCCATTCGCAGACTTCGGGGCGAAGCCTGCACGCGCAGGAGATCTCGTTCAACGACATTCGCACGACCCTGCAGGCGCTGGTGTCGACCTACGACAACACCAATTCACTGCACACCAACGCCTACGACGAGGCGATCACCACGCCGACCGAGGAATCCGTGCGGCGCGCAATGGCCATCCAGATGATCATCAACCGCGAATGGGGCCTTGCGAAGAACGAGAACCCCAACCAGGGCGCTTTCATCATCGACGAGTTGACGGACCTGGTCGAGGAGGCGGTGCTGAAGGAATTCGAAGCAATCT
>JANXRZ010000019.1 GCA_025352885.1 Pseudomonadota bacterium | reverse complement strand
CCTCGAGCAGGAAGCCGCAGGCTTCGCGCAGGAAGATCCTGAAGGTGTCGGGCGCCGGCGTGTCCATGCGGTCGACGAACGTGAAAAGCGCCACGCCCATCGCGTCGCGCTTGCCCCAGCGCGCAAGCGACGCGACCACGTCTTCGCTGGTGACCGGCTTGCCGTCGTGGAACTCCAAGCCCTTGCGCAATTTGAAAGTCCAGAGCCGCTTGTCGGGGCTCGCGCTCCACTCTTCGACCATCTGCGGCTTGATCTGCGCTTTCTCGTCGGTGGCGAACAGCGTGTCGTAGATCATGTAGCCGTGGTTGCGGCTCATGTACGCGGTGGTCCAGATCGGATCCAGGATGGCGAGGTTCGAATGCGGCACGATCCTCAGCACCTTGTCTTGCGCGAGCGCGGATGAACCGGCTGCAGCCATCAACGCTACGAAAGACAGAGCGGCGGCGATGCGGTGCTTATCCATTGATTTTTCCCCTTGAGAAACGGCGCGGTTCAGGTTAGCCGAACCCCCCCGGACCGGCAAGCCGTCAGTCCTTGCGGATATTCCAGTAAAAGTCGCCCGGCCCGATGACCAGTCCCTTGATGTTCTTGCGCACGGCCGAAGGCGCCACGTATTCGCCTACCGGCGCATGGGTGCCGATCTCGAAGCCGCGGACCTGCAGTTGCTCGGCAATCTTCTTCTTCTCGGCGTCGTCCGTGGAATGCGCGAACTGGTCGCGCAATTCTTCCAGCTTCGCATCGCAGGCCCATCCGAACCAGGCCTTGTCGCAGGACCCGTTCAGGCCGAAGTTGGACAGCGGGTTCCACATGTCCGGCGCCACGAAGGCGGTCAGGAAGAGGTTCCAGCCGCCTTTGTCGGGCGTCTCCTTTTTCGCGCGTCGTCCCACGAGGGTCTGCCAGTCCATCGCCTGCACGTCCACCTTGAACCCCGCCTGGCGCAGGAGTTGCCCGGCCACGTCCGGCAGCTTGTTGATGGTCGCGATGTCCGTGGGCTTCATGATGACGACGGGCGTGCCGTCATAGCCCGATTCCTTGAGAAGCGCCTGGGCCTTGCGCATGTTCGACTTCGACTGGATCTCGCTGCCCACCGGCGTGGCGTAGGTGGTGCCGCATGTGTACATCGACGCGCAGGTCTTGTAGAGATCCTTTACGCCGATCTGCGCCTTGAGGAACGCCTCCTGGTCGAACGCGGCGATCGCCGCGCGGCGAATCCTGGGATTGTTGAAGGGCGGGTGGAGGTGGTTGAAGCGCGCGATGTACTGGAATCCCGAAGGGTCCTTCGTGATGAGCGAAATCGACTTGTCCGCCCTGAGCGGGACGATTTGCTCGAACGGGACGCGCTCGATCATGTCGATCTCGCCTTTCTGCAGCGCAATCACCTGCGTCTGCGCATCCCGAAGCGCGAGCACCCATTCGATGCGGTCGACGAAAACCGGTTTGCCGCCGGCGGTTCCCGAAGCCGGTTCCTTTCGCGGCACGTATTTCGGGTTGCGCGTGTACACCACGAGGGCGCCCGGCTTGAACTCGTCGCGCTTGAATAGGTAGGGCCCTGAGCCGACGTGCTCCTCGATCTGCTTGAAGGCGTCAGTGTCCGCAATGCGCTTTGGCATGATGAACGGCACGTTCGCCGATGGCTTGCCGAGCGCTTCGAGCACGAAGCCGCACGGCTCCTTCATGAAGAGGCGAAAGGTGTCGGGCGCCGGCGTGTCCATGCGCTCGATGAATTTCGCGAGCAGCTGGCCCATCGTGTCCCGCTTGGACCAGCGGTTGAGCGACGCGATCACGTCGTCGCTCGTCACCGGCTTGCCGTCGTGGAACTCCAGGCCCTTCCTGAGCTTGAACGTCCACAGGCGCTTGTCCGGGGAGACCGACCACTCGTCCACCATCTGCGGGCGGATCTGGTTCTTCTCGTCTGTGCCAAAGAGCGTGTCGTAAATCATGTAGCCGTGGTTGCGGCTCATGTAGGCGGTCGTCCAGATCGGGTCGAGCACCGCGAGGTTCGAGTGCGGGACCACGCGCAGGATTTTGTCTTGCGCGTGGACAGGCGCCATGAGGAACAACGGCAACAGGAGAGCGGCTGTGGCAAGGCGAAGGCGCTTCATTTTTCATACCCCCTTGGTCTAGTTGTGCCTGCACGATAGTCCAGACGCCGGGGAGCGGCAAGGCGCTAAAACAGTGCTTCGATATCACCCGTCGGAAGGAATGTCACAGCCTTGCGTACTTTGTATAGTGGCAGCAATTTGGCTGGAAACCCAAGCGGGGGGCGGACCTATGGCGGAAATTGGCAGCAATGTAACCAGGCCGATGCGGCTTGCAACGCTTTACATGGCGCTCACGGATGGCGCCACTTGGACGGCCGCTTCGCTGGCCGAGGCGATCGGCGCGAGCAAGCGAACGGTCTATCGATGCGTCGAACAGCTGAGAGCTTCGGGGCTGGAGATCGAAGGGTCGTCGCACGTGGGGTACTCGTTGAATTGGGTCCCCGGGTTGCGTCCGTTGTTCCTGACGAGTGCGGAGCGGGCGGCGCTGGTGGCGGTTGCGCCGGCGGGATTGAAGGCGAGGTTGCGGGCGCTATGAGTGACTCGCCCAAACCAGGTGGAATTATTGACTCGGAAAAATATCGCGCTTTCCTAGACGACGCCAATAGCGCAGACGCTGAGATGCTTGCGAGTGGCATGGGTTACGCGGCCGCGGACGTCCACGCTTATATCCTCGCCCGGGCGCGTGGAGAAAAGGCGAAGCGCCCAAAACCGGTGAAGTGGCGCAAGTAATTCATCCTGGGCCAAACGCACACGTCCGATTCTTGTGGGCTGGAACCAGAGGGCGATCACGAGCGTAGTGGATTCGTACTAGCACCTAGCCCTCACCAAAGTAGGCAACGCGTCGCTTACCCCGCAAATGAACAGCCTTGTGCGGGATTACAGGCACCTGCTTCGCGTGTCCGGCGGCCTGAAGCGATGCGACGTCGGCGAGCTGATCATGAGAGTCAATTATCGTCCGCGAAAGAGCCTGAAATTTGCGACACCGATCGAAGCGGTGCGCGAAGCGCTTAATGCGAAAGGGATTGCGGCTCGAGATCGACGAGGAGGGTCATGTCATTTCTCCATTGAGGGGGAGTAGGCACTGAGCAGTCATTATGCCTCCGGGAATTCATATCCCGCCTCTCGCTGGTGGCGTACCGCAAGGACGACGACGGCGTCGAGAGCCGCCAGGTAATCATAAAGCGCGAGATAGCCGGAACGCCCGCGCGAGATCACCAATTCCCGCAGTCCTTCTTCGGCCGGGCGACCGATCATCGGGTGGTGCTTGAGAACCTCGATCGCGTGGCCGATCAGCCCGGCCGCTACGACGGCCAGCCCGGGATCATGTTCAATCAGGAAATCCTGAAGCCTCTGAAGGTCCTGAATCGCGCGCGGCGAATAGGCCAGTCGGGTCACGCAGCTACTTGAACAGCTTGCGTGCCCTGGGTCGGGCTGCCTTCTCCCCGGACGCGCGGGCAAGCAGCCATTTGTGCACTTCAGCGGCGTCGAACACCTTTCCGTATTTCGCCACTTCCTGGCGTGCTTCGAGCGCCGAGGCGACGAACGCTTTGCGGCTCTCCTCGCGTGTAATCTCGGCAGCAAGTGCATCGACCATGAATGCATGGGGGGACTTGCCGCTTGCTGCAGCAAGATCATTGATACGCGCTTTCAGCTCATCAGGAAGCTTGAGGGTTACCGCAGGCATGGAATGTCCAATGACAGGGCGAAGTATTACTATGGTAGTACCAAGCTCATCAGTAGATCAAGTCTGCGACAAAGCCATGGATCGCGTGCCTCGACTGGAATGCAATGAGATGGCAGCAATTCACCCTGAAACCCAGCATCCACGCGGCCCTCCTGCCAAAATTGGCAGCAATGGCCGGTTACTTCTTGTCCAGGTTCCAATACACGTACACCGGCGCATCCACGTAACCGGTCAGCGATTTCCGCACCACCACAGGCTGGAAGTATTCGCCCAGAACCGCATGCGTGCCGATCAGCAGCGCGCGCTCCTGGGCGACTTCGGCAACGCGCTTCCTGTCCGACTCGCTCACCGCCCTGAGGAACTCGGCGCGCAGTTTTTCAAGCTCGGTATCGCTCGGCCAACCCGGCCACGCCCTGTCGCCCGAGGCATTCATCGCCGGGTTCACCGCCGGGTTCGCCACATCGAGGCCGTTGAAGGTCGTCATGAAGATGCTCCAGCCGCCCTTGCCCGGCGCATCGCGTTTCGCCCTACGGGCGATAATCGCCTGCCAGTCCATCGGCGCGAGCTCGACCTTGAATCCCGCCTGGCGCAATTGCTGGGCGGCGACGACCGGGAGCTTGGCAATCGTCGCAAGGTCGGTCGGCTGGAGGATGACTACGGGCGTTCCCTTGTAGCCAGCCTCCTTCAGCATTTCCCGCGCGCGCTTGATGTCGCCGCGCAGCACCTCCTCCATGCCTTTGGGCGTGGACATCGGCGTGCCGCAGGGATAAAGCGAATAGCAAGTGCGATAGAGGTCCTCTGAAACGTATTGCGCTTTCAGGAACGCGGGCTGGGACAGCGCAGTCAGGGCCGCGCGCCTGATGCGCACGTCGTTGAAGGGCGGATGCAGGTGGTTGAAGCGCAGGAGCACCTGCGCACCGTACTTGTTGTCGACCACCTGCACGTCGGCGTTTTTTCTCAGGGCGGCGTAATGCTCGTGCGCCGGCTGCTCAACCAGGTCGATTTCGCCCTTGACGAGCGCGTTCACTTGCGTCTGGGCGTCACGAAGGATCTGCCATTCGACGCGGTCGACATACACGTGCTTGCCTCCCGCGGTGCCCGATGGCGGCTCGCTCCTTGGTTTGTACTTCGCGTTCCTGACGTAGACCGCCAGCGCGCCGGGCTTCCACTCGTCGCGCTTGAAGATGTAGGGGCCGCTCCCCGTCGTGTCCTCGATCTGCTTGTCGATCGGCGTGTCGGCCACGCGCTTCGGGAGGATGAAGGGCACGTTCGCGCCGGGTTTGCCCAGGGCTTCGAGCACCAGCCCGAACGGCTCCTTAAGTGTGAGGCGGAAAGTGCGCGCATCAACGGCTTCCCAGCGCTCGGTGGAAGCGGCCAGGCGTTGCCCGAGGTTGTCTTTCAGCGCCCATCGCGCAAGCGAAGCGATCACGTCGGCACTCGTGACGGGCGCGCCGTCGTGGAATTCGACACCCGGCCGCAGCGTGAACGTCCAGGTTTTTCGGTCCGCGGTCGAGGACCACCTCTCTACCATCTGCGGCTGCACGCGTCCCTGCGCATCGGTGCCGAACAACGTGTCGTAGATCATGTAGCCGTGGCTGCGGGTGACGGTCGCCGTGGTCCAGTGCGGATCGAGAACCGCGAGGTTGGACTGCGGTGCGATGCGAATGACTTTCTGTGCGACGGCGGAAGCTGCAAGCGAGCATCCGAGCAGGGCGCCGGCAACCGCAAGCACCAGCCGGTTCACGAGGGCTCGCCTGCAATGCGTCCGTTCCATCCCATGCTTGCCTCGAGCGTTGCGGCAAGCGTGAGCATCTCCGCATCGCGCCGAAAGCGCCCGACCAGCTGCACCGCAAGCGGCAACCCGTCGCTCGCAAGACCCACCGGCAAAGTGATCGCCGGGTGGCCGGTCAAGTTGAAGGGCATCGTGTACGGAAACCACGCGGCGCGGACTTCCGGCATCCTCTCGCCGTCGATTTCGATCGGGTCGTACAAGTTGTTCTCGATGGGGAGCGCGGTTCGGGTGAGCGTGGGCATGAGCAGGGCATCGTAGCGGCCGAGCCAGCCCTGCACCGTACGGAACAACTCACCGCGCCTGAAGGCAGCCAACTGATAGTCCGTGGCGGAGAAGGCTTCGGCTTCTTCGACCTGGCGAACGAGCGTTGGCGTCATGATCTCGCGGTGCTTTGCAACCAGGGACGCGAACCGGGCGCGCCACGTGGAGTGATTGATGATGCGCCAGAGCGGCTCGATGGGTTCGAAGTCGATCGTGGGCGTTTCCACTTCGGCGCCGGCTTCGACGAGAAGCTTCCCGCAGCGCTCGAGTCCTGCGATCACTTCGCGCCCGACCACGGTGTTGCCAAGGCGGGGCAGCATCGCGATGCGAATGCCCTTGAGCGACGTACGGGGTCCGCTGGCGGCGAAGTCTTCTACCGGCGAGAACGACCACGGATCGTTCTCGTAAGGGCCGGCCATCGCCCGCATCATCAACGCAGTATCCGCGACGGTCCGGGTCGTCGGGGTCACATATGTGTATCCGCCAAACAGGTCGGGGGCCTGGCTGTGCGGGATCACGCCGATGGTTTGCTTGATGCCGACTACGCCGTTGGCGGCTGCCGGAATGCGTGTCGACCCGCCGCCATCGGTTGCAACCGCGAGGGGCGCAAGGCCGCTGGCGACCGCGCAGGCGGCGCCGCCGCTCGAACCCGCACACGAGCGTTCGGCGCTCCATGCATTGCGCGTCCGGCCGAAAAGTGGGCTGTCGGTGAAGGCTTTGTGCCCGTATTCGGGCGTCGTGGTCTTGCCCACCAGGATGGCGCCGGCTGCCTTGAGCCGGGCAATCGCGACCGCATCGGTTTGCGGCACGTTGTCTTCCAGAATCCGCGAGCCGAACGTCGTGCGCACACCCGCCGTTTCAACGAGATCTTTGGCCGTGAAGGGAATGCCTTCGAGCAAGCGCAACGGCTCGCCGTTCGGTGCGCTTGCGATTCGCGCGGCGGACTGGCGGGCGGCCTCCCGCGCCTGGTCCGCGCACACGGTGATGAAGCAGTTCAGTTCGGGCTGCAGGCGCTCGATGCGGGCGAGTACGGCATCGACCACCTCTACTGGCGAGACGGCGCGTGAGGCGATTAATGCGCGCAATTCAACGGCCGTCCTGAGGGCGAGTTCTTCCTTGGCCAAGGCCTGCCTCAGTTCTTGCGCACGTTCCAGTAGAAATTTCCGGGGCCCGTGACTATGCCGCTCACGTTCTTCTGCATGGCGCCGGGCTGGCGGTATTCGCCGATCGGCGCGTGGGTTCCCACTTCGAACGCGCGTGCCTGGATGACTTCAGCGAGCTTCTTCTTTTTTGCGTCGTCGGTTTCGCGCAGGAATTGCGCGCGCAAAGTCTCGAGCCGCTCGTCGGTCGGCCAGCCCACGCCGGCTGATTTCTCGCCCCGCGCATCCAGCGCCGCGTTGTTGATCGGGTTCCAGATGTCCGGCGAATCCCATGCCGCGAAGATTAGGTTCCAGCCTTCCTTCTTCGCCCTGCGGCCCAGCATCGTCTGCCAGTCCATCACCTGCAGGTCGACCTTGAAGCCGGCCTGGCGAAGGACCTGCGCACCCACCTCGGGCAGTTTGTTGATCGAGAAAATATCCGTCGGCTTGAGGATGACGACCGGCGTACCGTCGTATCCCGAGGTCTTGAGCAGCTCCTGCGCTTTTCGCAAAGACGACTTCGACTGGATCTCGCTGCCCGCAGTGTTCGAGTACGGCGTGCCGCAGGTGAACATGGACGGGCACGTCGAATAAAGGTCTTTGGAGCCGACCTGCGCGCGGAGGAACGGTTCCTGGTTGAATGCCGCAATCGCGGCCCGGCGCACGGCAGGCGTGTCGAACGGCTTCTGCAGGTGATTGAAGCGCGCCATGAACTGGCGTCCGAGCGGCGTGTAGAAAAACAGGCGCACCTCTTTCAATGCCTTGACGGCCTCGTATTGGTCGAATGCCACCTGCTCGACGAGATCCGTTTCGTCGCGTGCGAGCGCATTGACCTGGGTCTGCGGATCGCGCATCGCGAGATTCCATTCGACGCGGTCGAAATGCACGACTTTGCCGCCGGTGCTTCCCGAGGGCGGCTCCTTCCTCGGCACGTACTTCGGGTTCCTGAGATACACCGCCTTGTCGCCCGGCTTGAATTCGTCCCGTTTGAAGATGAAGGGGCCGGACCCCGTCGTGTCCTCGATCTGCTTGAACGCGTCGGTGTCGGCCACGCGCCTGGGCATGATGAAGGGAACACTCGACGAAGGCTTGCCCAGCGCCTCGAGCACGAAGCCGCAGGGCTCGCGCAGGAAAATCCGGAAAGTATCCGGGGAGGGCGCATCCATGCGCTCCACGAAAGTCATAAGCGCCGCGCCCATCGAATCGCGCTTGCCCCAGCGGGAGAGCGAAGCGGTCACGTCGTCACTCGTGACCGGCTTGCCATCATGGAACTCCAGGCCCGGGCGCAGCCTGAAGGTCCACAGGCGCTTGTCCGGGCTCATCCTCCAGCTCTCGACCATCTGGGGCTTGATCTGGTTCTTTTCGTCGGTGCCGAACAGCGTGTCGTAGATCATGTAGCCGTGGTTGCGGCTCATGTACGCCGTGGTCCAGATCGGATCGAGGATCACGAGGTTCGAGTGCGGCACCATGCGCAGCACCCTGCGGTTCGCCGACGCGTCCTGCTGCGCGGCCGCTTCATGCGAGAGGAGCAGGGCGAGCCCCAGTGCGGCCAGCAATCGCTTCATGCAGGTTCCGGCCACGCCAGCTGCGCCGGACGAAGCTTTTCCACCAGGCGCGCCATGCGTAAGACGAGGGCATCATCGAATCGGCGGCCGACGATCTGGATCCCGATGGGCAACCCCGATTTGCTCGCGCACCAGTTGACCGAAGCGGCCGGCTGCTCCGACATGTTGTACGGCACGGTGAACGCGATGTGCGGCAAAGCATTCCGCGGATCGTTGCCCGGGCAGGGCAATTCGGCTTCGTAGGGCAGGATGGGAGAGGTGGGCGAAATCACCAAGGCGTACGGCTGGCAGGCGGCTACCGCTGCTTCACGCATCGCCATCACCTGCCCGTATGCCTCCCTCACGTCGCGACCGGTGAAGCCGCCGGCCCGCCACGTGCACCACACGGTGATGAAAGGCAGCACCTTGCGCTGCCGATCCGCGGGGAGCTGCAGGAAATCATTGTTGGAGCGCGCTTCGAAGAACCGGCTCATGCCGTCGAGCATGCCGTCGTTCACGAAAGACTTCATCTCCTCGACGATCGCGCCATGGGCAGCCAACGCCTTGACCGCGGCCTGCGCCGCCGCCTGCACTTCAGGATGAACGGCCAGGCCCGTCTTCATGTCCGGCAGGAACCCGATGCGCAGTCCTTTCGGCTCCAGACTCTCGAGGCCTGCCGTGTAATCGCGCATCTCCACCGGGAGGCTCATGAAGTCGCGCGCATCGGGCCGGCTCAGCACATTCATGAGCAGCGCGGAATCGCGCACCGTGCGCGTCATGGGGCCGACGACGCGACCCAGGTAAGGCGGATAGACGGGTACGCGGCCCAAGCTCGGTTTCAACGCGAAGATGCCGCAATGCGTTGCCGGCAGGCGCACCGAACCGCCAATATCGGTGCCCAGATTCAAAGGCGCATATCCGATCGCAGCCGCAGCACCGGCGCCGGAACTCGAACCGGAGGTATTCCGGTCGAGCTGCCACGGGTTACGGGTAATCCCGTGGATCGATGAGAGTCCCGAGGACAGCATGCCGTAATCGGGCATGGTCGACTTGCCGAGCATTACGCAACCCGCTTCACGGACCCGTGCTGCAGGTGGCGCGTCGAATCCAGCGGCCGCCAGGCCTTCATTGGCCGCCGTGCCGATCGGCGCGAAATCGCCCTTCGTATAGATGTTCTCCTTGATCGTCACGGGAATGCCGTCAAGCGCGGAAAGCGGAAGCCCCTCGAGCCAGCGTTTTTCCGACGCACGGGCCTGTTCGAGCGCCGCTTCGCCCGTCACGAGGTACATCGCGTTCAGCTTCGGCTCGAACCGCGCGATCCGCGCTAACGCCGAACGAGTGACTTCGACAGGGGAGAGGCGCTTTGCGGCGTAGGCTGCGCAAAGCTCGGCTGCGCTCAGGGTATGGAATTCGCTCATGGGCGCATGATAGCGCCATCCCACGGGCGTCCATCCCGTCCGACAGACTCGTGGTGGACCGCGGGATATACTGCCCCGCCCATTTTTCCCGGAGACTTCATTTGCGTTCGATCTGCCTGCTTTTTGCATTCCTCATCACCTCCGCCGCACACGCGGCGCCCGTCGAAATCCAGTTCTGGCATGCAATGGCCGGTCCCTTCGGCGAGCAGGTCGAAGTAATCGTCCAAAAATTCAACGCCTCGCAAAAGGATTACGTCGTCAAGGCGACCTATAAAGGGAACTACGACGAGACAGTGGCTGCGGCATTTCTCGCGTACCGGTCCGGGGCCGCGCCTCACGTTGTGCAGGTGTACGACCTCGCCACGCAGAACATGATGTCGGCGCATAACGCGGTGCGCCCGGCGTGGCAGGTCATGGCCGAATCCGGCGAGCGTCTCGATGCGAAATCCTTCGTGCCGGCAGTAGCAAGTTACTTCTCGGACAGCCAGGGTCGCCTGGACGCGCTGCCCTTCAACACCTCCACGCCCGTCCTGTTCTATAACAAGGACGCCTTCCGGGCCGCGAAGCTCGACCCGGAGAAGCCGCCGAAAACCTGGTATGAAATGGTGCCGACGATCGCCGCGCTGAAAGAGACGGGCGGCCTGCCGTGCGGGTATGTCACGTCGTGGCAATCGTGGGTGCACCTCGAGAATGCGAGCGCGTGGCACAACCAGGAGTTCGCGACCAAGGGCAATGGCATGGGCGGCCTGGACGCAAAACTGGTGTTCAACACCCACCTCATGATGCGGCACATCGCCACGCTGGCCTCATGGGTGAAGGCCGAATACTTTACCTACACCGGCCGGCGCGACGAAGCGGAAGTGCGGTTCACGCAAGGCGCATGCGGCCTGCTGACTGCGTCTTCCTCGACCTATGCCGAACTGCGCGCGGCCGCGAAATTCGATTTCGGCGTGGCGCAGCTGCCGTATTACGACGATGTGAAAGGCGCGCCGCAGAACACCCTGATCGGCGGCGGGGCCCTCTGGGCGATGGGCGGGCACAAGAAGCCCGAATACCAGGGCGTGGCCAAGTTTTTCACCTACCTCTCGCGTCCGGAGATCCAGGCCGAGTGGCACCAGCAGACCGGTTATATCCCCACGACCGTCGCTGCTTACGAACTCACGAAAAAGGCGGGGTTCTACGAAAAGAACCCCGGCCACGAGTTTGCGATCAGGCAACTCCTGCTCAAGAACCCGACCGTGGACACAAAAGGGATCCGGCTCGGCAATTTCGTGCGGATCCGCGCGATCATCGATGAAGAGCTCGAAGCCGTATGGAAATTCTCCAAGACGCCCAAAGAGGCTTTGGATGCTGCCGTCGAGCGCGGCAACGTCGTCCTGCGCCAGTTCGAGGCGTCCAGCCGGGCCGGCGGCGCGACCCACGCTGCGCCCGCCAGGAAGGCGGCCGGGAAAGCCGCCGAATCCACCCCTAAAAAGAAATAAGTCTGTAGTATTTCCGTTGTAATGAATCGGCAGCAAGGCGGGCGCAGACTCGCCCGCCTGAAGACACCACAAACGAGGAGATTTCAATGCGCATCAAGATCCTGGCCGCAGTCCTGGCGTCTGCCAGCCTGTTCGCCCCAAACGCCCACGCCCAGTCCGAGATCCAGTGGTGGCACTCCATGACCGGTGCGCTTGGGGACAAGCTGAACGAGCTGGCCAACGGTTTCAATTCGAGCCAGAAAGAGTACAAGGTCGTCCCCGTTTACAAAGGGACCTACCCGGAATCCATGACGGCGGCGATCGCCTCGTTCCGCGCCGGCAATGCGCCGCACATCCTGCAGGTGTTCGAGGTGGGGACCGCGACCATGATGGGCGCGAAGGGCGCGATCGTGCCGGTTGCCCAGATCATGAAAGATGCCAACGAGCCGTTCGAGCCGAAGGCGTACCTGCCGGCCGTCGCCGGTTACTACACCAACGCGAAGGGCGAGATGCTGTCGTATCCCTTCAACAGCTCCACGGTCCTCTTCTACATCAACAAGGACATGTTCAAGAAGGCCGGGCTCGACCCGAACAAGCCGCCGAAGACGTGGAAGGAATTGCTCTCGGCCGCCGACAAGCTCAAGGCCGGCGGCCAGCAGTGCGTTTATACGACGGGGTGGCCGTCCTGGATGCACATCGAGAACCTGAGCGCCTGGCACAACGTGCCGATCGGCACGAAGGAAAACGGCATGGGCGGGATGGACACCGAGTACAAGTTCAACTCGCCGCTGCACGTGAAGCATATTTCGATGCTTGGCGATATGGCCAAGAAAGGCACGTTCACGTACGCCGGCCGCACGAACCAGGCTGAAGCGAAGTTCTACAGCGGCGAGTGCGCAATGCTGACCTCGAGCTCGGGCGCACAGGCCAACATCAAACGGAATGCAAAGTTCGACTGGTCGGTGAATTTCATTCCCTATCACGATGAAGTGAAGGGCGCGCCGCAGAATTCGATCATCGGTGGGGCCTCGCTTTGGGTGATGAGCGGCAAGAAGCCGGCCGACTATAAGGGCGTGGCCAAGTTCTTTGCCTACCTGTCCCGCCCGGCGGTCCAGATGGACTGGCACACGGCGACCGGGTACGTGCCGATCACCCAGGCCGCTTACGAAGTGACGCGCGCTTCGGGCTTCTACGACAAGAACCCGGGTGCCGACATGGCGGTCAAGCAATTGACCAACAAGCCGCCAACGGCCAACTCCAAGGGCCTTCGCTTCGGCAACTTCGTGCAGGGACGCGAAGTGATCGAGGAAGAACTCGAGTCGGTGTTCGCGGGCAAGAAGGATGCGAAGACCGCACTGGACGAAGCAGTGCGCAGGGGTAACGACCTGCTGCGCAAGTTCCAGGCTGCGAACAAGCAGTAGGGAAAGGAGGGGGCTCTGCCCCCTCCTTCAGATCCTCCCCCGAACACCGTGACCAGCTGAGGGGCGCATAAGGTGGAAAAACGCGTCGTCTTCCGTTCGGCCTGGCTGCCGTACGCGCTGGTTGCGCCGCAGATCCTGATTACGGTGGTGTTCTTCTTCCTGCCGGCGGTGCAGGCGGTGTGGTACTCGTTCCAGCTCCAGGACGCATTCGGCCTGCACACTGAATTCGTGGGCCTGCGAAATTTCGAGGAGCTGTTCGCCGACAGCCACTACCTCGCGTCTTTCCAGATCACGGCGTTCTTCAGCGTAATCGTAGCAACCGCCGGCCTCGTCATTTCCCTCACGCTTGCGACGTTTGCCGACCGCGTCGTGCGCGGGGCGCTCGCCTACAAGACGATGCTGATCTGGCCGTATGCGGTGGCCCCGGCCATAGCGGGGGCGCTGTGGGCATTTCTCTTCGCGCCGTCGGTCGGCATCCTGTCCTATTTTTTACGCAAGACCGGCTACAACTGGGACTGGGTGCTGAACGGTGAGCAGGCGATGTTCCTGGTGATCGTCGCGGCCGTTTGGAAGCAGATCAGCTATAACTTCCTCTTCTTTCTTGCCGGCCTGCAGTCGATCCCGAAATCGCTCATCGAAGCGGCTGCCATCGACGGCGCGGGTCCCGGGCGGCGCTTCTGGACGATCGTGCTGCCGCTGCTTTCGCCGACGACTTTCTTCCTCCTGGTCGTGAACATCGTGTATGCCTTCTTCGACACGTTCGGCGTGATCGATTCGATTACCCAGGGCGGACCAGCGCAGGCGACGCAGATCCTCGTGTACAAGGTTTACTACGATGGGGTCAAAGCCGGCGACCTGGGCGGCTCGTCCGCGCAGTCGGTGGTCCTGATGGCCATCGTGATTGCGCTGACCGTGGTGCAGTTCCGGTTCGTGGAAAAGAAGGTCAAGTACTGATGAGTCCGCAATGGTAGAGAACCGGCCCTGGCTCACCTTTCTCGCGCACGCGGTGCTGTTGACCGGCGTCGCGATCGTGGCTTTTCCGCTCTACGTAACCTTTGTCGCGTCGACGCTGACAGCCGAACAGATCCTCACCGTGCCGATGCCGCTCGTGCCCGGCAGCCACATGATCGAGAACTACACCCACGCATTGCTGTCCGGTTCCACCATGGGTGCGAGCGCTCCCGTCGGACGCATGATGCTCAACAGCCTCATCATGGCCCTGACGATCGCGTTCGGAAAGATCGCGATCTCGATCATTGCGTCTTTCGCCATCGTCTATTTCCGCTTCCCGATGCGCAATTTCTTCTTCTGGATGATCTTCGTCACCCTGATGCTGCCGGTCGAAGTGCGGATCATCCCGACGTTCAAGGTCGTGTCCGACCTTGGCATGGTGAACTCGTACATGGGCCTTACGGTGCCCCTCATTGCGTCAGCGACTGCAACCTTCCTCTTCCGGCAGTTCTTCCTGACGATTCCGGAAGAACTCGCCGAGGCGGCGCGCATCGATGGCGCAGGCCCTATGCGCTTTTTCTTCGACGTGGTGCTGCCGCTTTCAAAAACCAGCATCGCAGCGCTCTTCGTGATCCAGTTCATCTATGGCTGGAACCAGTACCTTTGGCCTCTCCTGATCACCACCGAAGAGTCGATGTACACGACGGTCATCGGCATCAAGCGCATGATCATGACCGGCGACGCCGCGACCGAGTGGAACCTCGTGATGGCAACCGCCATGCTTGCGTTGCTGCCGCCCGCGCTCGTAGTGGTGCTCATGCAAAAATGGTTCGTGAAGGGCCTCGTGGAGACAGAAAAATAATGGCAAAGGTGCATCTTCGCGACGTTCGAAAAAGCTATGGCGACCTGCAGGTGATCCATGGCGTCTCCATGGACATCGAGGACGGCGAATTCGTCGTGATCCTCGGGCCTTCCGGATGCGGCAAGAGCACGCTGCTGCGAACCGTGGCAGGCCTCGAGACGATTACCGGCGGCGAAATCGTCATCGGCGACCGAGTAGTGAACAACCTCGAGCCGAAGGACCGCGACATCGCGATGGTGTTCCAGAACTACGCCTTGTATCCGCACATGTCGGTGCGCGAAAACATGGCGTATGGCCTCAAGATCCGCAGGCTCCCGGTGGCCGACATCGAGGCGAGGGTGGCGCGCGCCGCCGGCATCCTTGAGCTTTCCCAGTTGCTGGACCGCACGCCCCGCCAACTCTCCGGCGGCCAGCGCCAGCGGGTCGCGATGGGGCGCGCGATCGTGCGCGAGCCTGCGGTGTTTCTGTTCGATGAGCCGCTGTCGAACCTCGACGCGAAACTCAGGGTCCAAATGCGTGCGGAGTTGCAGGCACTGCACAAGCGCCTGTCCACCACGAGCCTCTACGTGACGCACGACCAGATCGAAGCCATGACGCTCGCCAAGCGCATGATCGTCATGAACGCCGGGCGCGCGGAGCAGATCGGCGCGCCCCTCGAGGTCTACGCGAGGCCCGCGAGCACGTTCGTGGCTTCGTTCATCGGCTCCCCGCCAATGAACCTGATTCCTATGGAGCGAAACGGCACGCCGGTGCTGCAAGGCGTGCGTCCCGAGCATCTCGAACCCTGCTCCCAGGGCGACGCGAAAATCCATGCCGTAGTCGACCTCGTCGAGCCGCTGGGTGCCGATACGCTTGCGCACGCTGTCGTCAATGGCGCACGCATCATCGTGCGCCTGCCTGCTTCAACGACGGTAGGCGAAGGGATTCTGCCGCTGACTTTCGACCCGGCCAACGAGCACTTCTTCGATGCGGCCACGGGGAAAAGGATCGAGTCGTGATGCGATGGCTCGCGGTCGCGGCGGCACTGCTGGCATCGCCGGCGCTTGCGCTGGACCTGCAGGGCCATCGGGGTGCGCGCGGGCTGCTGCCTGAAAACACCCTGATCGCATTTGAGCGGGCGCTACAGCTTGGGGTGACTACGCTCGAACTGGATATCGCCATCACCAGCGACGGGGTCCTCGTGATTGCCCACGACCAGGCGCTGAATCCGGACATCACCCGTGATGCGAGCGGGCGGTTCCTCGAGCAGCGCGGTCCGGCGATTAATTCCCTGACCTGGGCGCAGGTGCAGACCTACGACGTCGGCCGGATCAAGCCCGGCACCGACTACGCCCGCCAGTTCCCGGAGCAGGTTCCGGTCGACGGCACGCGTATTCCGCGCTTGTCGGACCTGTTCGACCTCGTCAAGCGTTCGGGCAATGACAAGGTGCGCTTTGCCATCGAGACCAAGCTCAGCCCGGAAAAGCCGAATGAAGCGCTGGAGCCTGAGCCCTTCGCCCGTGCGGTCGTGGATGAAATCCGCATGGCGGGCATGGCGGGACGCGCGCAGATCCTTTCGTTCGACTGGCGCACGCTGCAGGTCGCGCAGAAGATTGCGCCCGAGATCCCGACCGTGTACCTGAGCGTGCAACGTCGATTCGACAATATCGGCGCCGGCCAGCGAGGCGGCTCCGCGTGGACGGCAGGGTTCCAGTACGCGCAGCACGGCTCGGTGCCGAAGATGATCAAGGCGGCCGGTGGCGCCTACTGGTCGGCGTATTTCGGCGACCTTACACCGGAGCTCGTGAAGCAAGCGCAGGGCCTCGGGCTCAAGGTGCTTGCCTGGACCGTGAACGATCCCGCGATCATGGACAAGATCCTCGGCTTCGGCGTGGACGGCTTGATCACCGACCGGCCCGACGTCGCGCGCAAAGTCATCGAAGCGCGCGGCATCCCGTTGCGCTGATCCGTCGATGGGCACTGACATGTCCCGTTGGCCGTATCCGAGAGTTGTCGCCCATCGCGGCGGCGGCACGCTCGCCCCTGAGAACACGCTGGCCGCGATTCGACACGGCGCCTCGATGGGATTCCGGGGCGTCGAGTTCGACGTAATGCTTGCGCGCGACGGCACGCCGATCCTCATCCACGACGAAACATTGGAGCGCACGACTTCGGGACACGGCAGCGTGCCCGCGCTCGATTACGCCGACATCGAGCGGTTCGACGCGGGCGGCTGGCACAGCGGCTCGTTTCGCGGCGAGCGCGTGCCGACGTTCGTTGCGGCCGCGAACCTGTGCCGCGAGCTCGGCCTCTGGGCGAACGTCGAGATCAAGCCCGCCAAGGGCTATGAAGTGCAGACCGGCCGCGTCGCGGCACAGTTGACCCTCGACCTCTGGCGGGGGGCGCCGCTGCAGCCGGTCGTCTCGTCCTTCTCGGTCGATTCGCTTGAGATGGCCAGGCAGGTTGCGCCGGGTCTGCCCCGCGGACTACTGGTCAGCAAAATTCCCCCCGACTGGGAAGCCCGCATGGAGAAGCTCGGGTGCGTTGCGCTGCATTGCAATTACAAGGAGCTGACCGAGGCGCTTGCAGGCTCGGTGCACGCCGCGGGTTATGCGCTCCTCTGCTGGACGGTAAACGACCCCGTGGATGCCGCGAGGCTCTTCGAATGGGGCGTGGACTGCATCGTGACCGACCGGCTCGATCTTATCGGGGCGGATTTCCAAGGCTGAGCATTGCTGCCAAAATTCAGTTGGAGTCCGCGCCGATACTGGGTTTCCGGGCAAATTGCTGCCACGCCCAGTCATCCGCCCGCCGACAACCGGCGCCGCGCCAGGCGCGCGAGCGCGCCGAGCACCGGCACCTTGGCATAAAGCTCGCCCGCCGCATCCCAGTAGTCGCAGTGATAGGCGATCTTTCCTTCGGCATCGAAGCGCAGGTGGGTCGCGCCCTGCACGGTCAGCGGCGCGCCGCCGGGGCGAAAACGGAAAGTAAAGTCCCAGGTCAGGAACGCGCCGTTCTCCGCAACGACCCGCTCGGTGACCTTGAAGCGCGGCTCGCAGACCTGCTCGAACATGTGTGCGTACACGCGGCGCACGCCCTCGATGCCGCGCACTTCGTTGAACGGATCCTTGAAGTACGCGCCGGTTGAATAGTGCGCGCCGATTTCGCCCAGACCCTGGGGCGTCATCGACTCGAAGAACTCGACCAGCCGCTCGATCGGGCTCATGCGGGTCACGTCCCGGTGAACCGGCCCACGCACCAGAAGTAGAGCCGGTGAGGGAGCAGGTTGATCGCTTTCAGCATGCGCGAGAAGGTGCGCGGGAAGTGGATTTCGAAATCGCCGCGCTCCAGGCCCGCCACGATTTCGCCGGCGGCCTGCGCGGCGCTGATGAGGAAAGGCATCGGGAATTCGTTCTTCGCCGTGAGCGGCGTTTCGACGAACCCCGGCGAGACGAGATAGATGGCGACGCCCCGCCTGTGCAGGTCGAGGTAAAGGCTCTGGGCGAGGTTGATGCAGGCAGCCTTGCTTGCGCCGTACGCTAGGCTGTTGGGCAGCCCGCCGTATCCCGCCACGCTCCCGACAATTCCGAACCCTCCGGCGCCTTGCTTCACGAGCGTTGGCTGCACGGCCGCGAACACGTTGAACACGCCCATGAGGTTGACTTCGACGATGCGGCGGACCTCGGGCAGGTCGGTTTCCCACGCGCGCATCGCCTTGTACGCGCCGGCGACCGAGAGCACGAGATCGATGCCGCCCCATTCGTCGCAGAGTCGGCGCGCGGCGCTGGCCGCAGCTTCGGCGTCTGTGACGTCGACCGGAAGCACGGTTGCGCGGCACGCGAATGCCGCCTCGAGCGCCTCGCCGGAGCGGGCCGACACCGCAACCCGGGCGCCGCGCTCGAGCAACAGGTTCGCCGTCGCTGCGCCGATGCCCGTCGACGCACCGACGACCCACACGCGCTTGCCGGCGAACGATTCGATCGGCGCGTTCAGCGGGGCGAAAAGGGTCATCACGGGCTTTTCCTGAACGCGAGGGTCAGTTCGCCAAGCGTGAATCCAAGCTTGCTCATGCGCGAGCGGTTGAGCATCACGGTATCGTCCTGTAGGTACATCCAGTCGTCGAAGTCGACGCGATAGGTCGTCCCGTCCACTTCGAGCGCGAGCACATAAGTCCAGCGCAGCGCATTGCCGCGGGCTTCTCCCTTCGCACCGCCGATCACATCGGGCGCGGTGCCCGCATAGCGGTTCGCGTCCTGGCGGACGATAGTCCACACGCGCCTGGATTTCGTCGCATCCGAGTAGGTGAAGTCCTCGTCGAGCGTCAGCGTGTCGCCGGCCACGGTGCCCTTGATCGCAACCGTGAAGCGCTTGACCACCTTGCCCGAACGGTCGGTGAACATGCCCCAGCCCTGCACCGTCCCTTCGAAGTAGCGGAACAGGTCGAGCACCGGCTTCTCGGCCTGGTACGCGTCCGGGCCGATGCTGGTGCAGCCGGCGAGCAGGATTGCTGCGAATGCGGCGACGAGCGCCGCGAACCGGATACGAATCATGTCGGAACCCCTCTTGGTGAAGCTGCGCAGGCGTTGATCTTCAGCAGGGCGCAGGCCGCTGCGAGCTTCAGCGCGCAGGGCAAGAGGCAATACGCGTAGTAGAGCGGCTGCACGGTGGACGGGTCGCCCGGCCGGTAGCCGAGGAGCGCGAGCAGGGGCAAGGCGACGCCGGCAGCTAACGCGAGGTTGAGCTTGGTGGCGAAGGTCCATGCGCCGAAGTACGCGCCGGCGCGCTCTTCGTGGCCCGCGTCGCGGATGGCGTCGGCCAGCATGGCCGGCGGCAGCGCAAGGTCGGCGCCGAGCGCAAGGCCGGAGAGCGCGCAAACCGCAGTGAATGAAGCCAGATCTCCGGCGCCAAGTGCAAACGCCCCGGCGAATGCAACGACGCTCGCGAGCATCGCGGCGAGCCATGCCGCCGGCTTGCCGATTCGCCGGGAGACGGCCACCCAGACGGGCAGACTGGCGGCGCCCGCGATGAAATAAACGGCGAGGAAGAAACCGCCCTCGGCCGGAAGCTGCAGAGCGTCCGCAACAAAGAACAGCACCAGGGTGGCCGGCAGCGCGCTCGCAATCCCGTTGAGCATGAATACGCCGAAAAGCTTGCGGAATGCGACGTTCGAGAACGGCGCCAGCATCGCGCGAACAGCGGGTGGATGCGCCGTGGCAGGGCCCGAAGGGAGCGGCGCGCCGGCCAGGGTGATCGTCGCGCAAACCGCGGCGGCTATCGCGAACATCACGCTGAAGCGAGCGAGTCCCTCGTCAACCTGCGCAGCGACTACGGTCGGAAGCACGCTCGCGAGGACGACGCCGGCCAGGCCGAAGCCTTCGCGCGCAGCGCTCACCCGGGTACGCTCATGCTGCGTGCTGCCCAACAGCGAACCCCAAGCGAGGTAGCTGACCGAGGCGAGGCTGTAACCAAGATAGATCGGGACCAGGGCACTCGCCAGCCAGAGCCACAAGTCGGCGCCGCCGCGGCCCCCCGAGTGAGGCGGGTTGAACGCAAGCAGGACACCCGCGATCAACAGGACCATGCCAGTCGCAATCATCGCGCGCGGGCACCGAAATCGGTCGTTGAGCGCGCCGATGAGCGGATCGATGAAAGCATCGGCCATCCTTGCCGAGAGCAGCACCAGCCCGAGGACCGCGAGATTCATCCCGAGCGTGCCGCCGTACAGGTTCGGCAGGTGCACGTACATCGGCAGTGCGGCGGCCCCGAGCGGCAGCCCGAGCGCAGCGTAGGCAAAGAGGGTCGTCCCGGTGAGTCGCGGGGTCATCGCCCGCCGAGGAGCGCGTCGCGCAGTTCCGGCGCGCTGGTCGCCGGGTCGAGCCAGATGGAGAAGAACGCACGCGAGAACTCAGGATCGGCAATCGCGCCAAGCGGCTTGCCGTCATGGAAAAACCGCGCGCCCACGCCCGGCACGTGCAGGCCCGTCAGGGTGCTGCCTTCCGCAACGTCGGGAAACAGGCTCGCCATGGCTTGTCCCCAGGCGCGCCGCTTGTCCGGCGTGCCCATCGAGAGGCCCTCGATTTCCTCGACCGAGCGCTGGGCGATCGAGGTGCCCCTGAAGCTGCGCGCATAACGCAGCGACAGGGCGAACGGCTGCGTGAACGCGGGCGGCGCGCTGCGCCCCCAAAGCGCCGCGTCGTAAATCTTCAGCCCGAGCCACCTGAGGGTGCCGCTGCCGATCGGCCGCAGGCCCGGCGACGCTTCGGACACCGCCATTGGAATCTGCATGAGTGCGACGTCCTGCGCTCGGGCGGCGCCGCCTGCCAGCGCAAGGATCAGCACCAGCGCAGCGCGCCGGTTCACCGTCTTGCCAGCGTGAACTGCACGACGTCGGTGGAGCCGCTCGCAAACCCCGCCATGCAGTAGGCGAAGTAGAACTCCCACAGGCGCATGAAGCGCTCGTCGAAGCCGAGCCCGCGCACTTCATCGGCGCGCTCGTGGAACCTGGTCCGCCACGCCATCAGCGTGCGGCGGTAGTCCGGGCCGAAGGAGCACTCGTCTTCGATGGTGAAGCCTGCGTCGCGCGCGAGTGCGCGGATGCGCGGCGGGCTGGCCAACATGCCGCCGGGAAAAATGTATTTCTGGATGAAATCGCTGCCCCGCCGATAGCGCTCGAAGAGCGCGTCATCGATCACGATCGACTGGATCACGGCCCGGCCGCCCGGCTTCAGCACTTCGGCCACCTTGGCGAAATAGGCAGGCCACCAGCGTTCGCCGACTGCCTCGAACATCTCGATCGACACTACCGCATCGTACGTTCCCTGCTCGTCGCGGTAATCGCGAAGTTCGATCGAGGTCCGTTCGCCATGCCCTGCGGCGGCCAGGCGCGCGCGCGCGTACGCCAGCTGCTCGCGCGACAGCGTGAGCCCGGTCACATGGCATTGTTCGCGGGCGGCGATTTCCGCAAATGCGCCCCACCCGCAGCCGATTTCGAGAATGCGCGCTCCCGGTCGTGGGGCGATGAGGTCGAGAATGCGTGCGTACTTGGCACGCTGCGCCGATTCGAGGGTGTTCGCGCCTTCATTGTAGAGGCCGCTCGAATAGGTCATGCCGGGATCGAGCCACAGCGAGTAGAAATCGTTGCCCAGGTCGTAGTGCTCGGCGATGTTGCGCCGGCTGCCCTTGCGCGTGTTGGAACGCAGCGCGTGGGCAAGGCGGTGAACCAGGCGGCCCGCGAAGCTGCCGTAAAGGGGCGCATCAAGCGCCCTGCGATTCGCGGCGAGCAGTTCGAGCAGCGCCGGGAGGTGCGGCGTGTGCCACTGCTGGTCGAGGAAGCCCTCGGCGAACCCGATGTCCCCATCGGCGATGATGCGGCTGAATGCCTGCCAGTCGTGGAACGCGATCTCGGCTTCTTCGCTTCCTGCCGGCTGGCCGAACGCGAGGCGGGCACCCGAGGGAAGCTCGACGTGGAGCCTTCCCGCCCGAATCCGCTCGAGTGCTCGCAGCACGAGTCGCGCCTTCAACGGGATGCTGCGGTGGAGGGGGGCGGAGGTGCGCTTCGCGCCGAAAACGGAGGTCGTCGTGTTCATCTTGAATAGGAGGCGGGTGGAGGAGACGGTTTGCGAAAGAAGGGCACGCGTCGGACCCATAGCCGGAGCGCCTGCCAATGGATGCCGGCCATGACGCCGAGCGTCATCAGGGGATGCGCCAGGCAAGCGCGCAACGCGGCGCGCGATGTGAGCGGCTCGGCCCGGCCGGTGATGCTGGTGAGGAGCACGGGCTCGCCGGCGGCGAGGTAATCGATTCGCGCCCTGTGCAGGCCACCTTTGCGGGTGAACCGGAACGCATAGTCGCCGGCTACCGGGAGGAACGGCGACACGTGGAAAAGCTTGCGTGCCGCGAGCATATCGCCGTCCTTGATCGGACGTCCGTCCGGGTAAGCAAGCAGGTACGCGTGATGCTCCCCAAAGGTATTACTGACCTCGGCGACGACCGCCACAAGGCTCCCATCCCGCGCATGGCAGAACCAGAAGCTCACAGGGTTGAATACGTAGCCCAGCACGCGCGGGAAACAGTGCAGCCAGACCTCACCCTCGCACGCAATGTGTTCCTTCCAGAGCAGGGCGCGGATCCACAAATCGGGGTGTGTGCCGTCGCGGGCGCCGTGGTCGCTGAAGAAGAAGCTGAGCAGGTTGAAGCGGTTCAGCGAGAACAGCCGGTTGCAGGACTGCTCCAGGGAGGAGAGCTTCAGCCGCATGAAAAACACGCGATGGCTGAAGCGATGCCCCACAGGTCGCAGCCTGCGATGCATGACGACCCCTGAAACCAGTTCGGCGGACATGGACTCTCAGGAGGCCAGCGCCAAAGCCCTGGCGGTGGAGGCCTGCCAGGGCGGCTCGATGCCGAAGCTGCGCGCTACCGACAGTGCCGAGTCAAGCCCGTCCTCATGGAACCCGTACCGGGTCCAGGCACCGCAATACCAGGTATGCCGCAGGCCCTGCATCGAAGGCAGGCGCGATTGTGCGATCTCCGCGCCTAGCCCGAAGACGGGATGGGCATAGTCGTATTCCCCGATGACCGTGTCGGCACGCGGTTCACGGTATGGGTTGAGCGACACCACCACGGGAGTGCTCACCGGCAGCGGCTGGAGCTTGTTGATGAGGTAGTGCACGCTGGCCGGACGACCGTCGAGCGTCTGTCGCCCTGCCGCGTAGTTCCATGCCGACCATACGCGCCGGTTCGCCGGCAACAGGGCGGCGTCGGTATGCAGCACGGCCCGGTTTCGCTGGTACCCGATGGCGCCCAGCACCGCCCTCTCCGCAAGCGTTGCATCTTCGCCGAGGAGCCCTAACGCCTGGTCGGTATGGCACGCCAGCACCAACGCGTCATAGCGCTCCGAGCGCACGGCACCCTTCGCCCGGCTCGCTACGGTGACCCCTTGATCGTCCCTGTTCACCGCAATCACGGGTGTGGCGAGCCGCACATCTGCTATGCGTGCCGCCAGCTTTGCGACGTATCGACGCGCCCCTCCCTGGACTGTCTGCCATTGCGGGCGGTTGCCGAGCTTGAGCAGGCCGTGGTTGTGGAAGAAGCGGGCGAAGGCGGGAAAGGGAAACCCGAGCATAGTGCGGGTCGGGCACGACCAGATCGCCGCGGCCATCGGAATCAGGTACCAGTCGCGAAACTCCGTGCTGTATCCGCCTTCGTCCAGGAACTCGCCGATCGGGATGTTGCCCGCGCGACCTGCGGACCCGCGCGCCTTGGCAAGCGCAGTCGCTTCGCTGTTGAATCGCAGGATGTCCCTCAGCATCCGCATGAAGCCGGGGCTGACCAGGTTGGAGCGTTGTGCGAACAAGCTGGTTACGCTGGTACCCGACCACTCGAGGGCCGGCTCCTCGAGCGCGAGGCTGAAGCTCATTTCGCTCTGCGCGACAGCCACCCCGAGCCACTCCAGCAGCCGGCTGAAATTCGGGTAGGTGGATGTATTGAAGACCAGGAATCCGGTGTCTACGCCGAAAGTGCGTCCCCCCACAGCCGCATCCACCGTATGCGTATGGCCCCCCAGGTAATCGCCTGCCTCGTAGAGAGTGATCTGGTTGCGGCGCCCCAGAAGCCATGCGGCGGAGAGGCCGGCGATGCCCGACCCGACAACGGCAATCCGTTTGGAAGGTGAGCCAACGGGAGGGGCGTACCTTGAGGCTGGCACGATTTGTCCTAGTCAAAACTGGTGAGGACGGCGATAATCATACGATTACCCACAGATGTCAACGATTTGTCTTAGACAAATGGAGCCGGAGTGAGCACTTCCAGTAAATCGATTGCCGAGGTGGAACTGGAAACCGGGGTGTCGAAAGACCAGTTGCGCGTCTGGGAGCGCCGATACGGGTTTCCGGAGCCCTTCCGCAACCAGTACGGCGAGCGGGTCTATCCCGATGAGCAGGTGAGCAAGCTCAAAGTCGTGCGGCGGCTTCTCGACCGAGGGATGCGCCCGGGCCGGGTGCTCGCGTTGAGCGCATCGGAGCTGGCAGCGCTGGCGGATTCGGGTAAGGCGGCGGAGGTTACCCCTGCGCAGGACCTGGCCCTCTACCTCCTGAGGACCCACCAGACCAACGAGCTACGCCGTGAATTGGCGCAGTCCTTGGTCCGGGAGGGCTTGTTTCGCTTCATTACGGAAACCGCGGCGCCACTGACCAATCTCGTCGGGGAGGCGTGGATGCGCGGTGAGCTTCGCGTTTTCGAAGAGCACCTGTTCAGCGAACTGCTGCAAGGCCTCCTGCGCACGGCAATCGCCCAATGCAGCGCGCCCGGTGGCACGCCAGTCATCCTGCTGACCACGCTGCCCTCGGAGCAGCATGCGCTCGGGATGCTGATGGCCGAGGCCGCCTGTGTGCTCGAAGGCGCAGAGTGCATCACCCTGGGGGTGCAGACTCCACTAGCCGATATCTTAGCCGGGGCGACCGCGAACACGGCGCACGTGGTCGCGCTGTCGTTCAGCGCGAATTTCCCTGCCGCATCGCTTGCCGAGAGCGTGCACGCGCTGCGCAGGGAGCTCGCGCCACAGATTGCGCTATGGTGCGGCGGTGCGGGCGCTGCGCGTTTGAAGCGGCCACCTGTTGGTGTCCGGCTGCTGCATGGCCTGGAAGTCATCGGTCCGGCCATCGCCGAGTGGCGTGCCGTTGCGAATGAAACCAAGCCCCGCGAGTAGAATGAACAATTGAGACCTTCGACCGGGCGCCAGGTTTTGGGAGATGCCGCGCGTCCACCACCAGGAAATGCCATGGCGGGAAAGATGCTTTACCCCGAGTTGTTCAAGGCCCTAGAGCGCGTCCGCTGGAATCTCGACCACGATGTGCCTTGGGCGTCGTTCGATGCCGCAAAGTTGTCGGATGAACAGGCCCTCACGATCAAGATGAACGCGATCACCGAGTGGGCGGCGCTGCCGGCCACCGAGATGTTCCTGCGCGACAACCGCAACGACAGCGATTTCTGCGCCTTCATGTCGGTTTGGTTCTTCGAGGAGCAAAAGCACGCGCTTACGCTCATCGAGTACCTGAAGCGGTTTCGCCCCGAAATGGTTCCCACCGAAGCTGAGCTCCATGCCGTGCGCTTCGAGTTCGACCCCGCCCCGCCCCTTGAGACGCTCATGATGCATTTCTGCGGCGAGATCCGGCTGAACCACTGGTACCGCTGCGCCGCAGAGTGGCACACGGAACCGGTCATCAAGAAGATCTACGACCTGATCTCGCGGGATGAAGCGCGGCACGGCGGAGCCTATCTGCGCTACATGAAGAAAGCGCTGGCGAATGGCGGGGATGACGTGAAGGCGGCCTTTGCGAAGATCGGCCTGCTCATGGCCTCAGCGGGACGCTCGAGCAAGCCGCTGCACCCGACGAACCTCCACGTGAACCAGCAGCTTTTCCCCAAGGACACCGTGCAGTCGAAGCTGCCGGACCCGGAATGGCTCGAGTTCTGGCTGGATGAGCAGATCCGCTTCGATCGCGACTGGGAAAAGAAAGTCGTCGACATGATCCTGCTGAACCTTTCCAAGCTCTTCGGGCGTCCGATCAAGACGCTCCAGGAACTGAACCGCTACCGGCGGGAGCTCAGAACGGCAGCTGCGACCCCGGCTTGAGCCCGCTCAGCGCGGTCCGGAATTCGCCCTGGATGCGCTTGAGCGCCTGATCGGTATCTGCCTCAAAGCGCAATACGATCACCGGCGTGGTGTTGGATGCGCGTGCGAGCCCGAAGCCATCTTTGTACTCGGCCCGGACGCCATCGATGGTCAGGATGCGCTCGGCATTTGGAAAAGGGGCGGATTGCTGGAGCTTTCCGATCATCGCGTGCGGCTCGCCTTCCGATAATTTCCAGTTCAGCTCCGGCGTCGAGGGCGAGTCCGGGAGCTCTTCAAGAACCGCGCTGGCATCCTGCGAGCGCGAAACGATTTCCAGCAGGCGCGCGCCGGTGTAAAGCGCGTCGTCAAACCCGTACCAGCGCTCCTTGAAAAACGTGTGGCCAGACATTTCACCCGCCAACGGGGCGCCGGTTTCCTTCAGTTTCGATTTCACGAAAGAATGTCCCGTCTTCCAGATCAAGGGCACGCCGCCATGCTCTTCGATCCACGGGCCCAGGCGCCGGGTGCATTTCACGTCGTAGATTATCGTGGCGCCGGGATTACGCGACAGCACGTCCTTGGCAAACAGCATGAGCTGGCGGTCCGGATAGATGATGTGTCCCGCCTTCGTCACGACGCCGAGGCGGTCGCCGTCGCCATCGAATGCCAGGCCGATCTCGGCATCCGTTTGCTTGAGTGCCTCGATCAGGTCGACAAGGTTTTTCGGCTGCGACGGATCGGGATGATGGTTTGGGAAGGTGCCGTCGATCTTGCAGAAGAGGCCGGTCACCTCGCATCCGAGCTTCTTGAAGAGTGCCGGCCCGAGCTGCCCGGTCACGCCGTTGCCGCAATCCATCGCGATCTTCATCGGGCGGGAAAGCTTCACGTCGCCCACGATTCGCTCGAGGTAAGCATCGCTGACCTCGCGCAGTTCGATGCTGCCCGCGCCGGAAGCGACCTTGCCCGTCTCGATCCGGCGGCGGAGGTCCTGGATCAATTCGCCAGACAGCGTATTGCCCGCGATCACCATCTTGAGGCCGTTGTAGTCCGGCGGGTTGTGGCTGCCGGTCAGCATGACGGCGCTGCCGCAGCCGAGGTGATGGGCCGCAAAATAAGCCACCGGGGTCGGCACCATCCCGACGTCGAATACGTTGGCGCCGCTGGCTGCGATGCCTTCTGCGAGGGCGGCTGCGAGCGAAGGCCCGGATAGCCGGCCATCGCGCCCGACAGCGACCGCCGTGCCGCCGGCTTCCAGGGCAAGGGTGCCCAAAGCTTGTCCAATCGCACGGACGATTTCCGGTGTCAGCGTGCGACCAACGATGCCGCGGATGTCGTAGGCGCGAAAGATTTCTGCGGGGATTGAAGTCATCTTGTGGCAGGCTCTTCGAAGAATTGCAGGATGCGTGCGGCCAGCCATTTGTGGCTGCCCGGAAACGGCCCCGAAAGGAAGCCGACGTGTCCGCCTCCCTCGGGAAATTCAAGGGTAACGTGCCTCGAGGCCCGTTGTGTGTGCTCTAGGGCACGCACCGGCAGGAACGGATCGTTCTTCGCATTGAGCACCAGCGTCGGCACGGCTATGCCCTCAAGCACCGGCCAGCTGCTCGCGCGCTTCCAGTAGTCGTCGGCGTCGCGGAACCCGTGCAAAGGCGCCGTCACCGCGTTGTCGAATTCGTACAGGTTCCTGGAAGTGCGCATCGCCCCACCGTCGAAGCTGCCGGGAAACCGCCGGAGCTTGGCCACGGCCTTGCGCTTCAGCGACATAAGGAACATGCGCGTGTAGACAAGGTTGAAGCCGCGTCCGAGCGAGTGACCGGCGGCCGCGAGGTCCAGCGGCGCGGAGATAGCCGCCGCATGACCGACGATCCTCGCCGCCGCCTCACCCTGCTCACCGAGCCACTTGAGCAGCGCGTTGCCGCCCAGCGAAACGCCAACTACATCGAGTGGCGTTGCGGGCGACAGCGACGCAAGGCGGCGGAGGACCCAGTCGATCTCATCGGAGTCTCCCGAGTGGTACGCGCGTGGAAGGCGATTCAGCTCGCCGGAGCACCCGCGAAAATGCGGCACTACGCAGCGCCATCCGCGGCCAATCGCGTAGCCGGCAATTGAACGGACATAGTGACTGTTTGAACTGCCTTCGAGGCCGTGGAAAAGAACCAGGCGCCGTGGTGAATCGGCCGGCCCCGCCCAGTCGAGATCGATGAAATCCCCATCGGGGGTGCCCC
>JANXRZ010000268.1 GCA_025352885.1 Pseudomonadota bacterium | reverse complement strand
GTCGACCAGATCCGCAGCGTTCCCTGTCGCTATGTGGACAACCTCGTGCTCGAGGGCCTCGCGAGAATTGCTAACTCGTGAGGGCCGCATTTCTCTTTCTCGTGCTGGCCAACCTGGTGTTCTTTGCCTGGGCGAATTTTTTTTCCGAATCCGACAGCCAGTCCGATCCGCGACCCAGGGCTCGCCAAGTGGCCCCGGAGAAACTGAAGATCGTGCCCTCCGGCCCGGCTGCCCGGCCCGCAGCCCAGGCGCAGGACGCTGTGACGACTCTTGCGAAAGGCTGCCTCGAGATAGGCGGCTTCTCCACCGTGGACGCGCCTCGCGCGAGCGAGGCCTTCGCACCGCTCGCCCTGGGCGCCCGGTTGGTCCAGCGGCAGGTCGACGAGGGCGCGAAGTGGTGGGTGTACATGCCCCCGCAGGGCAGCCGCCAGGATGCCAACCGGAAAGCGGCCGAGTTGAAATTGCTTGGCATCGATGATTATTTCGTCGTGCAGGAAGAAGGCCCCCTCCGACACGCTTTGTCACTCGGGATTTTCAAGACCGAGGCGGCCGCGACCAGCCGGCTCGAAGCGCTCAAGGCAAAGGGTGTCCGCACCGCGCAGGTCGGCGCGCGCGAGACCACGCTTCAAAAGGTGTATTTCCAGGTGAGGGCGGCCGACGACGAGCTCGTGTCCCGGATCCGGGAGGTCGCACGGGCAGTGCCGGGCGCCGAACTACGTCCCTGCCAGCCGGCGGCAACTTAGCCGCCCGTCGTTATCCAATCGGGTATGTGCCGCCGCCCGGAAGATGCTCGGCCACCTTGGCGAGGAGCTTGTCCGCCCTCACCGGCTTGGTGATGTAGCCGACCGCTCCAAGCTGCTTGCCCCGATCGGGCTCTTCCAAGGACGTGAGAAAAATCACGGGAATGGGCGGCAGCGACTTGTCCGACTTGAGCGCCTCGACGAACTGGTAGCCGTCCATGTGCGGCATGTTCACGTCCGTGATGATCAGGTCGGGCGGGCTCTTGAGGACCGCGTAGCCCGCCTCGATGCCATCGGAGGCCGTTCGGACATCGTATCCGGCCGAGGAAAGATGCAGGCGCAGCAGCTCGCGAAGGCTCTGGTCGTCGTCGACTACGAGAATGGATCTGGACATCTGGGACCAGGCGTTCCCGCCGAATGAGTGGTGCCGGGGAGAGGAGTCGAACCTCCGACCTTCGCATTACGAATGCGCTGCTCTACCAACTGAGCTACACCGGCCCGGATCAAGCAAGGGCCGCAATTATAGTCTGCAGACGAATTCCCGCCAACGAGGCCCGGTTGGCGCAACCGTGAACTAGTTATCGCCAAACCCTCCCCGGAGAGCCGTTCGCGCTACGATTCTCGCCGTCCGTCGCCGCCTTTTGCCCACGCAGGGCGACATTCCTACCATACCGTACAAGAAGGGAGCACAAAAATGAAAAGGCACGCAGGGTTCACGCTCGTCGAGCTCATGATCACCGTCGCGATCATGGCGCTCATCGCGGCCATCGCCATTCCGTCGTATACCGGCTACATGACGCGTGCCCGCCGCTCGGGCGCCGAGCAGCTGATCATGCAGATCGCGAGTAAGGAGCAGCAGTACATCGTCGATGCGCGCTCTTACATTGCCACTATCGGCACGGGCGGCCTAAACATCACCTCGCAGGATGGCTGGACGTGCGCGGCGACCTGCACCAACGGGAATTACACGATCACCGTTGTGGTGAACAACGCAGCGACGCCTCCGACCTACACCATCACCGCCGCGCCCATCGGTGGGCAGGTTTCCGACGGCACGCTGGCCCTGAACAATCTCGGTGCCAAAACGCGCATGGTCGGCGCTGTGGACAAGGGCTGGTGAGGCCTGCCTTGGCAACCGGTGCATCTGGAATCGCGCGCATGCGCGGCTTCACGCTGATCGAGATGATGGTCACTGTGGGGATCGTCGGCGTGCTGGCGGCGTATGCGGTGCCCTCGATGCGCGACATGATCCAGGCCGCGAAAGCGCGCTCTGCCAGTTCGGACTTTTACGCGGCGCTGATCCTTGCGCGATCCGAGGCGATCAAGCGGCGTACCAGCGTGACGATCGCACCGGTGACGGCTGCCTGGGAGGGCGGCTGGACCGTCAAGGCGGGAGCCACGACGTTGTCGACCCACGACCCGCTTGAATCGGGCGTGCTTACCCAGGTCAACGTGCCTGCAGTCGCCGCTGCCAGCATCGTCTACGGCATGAACGGCCGCGTCGCCACAAGCTCCCAGCAGAACGTGATTTTCTACCTGAGCCCGGCCGTTTCGCAGCCGCGCTGCGTCAACGTCGATCCGAGCGGCCTGCCGCGGATCAGGACGGATACCAACATGACGGCTTCCGATGGCTGCAACTGAGATGACACAACTTCGCTCAATTCCGCGTTCTCGCTCGCAGTCCGGATTCAGCCTGATCGAGATCCTCGTAACCATGCTGATCCTGACGGTGGGATTGCTTGGCCTGGCCGGGCTGCAGGTTGTCGCGCAGCGCGCCGGGCAGGAGTCCTACCAGCGCGCCCAGGCGATGGTTATCCAGGGCGACATCGTGGACCGCATCAACACCAACCGCGCCGCAGCGACGTGCTACGCGATCACCACGACGCCAGCGAGCGGGATTCCCTACCTGGGCGACACCACCGGGGGCAATCACTACAGCACTGGTTCTTTCGCCTGCCCTGCCCTGGCGACGAACCCGAATGCGGTAACCCGCGCGGGTCAGGACCTTGTCGCCATCGACAACATGCTGCAGGGAGCCGCGGAAACTTCGGGGGGAGCGAAAGCTGGCGCAATGATCGGCGCCCGCGCTTGCATCGGCTTTGACAGCGCAACGCAGACTTACTCGGTCGCGGTGGCCTGGCAGGGCATGGGCAGCACCTTTTCGCCGGCCTCCTGGAGCACAACGACGACGCCGGCGATTGCGCGCAATTGCGCAATCAACTTGTACGGCACGGACGACGCGCAGAGACGCGTCATCTGGACCACGATGCTGATCGCCCCCCTTACCTAGCCGCCCGGGAACGAGCAATGCGCAACATAAGACAACAATCCGGATTCTCGCTCGTCGAGCTGATGATCGCCGTGACGATCGGACTGCTCCTGCTTGCCGGCCTCGTGTCGCTATTCGTGAGCTCGAGCGACGCGGAGCGCGAAGCGCGCAGGGCCTCCCAGCAGATTGAAAATGGACGCTTTGCGATCGACATCATTTCCCAGGATGTGCGCCTGGCGGGGTTTCTCGGGTCGTATCGCAAATATACGTCGCCCACGACGGCGCCCGATTCGTGCGCAGTAACAGTGGCAACGCTGCTGACCGCGATCGGCCTGCCGGTGCAGGGGTATCAGGCCTCGACGCTTGCGGCCACTCCTGCTCCGCCCGCAAGCTGCTCGACCTGGCTGCCGACGGCGAATCTTGCCCCCGGAAGCGACATCCTCGTCGTTCGCCGTGCCGACACAGTCGCCATCGTTCCAGGCGCGGCCACGACGGCCGGCGAAGTGTATTTACAGGCCAATCCGGCAACAGCAGCGGTACAGGCGGGCGGCGGCACGACCAGCTGCACAAGCGATGCGGCCGGCGGCACTGCCACGATCCTGAGGCGCTGCGTTCTGCCGACGACTGCAGACGCGTGCCCGACCGAGTGCGGTGCAGGTACGTCACCGGCAGGCGAGATCCGCAAGCTGCATGTGCATATTTACTTCGTCGCACCGTGCAGCCTTCCTTCCGACGGGACGGACATCTGCACCGGCTCGACCGACGACAGCGGCAAGCCCATCCCGACTCTGAAACGGCTGGAGATCACGGCCGTGGGCGGCGCTGTCAGCTTCAAGATCTTCCCGATAGCCGAAGGCGTCCAGTACATGAAAGTGGAATACGGGATCGACGACACGCCGACCACGGTGAACTCGGACACCGGCCTCGTAGGGGACGGCAGCCCGGACCGTTACACGGTTACCCCTTCGCTATCGGACTTCACAAATGCCGTCACGGTCCGCGTGGACTTGCTGATGCGCAATCCCCAGTCGAGCCAGGGATACGTCGATTCGAAGACCTACAACCTGGGGGTGGACACGGTTACGCCGGCCAATCCCCTGATGACCATCGGCCCGTTCAGCGACGGCTACCGCAGGCATGTCTACGCATCTGAAATCCGGCTCGTCAATCTCAGTTCCCGCAAGGAGAACCCGTGAGACAGTTTGCCCATCGCCAGCGGGGAATGACTTTGCTCGTCTCACTGATCATGCTCATGGTGATCACGCTCTTTGTCATCTCGATGGTGCGGCTGAGCAGCAGCAACATCGCCGCAGTCGCGAACATGCAAAGCCAGAAAGTGGTGGAGACCGAAGCGCAACAGGCAGTGGAAATTGCGGTCGGTAAATTCAATTTCTTCGACGACGTCATCTCCAACTCGGGCGCAGGTGCAAATGCCTGGGCAAGCAACGCCACCACAATCAGCTACGCGACGCTCTGGACGAATTACAAGCCCACAGGAGCCGGCACGACCGCACCGGCCACCCAGTCGAGCGCAATCACGATCTCGCGGCCGCAATGCGTCTACTACGAACCGAGCACTGGCTACAGCGCGCTTTCCGGCGTGGCCCCGCAGGACACCTACTGGGATGTTCAAGTCGTCGCAACCGACTCGTTCACCGGGGCATCAACCGAAATGCACCAGGGCGTCAGCATGCGCCTGCCCGCGGGCAACTGCCCTTAGGCGATGGAAACGAAAGGGAACAACAAAATGAAAACCTGGCTGAAGTCGTTCATGAATGCAGCTGTGGGCGCGCTCATTTGCGCGGCTGCGCCCGCCTGGTCCGCGGTCGACCTTGTGGGTCATGACACCGACCTTTTCACGACCAACCCGAACATTCCGGCGCAGGTGCCGAACGTCCTCATCGTGCTCGACAACACATCGAACTGGTCCCGCCAGAGTCAGCACTGGCCTTCGACGGTCGATGCGACCTGCACTGCTGCAGGAATATCGGGCAATCAGCAAGGTGACGCTGAAGCTTGCGCGATCTACAAGACGGTCAGCACGCTCAACGAGTCCGTGAACGTGGGCATGATGTTGTTCAACGACCAGAACCAAGGGGCGTTCGTCTACTTTCCGGTCCAGTCGATGACCGCCGCGAACCTTGCTGCGTTTAAGGCGAAACTCGTCGCCATCAACACGAACAGCCCAAATTTCAAAACGTCAGCGAACGCCAACTATGAAAACCCGATGAATGATGTGTTCCGGTATTTCAACAGCCTGGCAACCATGACCAGCAACGGCGCCTCCTCCATCGCCGATGCCAGTGGGTACGCAACCTCGGCCATGAATACCTTCAAGTTCATCTCCGGCCAGAACGGGGATGCCTGCGGATTTGACTACATCATCTTCATCGGCAACGGCTTCCCGAATTCCGGTTCGATCACGCCGGATATCACGACCGCCGCGGCTTTGCTGAACGATTCGAACGTGACCGTAACAACGGTTCCGTTGCAAAGCACCGGATCGAACGCCGATCTGTGGTCCCAATTCATGTTCCAGTATGGCGTCAAGGTTGGAACGGGGTCTTACCGACATATCACGACGTACACGATCGACGTTTGTTATGCATCTTGCGAAGCCGCCCAGGCGACGCTTTTAAAGAGCATGGCGAGCGCAAGCCACGGCAAATACTTCCAGGCCACCAGCATTGCGGCGATCCAGACGGCTCTCAGCACCATTTTTTCAGAGGTGCAGTCGGTCAACAGCGTGTTTGCCGCCACCACGCTGCCGGTATCGATCAACGTGCGCGGCACGAACCTTAACCAGGTTTACATCGGCGTGTTCCGGCCCGACTCCTCGCGCAGCCCTAAGTGGTTCGGCAACCAGAAACTCTACAAGCTTGGCGTGAAGAGTTCCACGACGAGCGAGCTCGAGCTCGTCGATGCCAACAGCGCCTCGGCCCTTAACCTCAATACCGGGTTCGTCTCCAACGCGGCGACCAGCTTCTGGACGTCAGCGTCCACCTTCTGGGGGTTCCGGTCGCCCTTTGCCACGACAGACGTCGGTGGCGCCTCGGATGCGCCGGACGGCGACCTGGTGGAAAAAGGCGGGGCGGCCGAAATGATCCGCTCGGTGTACGCGACCCCGGATTCGACGACCGCGATGACTCGGAATATTTACACCACGACCTGCAGCGGAACATGCCCGACGTTCGACGCGACCCTTGGCTTGAAAAACTATCCCTTCAAGGACTCGAATACCGGCATTACCTCGAGCGCGCTGGGCACGCTTGCCACGGTCTCAGTAAGTTCGCTGACGGCAGGCACGATCACGGGAACGGCGCCTAACCAGACGACAATCGTCACCGCCGTAACCGGGTCAGCCCACGGATTCATCGTCGGCAACTCAGTCGTGATCGCCGGCGCCAGCCCGTCTTTGTTCAACAGCCCCAGCGGCAGTTCGGTATCGGTGCTGTCGGTGCCGACTACCACTTCGTTCACCTACTCCGTGACGGGCACCGCGCCTGATCTCGTCGATGCTTACGTTGCCCAGACGGGCTACACCCTGCGGACTGGGACCGATCGCGTCCTGGTGAAGAACGTCGCGAATGCGACTGCGTACAACACGGCAGGCATTACGGCCACTCCGCCGGGCGCCGCAATTTCCGCCGTAGTGGGCAACCCCAACCAGTTCAGCTACGCCCTCGCATCCGCCCAAAGCGTTGCGGCCAGCGGCTATTCGGTTACTGCGGTGCAGAAGGCGACGAGTGCGACCTGGTCGAGCAGCGATTCGAAGGTCACGGTCTCGTTGAACACTCACGGTTACAGCGCAGGGGACACGGTCAACATGTCAGGCGTCCTTGCGGACGCTGCATTCTTCGGGGGCGGATCGAACACCAACGCCAATTTCGTCATCACCGACAAGCCGGACGTCAACACGTTCAAGTACCTGAACGGTGCGGTTCCCGCCGGTGGGACGATTACCACCGCGCTGGCCACGACCAGCGGCGCGCACGGCTTTACGAGCGGTTCCTCGATCAAGGTGAGCGGGGTCACCAGCAACACGAACTTCAACAATACCTCCAACATCACCATCCCGTCCGGTTCGACCACAACGTTCAACTACTCGACGAATGGCACGGTGACTGGCACGGGCACCGGCACCACATTGATTGCGCAGAACGTCATCGCGAGCGACATCGACAACTGGCCAATCTCGTCAGCAACGATTAACGGCACCGGTGACACCGTCACATTGACGCTGGGCGCGGGCACACCGCTTACGACCGGCCAGTTGCTGCGCACGCTTGTGGCGTCCGACGCGATCGCCGTACAAGGGCTCACCTGCACCCAAAAAACTGCGGCGAGCACGGTCCTGACATCCGGTAACAAGGCAGCCTGCCCAACGATGCCGTACACCGTCGGCTCAACAACGTACACGGCTTGCTCATGCGCAGGCAGCGGCAACAACGCGGCCTGTACAGGGACGGGAACTACTTCCACTTCGGTGTCCTGCTCCACCGCTTCGGCCACGGCCTACACTTTTTCCGTCCTCGCCGCAGTCTCCGGAAACAGCCAGAGCTCGGGCGCGCAGGTGTCGGTCAAGTTTACGAACACGTCGGGCACGGGCGGTACGGTAACCGTTGGATCCGGTGCCAAGATTTATTGGACCGGGCAATCGTTCGGCACGGCTGTCCCAATCAGCACCATCGCGGCGGGGTCGGCCACCGTAGCCGCGACCGGCGCCGTCTATGCAGCCAAGGACGGCGACCTCACCAGCAAGGTGACTTCGATCAGCAGCCAGGCAATCGCGACCGGCACGATCACCGCGGCGCTTTCGGGCAGCGCCGACCCGAACGAACGCACGCACCTGATCAACTGGATGCGCGGCAAGGACAATGTCACGAGTTCGGACGAGAACGGCAATGCAACGTCCGGGGATGCGTGCGATTCGGCTAATACCTGCGATATCCGGGCTTCGGTACACGGCGATGTGCTGCATTCGCGCCCGGCGGTCATCAACTACAACCGCAACAGCACCAGCTCCGTCACCGATGACAACGATGTGTATGTCTTCTACGGCGCCAACGACGGCTTGTTCCATGCGATCAAGGGCGGTACCGACTCGACCGGCGGCAAGGAGCAGTGGGCCTTCGCGGCGCCCGAGTTCTTCAGCTCCTTCAAGCGCTTGCGGGACCAGACGCCCA
>JANXRZ010000265.1 GCA_025352885.1 Pseudomonadota bacterium | reverse complement strand
CGTCCTAGGAGACCGAATTGAATTTCAAGGCGCTTTTGGTTGGTGCGGTGCTTTTGTCGCAGGCCGCCTTTGCCCATTCGCAAGGCGCTGACAGTTATCCATCGAAGCCGGTCCGCTTTGTAGTGGGATTCCCGCCTGGGGGCGCAAACGACATCCTGGCCCGTCTCGTAGGCGCCAAACTGCAGGACAAGTTTGGCCAGTCCTTCGTAATCGAGAACAAACCGGGGGCCAACGCCATTATCGGGACGGAGTTCGTCGCCAAATCCGCCCCGGACGGGTACACGCTCCTAATCGGCGCGAGCGGGGCGATGACTTTCAACCCGGGCCTGTACGACAAGCTTCCCTACGACCCGGTCAAGGATTTCGCGCCGGTTACGATGATCGGCTCGTTTCCGCTGGTGCTTACGGTGACGCCGTCGATAGGGGCCTCTTCGGTGAAGGAGCTCATTGCGCTCGCCAAGGCCAAGCCGGGGTCGCTCAACTATGGCGCCGGCTCGACTCCTTTCCAGCTGGCCGCGGAGTTGTTCAAGATGCAGACCGGGACGGACATGAAGCACGTCCCGTACAAGGGCAGCGCCGCCACGGTCAATGCGCTGCTCGGCGGGGAAGTGGCGCTTACTTTTGTGGACAGTCCGCCGGTGGTCGCGCAGATCAAGGCGGGGAAGCTGCGCGGACTTGCCGTGACTTCGCCCAAGCGTGCGGCGTTCATGCCAGAGATGCCCACGGTCATCGAGGCCGGCGTGCCGGATTTTGAAGTCGTGCTTTGGACAAGCCTCTTCGCGCCGGCCGGGACGCCGGTGGCCATCGTTCGCAAGCTGCAGGGCGAGATTGCAAAGATCGTGCAGCTGCCGGAAATGCGTGAGCGCATGACGGCGATCGGCATCGACCCCATCGGAAGCACGCCCGAAGAGTTGGCCTCGCAATTGCAATCCGACCTCGCGCGTTGGACCAAGGTCGCCCGGACCGCGGGCATCAAGGCGAACTAGCGCTCTCGGCTATCATCGGGCTTTCTGCCGGCCGTCTGGATTTGCAATGCAACGCGTGCCCCTAGCGACCTTTGATCCCTCGCTGCAAAAGCGCCTCGAGCTGCTCTGGGGCAAGCCCGTCAACCTGTATCGCGCCCTCGGCAACCATGCGCCGCTGGTCGCCGCATGGACTGAATTCGCGCAGGCGATTCGCGCCGACGCAAAGACGCCCCGCGCGCTTCGGGAGCTCATGATCCTGCGCTCCGGGCAGGTGCAGCGCTCCGAGTACGAATGGGCGCAGCATTTGCGCATGGCGCGCAAGGCCGGCGTTCGCGAGGCGCAGATCGACGCGCTTTCGGGCTGGCGCACTTCTTCCGAGTTCGACGCCCGTGAAAAGGCGGCGCTCGGCCTGCTTGAAGGCGTTACCGCCGGCGCGGTGGACGACACGACCTGGGATACGGCGACAGGCCACTTCTCCACCGAGGAAATGACCGAACTCGTGATGGTGAGCGCGTTTTACTCGATGGTCGCCAGGGTGCTCAATGCGCTGCGAATCGAGCTGGACGACGACATCCGCGACTACTCACCGCCGCTTGGCTAAGCGGCCTCCCGCCGTGCAGCAGAGGCAATACCGGTACTACGACCTCGTGATGGCGGCATTCGTCACGATCCTCATCTGCTCCAACCTCATAGGCCCCGCGAAAATCGCGCAACTCGACCTGCCTATGCTGGGCGTGGTCACCTTCGGCGCCGGCGTACTTTTCTTCCCCATCTCATACGTTTTCGGGGATGTGCTGACTGAAGTCTACGGGTACGACCGTGCGCGCAAAGTAATCTGGGCCGGGTTCGCCGGCTTGATCTTCGCCTCGGTCATGGCCACTGTCATCGTGGCGTTGCCGCCCGCACCGTTCAGGCAAAACCAGGCGGCGTACGAAGTCGCCTTCGGATCGGCCTGGCGGATTGTGCTTGCGTCGATGCTGGCGTATTTCTGTGGCGAATTCGTCAACTCGTTCGTGCTGGCCAAGATGAAGGTCATGACGAAGGGCCGCTGGCTCTGGATGCGCACCATCGGCTCGACAATTTTTGGGGAGGCAGTGGACTCTCTCCTCTTTTACCCGCTCGCGTTTTACGGCACCGGCATCATCCCGGACGACAAGCTGCCGGTGGTCATGCTTGCCCAGTTCGTTACAAAGGTCGGGGTTGAGATCGTGTTCACGCCGCTGACTTATAAGATCGTCAATGCCCTGAAGCGGGCGGAGCACGAAGATTTCTACGACGACAAGACGAACTTCAATCCGTTCGCGGTGAAACCTTAATTCAGGACATTAATTTAGCTAAAGCTAATCGCCGTGCGGCTCTCAGGCCAATTCGAATAACAGTTCTAGAATAATCAGGGCGACTGCAGGGACAGCCGGCCCGAGCGCACTGCCTCGAGCACTTTGCGCAGCCGCAACCGCGTTTCGTTCGGGACGTCGTCGATCAGGACCTTGCCCTCGACCTGCACGTAATACTGGCCGGCGTAGCGGGCCCCCAGGTGCCAAACGAGCAGGCTGTGGCTCCCCATGATGATCTCGCCCAACAGGCGGTTCGCCGGGTCGAAGTACTCGTTGAAGACTTCCTTGAATCCGTCGTCGCCGACCGCGGCCTTGTAATCCGTCAGGACCTCGAAGCGCCGCCGCGGAGCATTCGAAAGCAATGCGGCGTCTTCGATGTTGCCCGCCGTGAGAAAGCGACTCAGCAGCTTGGCCGTGTCGAGTGCGCTGACCGGTTCTATGCGTGCTACGAGGTCGATCGAGGTCGCTTCCACTGGGAACGTTCGGAGCGCAAAGCGCAGCGTTTCGCCGTCCACTTCCACTGCCTGCTCGGGCAGCGTCTGGGCAAAGGCGGGCAGTGAGGCGGCAATCCCCACTGCGGCGATCATGCGAACAAGCCACCACTTCATGAATGAAGCCACCCGGCTGTCGAACAGGAAAGGCCGGCGCTTGCGTGCGCTCAGGCTGCGCGCGCCACCGGCGCGGCCGGCGAGCGGAACTGACCCATCAGCTCTTCGAGCTTGCGCTGGGTTTCAGCGGCGTTCTTGGCCTTGATGTGCCCGTACCCGCGGATCATTTCGGGAAGGCTCGCGATGCGCACGGCGATCGCGTGATTGTCGGGCGTCAGTCCGGCCAATAGCTCCCCGACGATGCGCTCGTAATCGGCCACAAGCTGGCGCTCCATGCGCCTTTCCGCCGTATGGCCGAAGATATCGAGTGCGGTGCCGCGCAGCCCCTTGAATTTCGCGAGCACTTTGAATCCCGCCATCATCCACGGCCCAAATGCCATCTTGCGGGGCTCGCCCGTTTGCGCATCGGGCTTGGCCAGCGCTGGCGGCGCGAGATGGAAGACGAGCTTGTAGTCGCCCTCGAACATCGATGCGATTTTCTTCGCGAACTCGCCGTCCGTGTACAGGCGAGCTACTTCGTACTCGTCCTTGTAAGCCATGAGCTTGGCGAAGTAGCGCGCCACTGCCATCGATAGGGCGTCGCCTGTGGTTTTTTCCGCTTCGACCTTCCTCGCCCGCTCGACCAGCGCCACGTACCGGGCGGCGTAGGCCTCATCCTGGTAGTCCGTGAGCAGCTTGACGCGGCGCTCGATCACCTCATCCAGCGTCCGGGAAAGGTGGTGGGTGATCGGAACGACGTTCGCCGGCGTGGCCGCGCGCCGCACTTTCTCGGCATCGACCACCGCTCGGCGCCCCCAGACGAAACTCTTGCGGTTGAATTCGACGGCGACGCCGTTCAGTTCGATGGCCCGCTCGATCGCCGTGGCGCTGAGAGGTACCCAGCCTTTCTGGTAGGCGAACCCCAGCATGAACATGTTCGTCGCAATCGAGTCACCCATGAGGCTTGTCGCCATTTCGGCGGCTGCCACGAACTCCGCGTCGGCGCAGGCTGAGCGCACGTCATGCTGGAGGTCGCTCCCGGGCAATTGCCAGTCAGGGTTCTTCACGAACTCGGCCGTCGGCGCCGTAGTGGCGTTGACGACTGCGCACGTCTTTTCAGTCGACATGGTTGCGAGCGCGTCCGCGCTTGCAGTGACCACAAGATCGCAGCCGATCACTAGGCTTGCGCTGCCGGTGCCAATCCGGGCGGCATGTAATTCCTCGGGCGTCCGGGCGATCTTCACATGGGACATCACCGGTCCGCCTTTTTGCGCGAGGCCGGACATGTCCAGCACGGACACGCCTTTGCCCTCCAGGTGGCCGGCCATGGCGAGGATCTGGCCAATCGTCACCACGCCTGTTCCGCCGATACCCGTGACGAGTGCGTTGCACGGTGTGTCCAGGCTGGGTGACACCGGCTCCGGTAAAGACGGGAAGTCGTCCCCGCTTTCGCCTTTGGGCGCCTGCTTGCCCCGCTTGAGTTGTCCGCCCTCGACAGTCACGAAGCTCGGGCAAAAGCCCTTCACGCACGAGAAGTCCTTATTGCACGTGGACTGGTTGATCGCGCGCTTGCGGCCGAACTCCGTCTCGACCGGTTC
>JANXRZ010000254.1 GCA_025352885.1 Pseudomonadota bacterium | reverse complement strand
GGTGCGGGATCAATCACGCGAGGCGTGCAGGTGGTGGAGGGCGCCTATGTGGAACAAGCGATGGCTAACAAGGTGGAGGTGCGGTTCATCCAGAGCGAACCGCGCTCAATGTTCATTTCTCTGGATCACCCGTCTTGGTTTGGCAGTCCCTACGATCCGGCCGCCGCGCCGATCCTGCTGGCGGTGCCGGTACGCGTTTTCACGCTTGCGCCGCTGTTTGTGCGAGGACCGTCGGGCGGGCCCTGACCAAAGCGCGCTGGCTAAGCGCGCGTGCTGACCGTCCCTTTGGGCCCGAGGAAGTACCAGAGGATCAGGCCGATCAGCGGCAGCAGCACGACGAGAATGATCCACAGCGCCTTCTTCTCGTTCGAAGCGCTGCTCTGGAAGATGCTGAGGATCGCCCAGACATCCCCAATGAGGATCAGGACGCCGAGGATTCCGTTGTAGGGCAGGTTCAGCATTTGAGGCTCCGATACGGCAGTGTCCGTTCAAACTACGCGGGTTCCCCTGCGCCTGTATGTACGACAGCGTACGCATGGAAACCGAGAGCTTCTGTTACCTTGCCGCATGCCTACCTTAGAAAAACCGAACGTCCCCGAGACGCCTACTGCCGACGAAACGTTGCGGGTCGAACGCGAAAAGACCAACGAGAACCTGCGGGTCGAGCGCGAAAAAACGGATCTCGCCCTGTCCGACACCCAGGAAGCGGTCGAAGAGGACGCCGATCGGATCGTGCGGCTCGCGCGCGAGACTGCCGACGCAGTCCTCGAAACGGCCCGGGAAAAGGCCGATGAGCAACTCGCCCATTCCGCTCGATTTTCGGTCGATGACACGATTTCAGAAGAGCGCGCGATCGAAGACCAGGCCCTCGACCTGGAAAGGGCGACTGCAGACGAGACGCTGGATCGCGAGCGCAAGGAAGAGGCGCGCGCGATCAAGAAGCTTTTGCCGCTCGAGCGCGAAGCGACCGACCGCACGCTGCTGACCGAGCGCGCCCGCTCGGACGATGCGCTTGCCAATCGCGACGATTTCCTCGGCATGGTGTGCCATGACCTGCGCGATCTCCTGAACGGCATCATGATGAGCTCGGCGCTGCTCTGCGAGAAGGCCACCGAAAGTAAGGAAGGCGAGCGCATCACGAAGTCCGGCGACCAGATCCAGCGCTATGCCGCGCGCATGAACCGCCTGATCGGCGACCTCATCGACGTGGCAAGCATTGATGCCGGGAAACTCTCGTTTACCACCGATCTCGCCGATTCAGCCGGCCTCGTAAAAGAGGCAGTCGAAGTCTTTCAGTCCGCCGCCAAAGCCAAGGGGCTCGTGCTCGATGCCGCCCTTGCGGGCGATGAGTGCGAAGCCCGCTTCGACCACGACCGCATGCTTCAGGTCCTCGCCAACCTCATTACGAATGCCATCAAGTTCACGCCAACCGGCGGCACGGTCCGCGTGCGTCGGGAATACGAAGGCGACACTGCCCGGTTCTGCGTAAGCGACACCGGGGCGGGGATCCCCGCCGACATGCTCGAAGCGATATTCCAGCGCTTCTGGCAGGTCGGCAAGAATGACCGGCGCGGGCTGGGCCTTGGCCTTTACATCTCGAAGTGCATTGTCGAAGCGCACGGCGGAAAGATCTGGGCGGAGAGCACACCGGGCCGCGGCAGCCGGTTCTTCTTTACCGTCCCGCTCGAGCAGTCTTAGTCGCTTCCCTAGGCCGACCGGCCTTCCAGGGTCTGTCGCTTCATCCTGCCCCACCCGCCTTGCTTGCCGCGCAGCCACTGCCACGTGCCGGTCAGGCGCCATAAAACATTCATCTGCCGGTAGCCGAAGTTTTCAAGGATGCCGAAGAGAAACAAGGTGAGCAGGTCGCGCTTGTTCGGGAAGACATGGGAAGACATTTCCTCGAGCAACAGCGCGAGCGCCGAAAGCAGGACGCCGAAGCCAAGCGCTACGGCAAGAAAGAGCAAGGCCGTGTGCTCCCCGAGGCCATGCGTATAGAGCAGCAGGCAGATCACCACATAGCCGAGGAACTCGACCATCGGCGCGGCCCATTCGAAGACCAGGAAGTAAGGGAAAGCGACCCATCCGGCCACGCTCGGCGGCCACGACATCAGCAGCCTGCGGTTCAGCCACAGGCTCTCCGAAAGCCCCCTCTGCCAGCGAATGCGTTGGTTCGCCAGCGTCCGGCGGTCTTCCGGCGCCTGCGTCCAGCAGATGGGATCGGCCACAAAGCTGATGCGATACGGCCGCCGGATCCTTTGCAGCATGCGATGCATGCGCACGATGAGTTCCATGTCCTCGCCCACGGTCTCCCGTCGATACCCGCCGGCTTCGATTACCGTCTCCTTGTGGAGCAGGCCGAATGCACCGGGGATGATCAGCAGTCCGTTCGAAGCGGACCAGCCCATGCGCCCGAAGAGAAACCCGCGCAAATACTCGACGGTCTGAAAACGCGCGAGCCAACTCCCCGGCAGCCGGGTGCGAACCAGGTTGCCTGCGTGAAATTCGGAGCCGTTCGCAAGCCGCACGATCCCGCCGCACGCCACGGTCAGGGGGTCTGCAAGATACGGCTGCACGACGCGCAACAAGCTGTCGCGCTCGAGCATCGAATCGGCATCCACGCAGCAGAACAAGGGATAGCGGGAGGCGTTGATGCCGCAGTTGATCGCGTCCGCCTTGCCGCCATTCACCTTGTCGATGACGAGCAGGCCCGGAACGGATACCGAAAAGTACATGCCGCGCACTACTCCGGTGGCCAGGCGCACCTCGTACGCGCGCGGGAAAGGCTTGAGCTCGAATGCCATGACCAACTCTGCAAGGGTCGCATCACGTGATCCGTCATTGACTACGATCACCTCGAAGGTCGGGTAGCGCACCTGCAGCATCGAGCGCACCGAGGCGATGATCGTCTTTTCCTCGTTGAACGCAGCAATGATGATCGTAATCGGTGGCTCGACCCCCGAAAGCAGGAATTCTCCGTGCTCCACGCGGCGGAACCGCATGTCGCGCCGGATGATGCCGTAGGTCGCAATGCTGATGGCGACCTGCATATTCGTTTGCACTATCACGTACCCGAAGAGGAGCCAGGCAAACCATTCCAGGATCTGAGGCATGTCACCCGCCCTCAGCGAGGACGCGCTCGAGCATCTGGTTTGCGTAAGGGTCCGTCTCGTTGGAGCGCAACAAGCCAAGGGCGGCCGCCCCTACGATGCGCAGCAGCGACTGAGCCGCGCGATACCGCACCCACCAGGTGCGATCCCGCAGTAGCGTCAGGAGGCGATCGATGTCCGCCTCGTCCCCGAGCGCACCGAGTGCGGACGCCACCTGCATGCGCACGAGCCAGTTGGCGTGCAAGGCATGCGATGTGACTGTCTCCCGATCTTCCGGGTCGCCGAGCGTGCCGAGGGCATGCACCAGGGCGGCGACCTCTTCGTCGTCCCGGCTGAACTGGAGTCGTTCCCTCAGCGCAGGCAACGCCGACCTGTTCTCCGTGAGTTCGATCAGCCGAACCAGCGCTTTGGCGCGGCCGGGCAAGGCGGATGGCACCATGGACGAGAGCAATTCGAGTCCTCTCGGGCCTGCGGCGTTCACGATTTCGAGCACGGCTGTGGACGGCCAATGCGGCTGGCGCAGCACCAGCTGCAGCCCTTCCAGCCCCTTTTCGGGATCGATCGACAATAACGCGCGCACCGCGGCAAGCGAGGAATGCGGACGATGCTCCGCGATTTTGGAGATCAGCGTTTCTCGCGCGTCCTTCAGTTCGAGGAGCCCGGCGGCCTGCATGCCGAGCACGCGCTTCCAGTCACTGCGGCTCTGGAGCAGGCGCAACACATAAGAGCACAGCTGCAATTCCCGGGCGGCTTGCACTACCGCCGTCGCCGCCTCGTGGCGAATGTAGGCAAGCAAGCGCAGCCAAAGACGGAGGAACATAAGGCGCTCGCCTGGCCGGAGAGCGGGGAGCGCATTGAGCTCGCCCGACATCCGCGAGAACAAGGCGGGTTCCCAGCGCACGCGAAATCGCTCATCGCGCCGCGCGGCGGCTTCGCGCCAGAGGCGAACCATTGTCGCGGCAAGGACGAGCGCGCCGATATTGGCGAGCAGGAACAGCAGCAGGTCATCGAGCAGCTGGACCGGCCGTGATGCCGGCTCGAGGCGGCTTGCGCCAGCCGCGGCGCTCGCGGTAACCAGCAGGAGTGCGCAAGCAAGGTGAAGGTCGGACCTGCGCATGGGATTTCGGGAGCCGGTTTAGAAGCGCAGGCGCACGCCGACGTTGGCCGCATGACGCGTGCTGTTGCCTTGCACTGTGTGGGCAACGCCATACGTCAACGCCCAATCGCGCGTCACCCAATGGCGGCCGAACAGCGCAACGCTGCGCACTTTTGCCGCGAGGATCGTGTCGACCGCGGTCGGCCGGTCTACTTCGACACCACCGACGTAAAGCAGCTGGATATTGTTTTCCTCTCCGTAGTACCGGCTCATCTGGAGCCGATAGCTGGACGCATTGCCCGCGGTGCTCGAATGGCTCGGATACACGCTCACCGCCGCACGATAGGCGCCGAAATAGCGTTCGACGGTAAGTTCGGCGATGTCCACTTCGGCGACGTTGTAACTGACGTGTTTCAGGCCGCCGAGCAGGCCCCATCCTTGGGCGAGAGATTGCCCTACCTGCAACTGCATCGAATGACGGGAGAGCACGCGGTGGGTGTCGCTCACGCTGATTTCGGCAAATCCCGTCGTGCGCTCGCCAAGCGGAAGATATCCGGCCACCGCAAGAGTGTCGTCGTGCAGGCCGAATCGTTCAGAACTGGTTGCCCGGCCGATCAGGACATTGCGTCGCGAGAACGTATGCGCGACTTCGATCTGGGTATCGGTCCAGGCATTGGGATGGGTGCTCAGCGTTTCACGCGCATGCGATAGGCCGATCTCGGTGAACTCAGTCCGGATGGCGGGCAATTCGTCAGCATTCGCACGGGCCACGCATAAAAGCACGAAGGACCCGGCGAGCAGTCGCCGGGCCTTGGTCGACTTCACTGCGCTACCTTTTGAGCCGTTTCCAGCAGGTTGCGGATTCGTGCAATCACCTCGGCGGGGCGAAATGGTTTTGCGAGGTAATCGTTGGCGCCCGCCGCCAATCCTTTAACCACGTTGTACTCGCGGTCGACGCTCGAAAGCATGATTACCGCGACGTCGGCAAACAGGGGCCGCGCGCGCATGTTTTCCAGCAGGTCGTAGCCACTGTGGTAAGGCAGCATGACGTCGAGGAGGACGAGGTGAGGGGGTACTTGTGAATCGAATTCGAGCAGGGCTTTCTCCCCGTCGGCTGCATGGCGCACCTCAAACCCCGCGCGCTCGAGACAAAAGCGCATCAGGCGCACGACCGTGAGGTCGTCCTCCACTATGAGGATGGTTTGCTTCGCGGAGAGCGGAACGTCGGCATTCACCGTTACGGAGTGCATCGTTCGGCCCTGGCGTGTGGTGCGCTGACTGGATAAGTTACCGAGCCCGATCTTGTTCGAATGGCTCTGGCTGATTTGAGGGCGCAGTGTGACTCGGGGGCCTTACTTTATCGGTGCGGTGGCGAACTTAGGGTCCTCGCGCACGGGTTAGTCCGATGGCGAACAGACCCGGCGGTTCCGTCTCCCCAAACTATCGACAGCAGCACACCCAATCGGAGAAGCACAATGAACAAAGTTCAAGTCAAGGGCCGCATCAAGCAGGTGGAAGGCAAGATCAAGGAAGTCGCCGGCGACATCGTCGGCAACACGAGCCTCGAGCAAAAAGGCAAGGTCGAGAACGCAGTCGGCAAGGTCGAAGCGGGCTTCGGCGACCTGAAAGAAGATCTCAAGAAAAAATAGCGGGAGCGCCCGACTTCACGCCGGCACGGGACCTTCCGGCTGGCGTGAAAGCCGAACTACGGGCGAGAAGAGGATGATCGCAGCTTGCAGCACGAACCCGGCGAGCACTGCCGCAAGGCACGCGTCCACGCCATGGACGCCGCCGATATAGGCGCCGAGCAACGCACCGACGGGCCTCGCGCCTTGCGCGAGCGTGTACATCGCGGACACGCGTCCGAGCAGGTGCGGCGGCGTCGCCGATTGTCGCAGCGTGCCCGTGCTGATCACCCAGAGCACCGGTCCTGCGCCGATGAGGAAGAACGACAGGCCGGCCAGGACGCCCGAAGGCAGCCAGAGCGTCGCGAGCATTGCGAGCGCGGAGCACACGCCGGCGATTGGGCCGATTGCAATGAGTACGCCGAAGGGCAGCGCGCGGGAAAGGCGGGGCGCGAGCAGTGCCCCGACGACCATCCCGACGCCGAGTGCCGCGAGCGTTGCCCCGACTCCGCCTGCGGAGAGCCCGAGCGTATTGATCGCGTAGGGCACATACATCGCCTGCATCATGAAGAACGCCGTGTTGAACACGATCTGCGTGAGGAAGACCGGGAGCAGCAGTTCGTGAGTGAGGACGAAGCTGGCGCCTTCCTTCACGTCGCGCAGCGGATTGCGTGGGGGCAATGCGGGCCGCGCCGGTTCGGCGAGCCCTGAAAGCAGGAACACGGCGCAGACCGACAGCGCACAGGCCAAAGCGAAAGCCGGCCCGGCGCCGGACCACCCGACGAGCGCCCCGGCAAGCGCGGGCCCTGAAGCGAAGGCCACCGTCCGCGCAAGCTCGATGCGCGCATTGGCCAGCGACAAGGCATTCGGCGGCACTAGCGCGGGTACCAGCGCAGGCGCGACCACGCTATACGCAACCGTCCCGCACGCGCCGGCGAAGCCGAGCACGGCGAGCAGCGCGAGCGAAAGATGCCCCGCTTGGAAGAGGACCAGGATCGCGGCGAGCGACAAAGCCCTCAGTCCTTCGGCCAGCGCCATGAGCTTCCTGCGCGACATCCGGTCGGCGAGCACGCCTGCTGGAATCGCAAGCAACAGAAAGGGGAGCGTCTGGGCAGTCTGGAGCAGCCCTGTTTCGCCAGCCTCCGCGCCAAGCGCGAGTACGGCAAAGATCGGTGCCGCGGCGAGGCCCACCTGCTCGGCCGATTGGGCCGCGAGGTTGGACCATGCAAGACGGTTGAAAGCCGGCGGCAGCACGATGCGCGTCATGAAGGCAGTGTAGGTGAGCGGGGCGAAGCGCCGCCTCCCGGATCTTGCGATTACAATGCCCCATGGCGAAAACGATACTCGTCGTCGAGGACGACAGCGACATGCGGGCGCTCATCAACCTGCACCTGCTCAATGCCGGTTATATCGTCCGGGTCGCGGCGAACGGGCTCGAAGCCGCAGCCGCCTGCCTCTCCGTCACGCCGGACCTCATCATCAGCGACGTGCACATGCCGCGCATGAACGGCTTCGAGATGATCGCGATCCTCAAGTCCGAGCCCGCGATGCAGGACATCCCGGTGATCTTCCTCACGGCCGATGCCAAGGGCAGGAAGCGCGGCAACAAGCTCGGCGCCGTTGATTACCTCACCAAGCCCCTGCAGGTCGACAAGCTGTTGAAGTCGATGGCCAAGCACCTGCCTGCCAAGGCTGCGGCGTGAATACCCACAAGACCATCCTCGTCGTCGAGGACGACACCGACCAGCTGGAACTCATCAAGCTGCACCTGCTGAATGCCGGCTACATGGTCCGCGGCGCCACTAACGGCCTCGAAGCCGCGGCATCCTGCCTGCAGATCACGCCGGACCTCGTCATCAGCGACGTCCACATGCCGCGCATGAGCGGCTTCGACATGATCCGCATCCTCAAGTCTGAGCCGGCAATGAAGGACATCCCGGTCATCTTCCTGACCGTCGACGAGGGCGCCAGGGACGAGGGCGAGGGGCTTGGCGCGATCGAATACCTCGCCAAGCCTTTCAAGCCCGCGAACCTCCTCATGCTGGTGGGCAAGCACCTTGGCTCGAAGAAGAGGCCCGCTCAACCCAAGGCGTCGTAAACGCCCTTCTCGAAGGCATAGAACGCTTCGAGCGCCCAGGCATCGACGAAGGGCAGCACCTGCGCCATGTGCACGCCGGCTATGCCGTTCTTCGGGTCGATCCAGAAATAAGTATTGCCAAGGCCTGCCCACGCGAGGCTGCCGGCCGGGCGGCCCGTGTGACCCGCCGCCTCGTTGATCATGAACGTGAGGCCCCAGGTTTTCGGGCTGCCGGGGAAGAACTCGGCATCGCATGAAAGCGCTGTGCGCGTCGCGGGCAACGGATTGACGCGCAAGTCCCCCATTGCATTGCGGGACATGAGCGCTACTGTTTCAGGTCGCAGGATCACATTTCCATTGCCGCGGCCATTGTTCAGGATCATGCGCATGAAGCGCAGGTAATCCGTCGCCGTCGAATACAGCCCGCCGCCGCCGGGCTCGAACTCCGGGTCCTGGTTCGTCTCGAATGCCGTCACGCCAAGCGATCCGTCGGCGGCGCGTTGATGGACCTTGGCCAGCCGCTCACGCATCGACGGCGTGATGCGATACGCAGTGCTGTGCATGCCGAGCGGCTCGAAGATGTGCTGCCTCATGTAGTCGCCCAGGCGCTGGCCGGTCGCCGCTTCGACCATCTTGCCGGCCCAGTCGATGCCGATGCCGTACTCCCACCGTGTGCCGGGATCGGAGGCAAGCGGCGTCGTCAACGCGATGTTCTTTCCTGACCCGGCGCGCGGCAGGCTCATGACGTTGAGGTAGCGGTCCATGTCCGCGTTCCAGATGTCGTAGGCGAATCCCGAGGTATGCGTGAGCAGCTTCCTCAACGTGATGACGCCTTTGGCCTCGCGCAGCCGCGGTTGGCCTTCGCTGTCCCAGCCTTCGAGCACTTTCACTTCACCGAGCGCCGGGATGACCTTGCCGGCCGGCTCGTCGAGCGACAGGCGGCCTTGCTCGACCAGCTGCATCGCGGCCACGCCGGTCACGGGCTTGGTCATCGACGCGATCCACATGACCGTGTCGAGCGTCATGCGCGGGCCTTCTCCCAGAACCCGCTCGCCGAAAGCCGCTTCGTAAATCGTCGCCTCGGCGGTCGTGACGGCACCGACCACGCCCGGCAGCGCGCCCGACGACACCGCGTTCTGCACCAGCGGATCGAGCCGGCCTTTCAGCGCCGCGCGCTCCACCGCTTACTCCAGCTCGATCTTGCCGGTTCGGATTACGCGGCCCCACTTGGTCGATTCGGCCCGCGCGAGCTGGCGGAACTGCGCAGGCGTGCCCGGCACGGGCTCGATGCCGAAGTCGGCAAAGCGCTTGTTGACGCCCGGATCGCCGAGCGCCTTGTTGAGTTCTGCATTCAGGCGGGTGCGCACAGCCGGCGGCAGGCCCGCGGGTCCGAGGAGGCCCTGCAGCACGAAGACTTCGGTGTCCGGCAGGCCCGCTTCGGCGAGCGTCGGCACATCGGGCAGCAGCGGGAAGCGCTTCGTGCTGCCCACCGCGAGCGGGCGCACCTTGCCGGCGGCGATGTGCTGCATGCCCGAGGGCGTGTCGAAGAACATCACGTTAACCTGACCGCCGAAGAGGTCCTGCATCGCGGGCGCCTGGCCCTTGTAAGCGATGTGCTGCATCGAAAGGTTGGCTTTCTGCTTGATGAGTTCCATCGCGATGTGGTGCGGCGTCCCGATGCCGGGCGAAGCGTACGGAATCTTGTCGGGATTCTTCGAGACGTAGTCGACGAGTTCCTTCACCGTCTTCGCAGGGAAAGACGGGTTCACGACGAGCACCAGCGGGAAGCGCCCCATCGCGCCGATGTAGCTGAAATCCTTTTCCGGATTGAACGGCAGCTTCTTGAAGAGGTGCTCGTTGAAAGTCAGGATCGCGTTGTCGGCCGACATGACCGTGTAGCCGTCGGGCTTCGAGCGGGCAACGGCTTCCCCCGCGATGTTCGTCGCGGCGCCCGGACGGTTGTCCACCAATACCGGCTGCCCGAGGCCCACGCGCATTGCCTCGGCCAGTGTGCGGGCGAGCACGTCGGTGCCGCCGCCGGGCGGGTACGGCACGATCCACTTGATCGGCTGCGTCGGGAACTCCTGCGCGAATGCGCTGCGCGCGGAGAAGGCTGAAGCCGTCGAAAGGGCGGCCCCGGCCGCCAGAAAGTCACGCCTGTCCATGAATGTCTCCTTGTTGTTTCTCCGATTTTAGCCGCTCCACGCAGGTAAGATGAGCGGGAGGCAAGCTGGGTACACAGCGACGGAGACACGATGGCGGAGCTTTTCAGGGTGGGCAATTGCGCCGGCTTTTCGGGCGATCGCGTGGATGCGCCCGGTCCGGTCGTCGACACGCTGATTGAGCTCGGGGGACCTTCTGCCGTGTTCTTCGAGGTGCTGGGCGAACGCACGGTCGCACTGGCGCAACTCGAAAAGCGCCGCGACCCCGAGCGCGGGTACGAGCCGATGCTCGAACGATTGCTCGAGCCGATCCTCAAGCGCTGCGCCGACCACGGTATCCCGATCATCGGTAATTTCGGCGCGGCGAATCCGCCGGGCGCGGCGAAGGTCATTGCGCGCCTGGCAAAGCGGCTCGGCCTGCCGAAGTTGCGCATCGGGGTCGTCAATGGCGACGATGTCCGCGAACGCATCGACATCGCCAAGCGCGAGGTCTACGAAGCCGATGCGATGCTGCAGACCGGCAGCGGCGAAATCGTTTCCGCGAATGCCTATCTTTCCGCCCGGCCGATCGTCGATGCGCTGAAAGC
>JANXRZ010000244.1 GCA_025352885.1 Pseudomonadota bacterium | reverse complement strand
CGAGAAAACCGATTCTGCGGGCAACCGCACGCTCGTCCTCGAAGCCGCGCGGCGGGAAATGACGGTGCAGGACCTCCTGCGGCACACCTCCGGAGTCACTTACGGCCAGTTCGGCGATTCGCTGGTGAAGAAGGCTTATCGCGAAGCCGACGTCTTCGACCCGAACCAGACCAATGCGGAGTTCATCACCAAGCTCTCCAAGTTGCCATTGCAGAACCAGCCCGGCGAAGTCTGGGACTACAGCATGTCGACCGACGTGCTCGGACGGCTCGTCGAAGTCGTCTCGGGACTGGACCTTGACCGGTTCATCGCCACGCGCATCACCGCCCCGCTCGACTTGCGCGACACGGGCTTCATGGTGCCGGGTGAGAAAGGCGACCGCATTGCGGAAGCGCAGGTCGACCCCAAAATCGGGGAACGCCCGCCAATGTCGCGCACGCTCGGCACCCGTCCGAAATTCCTTTCGGGCGGCGGCGGCATGGTCTCCACCGCGCCGGACTACCACCGCTTCGCGCAGATGCTCCTGAACGGCGGCGAGCTCGACGGCGTGCGCCTCGTCTCCCGAAAAACAGTTGAGCTCATGTCGAGCGATCACCTGCCGCCGGGCATCGCTTTCAGCGCCACCACGCGCGCGCAGTTCGAGGAGTCGGCGCCGATCCCGGAATTCGGCCAGGGCTTCGGCCTCGGGTTCTGCGTGAGGAAAGAAGCCGGCCGCAATCCCGTGCCCGGGTCGGTGGGGGACTTCTACTGGTCGGGCGTGCACGGGACGTATTTCTGGATCGACCCGAAGGAGCAGCTGATCGGCGTACTTATGCTGTGCTCGCCGGACCTGCGCCGTCACTACCGCGCAATGATGCGGCAGCTCACCTACCAAGCCATCGTCGACTGAGGCCTGAAAATGATCGACCTTTATGCAGCCGGCACCTCCAACGGGATGCGCGCGCGAAGAACGTTCTTCCGAAGATCTGTGGGGACGTGCCCAACGTGGACCGCTGGCTAGCCGAAATCGGTGCCCGACCCGCGGTGCAGCGGGCGATGAAGTTCCAGCTAGCGAATTAGCGCCTCAGGGCCGCCGGTGCCCACCGTGCGCTCGTAGCTCCCGTCGGATTGCTTCACGTACTTCGTCATGCCTGAGCGCTTCACCGCGGCATCCGAAGTGGAAAACCGGCCGCTGCTTACCGCTACGAGGCTGATGCGCCGCTCGCAGGGCTGGCCACAGCCGGGGCATTGCGTGAGCTTGTCCTCGGCCATGCGCTGGAAGACTTCGAACACGCCGGTGCACTGGGTGCACTGGCCGGAGGTCGGGGAATATTCGTAGACCGGCATGGCGCGATTTTACCGGGGAACGTTCCGGTCGATCCACGCCAGCAGCCAGTCGGCGACTTCGTGGCTGTTGCGGTCCTGCATGAGCATGTGCGAGCCGCCCTTCATGCCGATCTCAGGCATCACGACGTTCTCCGCGCGGCCCCCCGCCTTGTTCACCGCCTCGACGAACGCGCGGCACATCTTGAGGCGAGGTGACCAGCGCGGCGCGAGGTCGACGTAATCGCCCCACAACACGAGGATCGGCATCTTGAGGTACGGCTTCAGGTCCTCCGTGGCGGCTGGGCACGCGCCGGGTTCGATCGAAACGATCGCCGAGATGCCGCGTGTGTTGAGCGCAGCCACCTGGAAAGGATAGATGCCGGACTGCGAATGGCTCATGAGGATCGTGCCGTCGAGCTTTACCGCGAGCTCGGACAAGGCCGGCACCGTAGGATTGGGCGTCGGCATCGTTGCGTTCCAGTCGAGCACCATCTGCTTCCAGAACTCGGGCATCGCCTCGAGGGGGAACTGCATGCCAGGGAAGACCTTGGGGTACTCGGGCCCGAAGCGGAAGATCGCCCACGCCGCTTCCTGCGCAGCGGAAAACACGGGCGGCAGCGTATCTGCCGCCGTCTTGCCCATCTTCACGCTGTTGATCGCGGAAGGATTTGCCGCCGAGCGCCCGCGCGCAACCTGGTCGATGACATACACGCCGCGCCCCCTGCGCAGGAAATACTCGTCCCAGCCCATGCGGCCGTCCGGCGTGGTCTCCCACGTCTTGCCGGTAAGGCAGCAGCCATGGATCAGCGTGATCGCCGGTCCGACCGGCACGACCGGCAACTGGTAGTGCACGTACATCTGTTCAACGGCAATAGTCCCTGACGGCGCGTAAGCCGGCAGCGTCGAGAGCGCTTCGGACTGCACGCTCCTGCCGCCGACGAAAAAACTTCCCTGCTTCGCAATGGTCAGCGGACCTTCCATGACGCCAGGCTGGTGTGCGCAGCCAGCCAGCAGCCCCAGCAGAAAGGCCAGGATACTCGACTTATATTTTTCTTTTTTTGACAACTGAACTGCCATTTTCACCGCTCCCCTATTAAATCTACGAAATTAAATGTTTGACTTTTATGCTTTAACCTGGAAGCTGGCCGCGCAGGCCCAGCTTCCCGTCCGGCTCAGTTCACGGCAAGGTACTCCCGCACCTTGCGCAGTTCCGGCCGCGTGTCCGACGTTCCGGCCAGCCCCGCGACGCGACGGAAATACTGCTGCGCCTTCGCCTTGTCGCCGACCTGCGCAGCAGCGAGCCCCGCGCCGAACAGGCCCCTGAGGCGATTCGGGTCGCGCACCTGCGACTGCTCGTACTCGGCCAGCGCCTCTGCCGGCCTTCCCGATTCCATGAGCATGTCGCCAAGCAGCTCTCGCGCCGGGATCAGCCGGCCCGGCGATACGGCGTTCTTCTCGCTCGTGTCCTCGAGCTTGGCGGCTTCCTGCATCAGGGCGAGCGCCTCATCGCGCTTGCCGGCCGCATAGGCGGTCCACGCCTGCGCGCCCAGGTATTGCACGCGCACCTCGGTCGCCCAGTACTCGTCCTTCATCTGGCGAAGGTTTTTGGCGATCTCGCCCAATTCGTTCGTCGCCGCTTCTGCGGATGCAACGTTGCCGCTGCGTGCCGCGCCCAGGGCTTTTGCATACAGCGTCATCGCCGTTGCGAACGCATACCGGCTCGGCACGGGCTCAAGGCCCGCGGCCTCCTTCCACATGCCGCGCTCGACCGCATACCGCGCGGGCATCGCCGACACGGCGTACCAGATCTGGCGGGCGTCCGGGTTCAGGTTGGCGATGGTCCTGGCCTCTTCGATGCCGGCGCGCGCTTCGTTGTCGCGCGCGAGCTGCAGGTTGGCGTACACGAGGTAGTCAAGGGCGTGCAGCTGGTCGCCGCTCGAGCGTTCCTTGATGGCCGTGTCGGCCGAACGCCGGTTGGTCTCGGCCGATTCCTGCCACGCCCCGACCCGCGTGAAGATGTGCGACGGCATGTGCAGCGCATGGGGGGCCGAGGGAGCGATCTGCGAATAGAGCTTGGCGGCCGGAATGCCTTTCTCGGCAATCGGCGGGTAGTCGTAGCTGTGGATGAGGTAGTGCGCGACGCCCGGGTGATCGGGGTACTTGACCAGCAGCGGCTCGAGCCTCGCAGCGGCCTTGAGCGTTGGCCCGAAGGTCTTGTCCATCGGCGACTGGATCGCGGTCAGGTAGATCGCACTGAAGATTTGCGCCTCGTCGTCCTGCGGCAGGCGTGCGGCGAGCGTCTCGAAGCTCTTGGAGATCGCTTCCATGCGCGCCCCATGCGGCTGCGAGAAGTTGTCCCAGTACGCGGACACCGCCTCAATGTAGCCCTTCTCGCGCTCGCTCTTCGCGCCGATGGAGCGGCCTTGCGCGATCGCTTCCTGCGCGACCTTGGCATCGGCCGCGGTTGCATTCCCCGCAAAGGTATTGCCGATGCGCACGGTCGCGATGCCCCAGGTCGTGATCGCGCAACCCGGATCGTGCGAAAGCACGTCGCGGAAAGCCTTCTCCGCCTCGTTGAACCAGAACGAATGGAGCAGCGCCACGGCGCGCTCGAACTGCGGCTGCACGGCCGGACTGCAGGTGTTGGCGAACGCCACTTTGCCGAGCTTGAGCGGCGCCTTACCGGCAGCGGCATCCTCGTCATGGGCAAAGGCGGCGAACGCCACGGGCAGCGAAAAGAGTAAGGCACTTATTACGCGATTCATAACGTGTCCTCCTGGAAAGGGGCTCCCCGCCGCATCATTCTGCGCGTTGCCGCCCGGGCGATGGAAGATTTTTTGGTACTGTACGACTGCCATGAAACCTTTCGCCCCCCTTACCCGCCGGGACTTCCTTTCAGCGACGGCGGCCCTCGCCGCAGCGATTCCCTTGCCCGCCTGGGCGGCCGACTCCGTCCTCACGCGCCCGATCCCGCACAGCGGCGAGCGCCTGCCCGTCGTGGGCATCGGCACGGCGATCGTCTTCGACATCGGCGGCGATGCGGCCAAGCGCACCGAGCGCAGCGCCGTCCTGCGCACGCTCGTGGAAGGGGGCGCCCGCCTGATCGACACCGCGCCCTCCTACGGGACGGCCGAGGACGTGGTCGGCGACCTGCTTGCGCAACTTGGGCTGCGGGACAAGGTGTTCCTCGCTACCAAGGTCCGAGTAACCGGGCGCGAGGACACGATTGCCGAGATGAACCAGTCGCTTCAGCGGCTCAAGACGCAGAAAGTGGACCTCATGCAGGTGCACAACGTGCGCGATCCGAACACGAGCCTTGCACTCCAGCGCGAATGGCGCGACGAGGGGCGCACTCGGTACATCGGGATTACCAATTCGAACCCGTCGAGCTACGAGGCGCTGGGGGATGTGGTGCGGCGCGAAAAGCCGGACTTCCTGCAGGTCGCCTACTCGCTTTCCGAACGCCAAGCCGAAGAGCGCCTGCTTCCTATTGCCCGTGACAGCGGCACAGCGGTGCTCACGGCGCTGCCTTTCGGGCGCGGCAGGCTCTTCAGCGCCGTGCGCGGCCGGCCCCTGCCCGATTTCGCCGCCGAGATCGGCGCCACCAGCTGGGCGCAGGTCTTCCTCAAGTACCTGCTCTCGAACGAGGCGGTGAACGGCGTCATTCCCGGCACCGACAAGGCCGACTACATGACGGACAACCTCAATGCCGCCCGAGGCCGATTGCCCGATGCGGCGATGAGGAAGAGGATGGTCGCGTTCTGGGAAGCTCTGAGGTGAATCAGGCGGCCGCCTCCGCGGCCGAAGATCCGCGCATCGCTGCCGCCCTCGCTCGGAACGACCGCTACAACCGCGAATTCATCGAAGCGTTCAACCTGTGCCCTTATGCAAAGCGCACGCGGGAATCCGGGCGGCTGCACCGCGCCGTGCTGCTTGAAGAAGATGCCCTGGGGGCACTTTCGAGCGCAATCGAGGAAGTGGAGGCCCTGCCTGTCCCTTCGGTCGATGTGGCGCTGCTGATCCTCCCTGGCTTTACCGGCGGCGCGGCGGCCTTCGAGCAGCTGGTCTCTGCTGCCCGCGAACGCATGCAGCAGCGCCATCCGAACGGCGACACGCCTTTCTACTGCGTGCCCTTCCATCCCGAGTTTGCCGAAGACCTCGCTGACGAGCACCGCGCGGTGCGCTTCATCCGGCGCAGCCCCGACCCGACGGTGCAACTCGTGCGCGCGAGCCTGCTGCACGAAGTGCGCGGGTCCGGCCTCATCGACTACGTGAACACCGCGGGCCTGAGCGCGACCGAACTCATGGCGATCACGAGCCCGATGCCGGTCTCCGACCGAATTGCACAGGCGAACCTGCGCACGCTGCAGGAAGCGCCGCCGGACCGCGTGCGGGCGCTCCTATCAAAGTTGCGTTGTGCTTGACATATCGTTGCGTACTCAAGTAAAGTGCAATCACTTTATGCCGCAATGCGGCCTGGGAGATTGCAATGGTCAGCGAGAACCGTGACACCCCTGAAACAAGCGCCGCACTCGAGTTCTTCTTTCGGCTGAACCGCGCCTATGCAATGCTTGGCCGGCGCCTGGACATCGCGCTCGGCACTTACCACGGCCTGAGCTTCGCCGACTTCATGGTGCTCTCGGCCTTGAGCCGGGCACCCGGCGGTCGGATGCGGCGCGTGGACCTGGCAGAGCGGCTCGGGCTGACCGCTTCCGGCATCACCCGGGGCCTGATCCCGCTCGAGAAGATCGGCCTGGTCAAGCGACAGCGCGACCCTCGCGACGCGCGGATCGGCTACGCGGTAATCACGGCTGCGGGCAACCGTCTGCTTGCAAATGCCCTCGAGTCCGCGGAGCTTGTGGCGACGCAGGCATTGCAGGCAATCCCGGCCGGGCAACTGGAGACTGCATCGTCTGTACTTGCGCAGCTTGCGGGAGTGAGCGCCGCCGGTTCGTGAGTGCGCAAGCGTACAGACGGAGCGCCTTAAAGACATGAAAATCGAAGCTGACCCTCTTCCGTCCGGGAAAGCTTTCATGTCGTCTGCAGATGCCTTGGTCCACCTCGATGTCTTCTCAGGCAGATGGCTGACGACCGGCCACCAGCACGCCGGTCCCGTAGGCCCGGATGCGCGCATTACTGCGACCGAAACCTACGAGTGGCTCAACGGCAACCGCTTCCTCGTCCACAAGTTCGACGGAAAAGTCGGGGACAACACGACGGCGTTCATCGAGATCATCGGGCGCGATACCTCGAACGACGATTATTTCGTCCAGACGTATTCCGACAACGGCGTGATCAACCGCTGGCACTTGCACGAGCGTGACCGCGCGTGGCTGCTCACCGGGAAGTGGCGCCTCGAGGATAACGAAAGCGACGTGCGCTGCACGATGGTGTTCAGCGACGACGGCACCGCGATGGCCGCCAAGTGGGAATACCACGCCGGCGGATCGGACTGGAAAACGTTCTGGGATGTAGAAGCGCGCAAACAGAAGTAGCGGACACTTACAGCCGTAGGCGCAACCCTGCGGTAGTTTCCCGTTAAAAGTCGTATCGCGCCGGGTCAACCGGCAGGACGATCATTCGTTCTTAGGGTACAGGGACGAACCAAGAATTCAAGGAGACACAAGATGAACAAAACACTATTGGCAACGCTTGTTGCAGCGATGCTCGGCGTAGCGGGCGTTACGGGAACGGCCGTCGCCAAAGACAATGGCGGCGCCAGTACGGCAACGCCCACGACGCCAGAGCAGGATGCGAAGTTCAAGGACGGCGTGAAGAACACGGGCCGCAAGATCAAGGAAAAAGCCCACAACGTCGTCGCCAAGGTGAAAGGCGACAAGCCGGCGGCCGCGCAACACGCAAAAGTCAAGCCGGCCAAGCGTCATGTGGCCACTCGCCACGCCACGCGCACGCATGCCACGCACACGACCCGCTCCACCGCGCGGAGCGAGAAAGTGAGCCGCGTGTCCGACGTCCCCACGACGCAGACGCGTGAGCAGCGCATGGAAGAAGCGCGCCTGAACTGGGAGCGCAATCGCAAGATGTAAGAAAAAAGGGGCCTGGCCCCTTTTTTTCAGCTTGCTAGAATCCGCGCTCCCATAAGAAACGCGGGTCGCTGAATGCTCATGCCGCTGGAAGACGTCAAGGTCCTCGACCTCAGCCACGCGCTGGCCGGTCCCTTCTGCTCCACCATGCTTGCCGACTTCGGCGCGCAGGTCTTCAAGATCGAGCCGCCGGGGACGGGCGACATTGCCCGGTCCTGGGGCGCGCCGATGCCGGGTGGCGAGACGTCCTACTTCGTCAGCCTGCACCGGAACAAGAAAGGCCTCGTCCTCGACCTCAAGCACCCCGAAGGCCGGGAAACGTTCCTGCGAATGGTGGAAAAGTGCGACGTCGTGCTCGAGAACTACCGCGCCGGCGCACTGGAGAAGCTCGGCCTCGGCTACGAGGTCGCGAAGAAGCGCAATCCCGGCATCGTCTACTGCTCGGTGTCGGGCTACGGACAGGACGGCCCCTATCGGGACCGCCCGGCGCTCGACCTCATCCTGCAAGCCGAGAGCGGCATGATCAGCGTGACCGGCGAGCCCGACGGCACCGGCGTGCGCTGCGGCGTCTCGGTCGCGGACCTGACCGCCGGCATGAACGCGGCGTACTCGATCCTTCTTGCCCTGCGCGTGAAGGAAAAGACCGGCCAAGGCCAGTCGATCGACGTGTCCATGATGGAAGGCCAGCTCGGGCTGCTCGGCATCATGCTGGGCGCGTACTTTGCCAATGGCGAGATCCCGAAGCCGCTCGGCACCGCGTACAAGGCGCTGCTTCCCTACCAGACCTTCCACACCAAGACGCGCGACCTGGCGCTGGCCGTGGCGAGCGACAAGCAGTGGAAGCTCTTCTGCCCGGTGATCGGCCGCCCGGACCTCACCACCGACCCGCGCTTCAAAACGAACAACGACCGCGACGAGAACCGTACAGCGCTCGTCGCGCTTCTCCAGGAGGTGTTCTTCACTCGCCCCTACGAGGAGTGGGAGAAGATCCTGATGGAGGGCGGCGTGCCGGTCGGCGCGATCAACAACCTTGCACAGGTCGTCGACCACCCGCAGGTGAAGGCGCGCAACTCGATCATCGACATGGACCATCCCAAGGTCGGCAAGACTCGCGTGGTGGGCGTTGCGGCGCGGCTGTCGGCCACGCCCGGCTCGGTGCGCACGCCCTCGCCTTCGCTCGGCGAGCACACCGAAGAGGTGCTGCGCGAAGTGCTTGGGCTCGACGACAAGGCGCTTGCCTCGCTGCGCTCGAAAGGCGTGCTCGGCTAGCAAAGTAAAGCGCATAAAAAAGCCCGGCGCATCGGCCGGGCTTTTTTTATGCGCCTCAGCGTTTCAGCTGGGCTTTCT
>JANXRZ010000229.1 GCA_025352885.1 Pseudomonadota bacterium | reverse complement strand
GCTCGAGGCTGTCGTTGATGTAGCCGTGGATGACGCCCGGCGGGCACGCGATGCACTCCCACGGCCCTAGGCGGATGTCGATGCGCTTGCCGCTTTCGTCCTCGATGAACGCTGTGAGGTAACCCTGGAGCACGAAAAATATTTCCTCGACTTCGTGGGTGTGCGCAGCATTGCCCTGTCCGGGCTCGACATACATGATGCTCAGCGTGAAAGCACGCGGCGGGATGACGGCGGCATCGCCGTGCTTGCCCGAACCGCCGGCGCCGATGAAGCGGTGTTGCGCGCGCTTGAAGCCCTCGAGTTTTGCGTCCTCGAATGCGGCCCAGTCGGCTTTGCGGTCGCGGAACCGCGCAACGAATTTCTGCCCGACTTCCTCGAGCGAGAGGTTCGCGATGTCGGCGGGCTTGGGATGGCGTGCGGCAGTCATGATCGATCTCCGGAGTGTTCGTACGTAGTTTCGCCCAGGATCGCATTTTACAGAGAGGTGTTTCACATCGTAGGAGTGTTGCCGGTGTACGATTTGCTTATGGAGGACTACACCATTTTTACGAGAGGGATTCGATGATGCGCACGGCTGCATTCGCGCTGCTTATGCTGGTTTCGGCTTGTTCTATCGCCCAGGGATTTCCGACCAAGCCCATCCGGCTGATTGCGCCTTTCCCGCCGGGGGGGGAAATCGACCTCGTTGCACGGGGCATCAGCGCGAAGATGACCGAGAGCATGGGACAGTCGGTCGTGGTCGAGAACATCTCCGGCGCCGCGGGGGCGATTGGCTCGGAGCGCGTCGCGAAGTCCGCACCCGACGGCTACACGCTCCTGGTGGGCGCGACGACCACGCACGGCATCAACCCGGCGCTCAATCCGAAGCTCACGTACGACGCGGTCAAGGACTTCACGCCGATCTCGCTGGTGACGACCATCCCGCAAGTGCTGGTAGTCAATACGAGCGTGCCGGCAAACACGCTCGCCGAGTTCGTGCAGCTGGCAAAAGCCAAGCCGGGGTTGCCCTACGGCTCGGCCGGCAACGGCTCGCCGCACCATCTTGCGATCGCGCTCTTCTCAAGCATTGCCGGGTTCAATGCGACCCATGTGCCGTACAAAGGCGTGGGCCCTGCGCTCGTGGACCTGGTCAGCGGGCAGATCGCGTTCATGTCGGTGGGCATCACGGCGGCGGATCCGCACATCAAGGGCGGCAAGCTGCGTCCGCTTGCGCTCGCCGCGCCGCAGCGGGTGACCAGCATCGATGTGCCCACTTTCTCGGAGCAGGGCTACAAGGGATTCGAAGTCATGGCGTGGTACGCGATCTTTGCGCCGGCCGGCCTGTCGCCCGAACTCACGACGCGATTGAGCGCGGAGGTCGCCAAGGCCACCAATTCTCCGGATTTCCGCGACCGCCTTAAGTCCCTGGGGGCAACGCCTGTGGGCGGCACTTCGCCTGAGCTCGCCGCGCATGTGCGTAACGAGATCGAGCGCTGGACGCGCGCAGGCAAGGCGGCCAACTTCAAGATGGAGCAGTAACCCGCACCAACAAGGCCCCCATGTCGAACCCCTACATTCTCGGCGGCGCCATGCTGCCGCATGCGCCGCAGTTCTTCACCCAGCCAGAGACGGAGGACAAGGCGACCATCGCCGAAGTCCAGAAGGTCGCGAAGACCATTGGGGACGGGTTGAAGGCGCTCAAGCCGGATGTCTGGATCGTGATTGGCAACGACCATGCGCAGCAGTTCTTCGCCAACGTCGCGCCGCCTTTCACGTTGCACGTCGGCGGGGTGGGGCGCGGGCAGTTCGCGGGCCGGGACTTCAAGTTCAACATCGCGAGCGAGATCTCGTTTGCGCTGGTGAAGGATTTTTACCGGGCGGGCTTCGATCCGGCTTTCACGAGCACGGCGGAAATTGATTACGCGCTCGGCATCCCGATGACTCACCTCGGCATAGGCGACGCGCCGGTCCTGCCGATTTATGTCAACGCCTACCTGCCGCCGCAGCCGACGATGGAGCGCTGCTACGCTTTCGGGCAGGCACTTGCGCGGGGACTCGCCTCAATCGGCGTGCGCGCAGTGATCGTCGCGAGCGGCGGCATGTCGCACTTCCCGGGGACCGACAACTACAGCAATCCGGCCCTCGCATTCGACAAGTCCGTGCTCGAGCCGCTGAAGGAAGGGCGCCTGAAGACGCTGCTCGGCTACAACGAGAAAACGCTCGATGACACCGGCAATATCGAGCTGCGCTGCTGGGCCGTGGCCGCCGGCGCGCTCGGGGAGCGCAAGCCCGATATCGTGCAGCTCAATCCGAGCTGGCATCACAACTACGCCTCGCTCGGCTGGTATACGCCCGTCCAGGGCGCGGCGGACCTGCCGCACTATCCGCAAATCGCCCCAGAGCTGCAGGCGCTTACGAGTGCGCTCTTCAACATGGCGAACGATCGCGCGTCGCGCGATGCGCACTTCGCCGATCCGGAAGGGTACGCCGACCGGTATCACCTCGAGGGCGCCCACCGCAAACTCCTGATCGACTTCGACGCGCCTGGCATCGTCGCGGCGGGCGTGCACCCGCTGCTGATCTTCCTCGTGCGCATGAACGTCGAGCGCGAAAGAGGAAAAAAATGAGCCTCGAATTGGGCGCCTGGATCGGCGGACAGGCCGTGGCCGTTCATCCATCCGTTACGCGCATCGAACTCGCCAGCCCGGTCGACGGGAGCATCAGCTATCGCATGCCCGACGCAGGGGTGGACCTCGTGGACGCGGCCGTTAAGAACGCGGCGGCCGCCTTCGAAGCGCACCGCTATGCGTCGACCGCAACGCGGGTGGCCTGGCTCGAGGCGATCGCAAAGGCAGTGGGTGCGAATACCGGCCCGATCGTCGACAGCATCGTGCGCGCGATCGGCAAGCCGCGGCGCGCGGCCACGTTCGAGGCCGGTCGCGTCGCGGAATTCCTGCGCGGGTGCGTGGCCGAGCTCGTCACCTGGCGGGGCGAGCTCGTGCCGGTCGATACGGTGCCTCTGGGCGCAGGCCACCTTGGGCTCGCGAAACGCATTCCGTATGGCGTGGTCGGCGCGATCACGCCTTTCAATGCGCCTGCCAATTTGCTAGTGCAGAAGATCGGACCAGCCCTCGCCACAGGGAATGCGGTCGTCGTAAAGCCGCATCCGACGGGGATCGAGACGGCGCTGCTCATCGCCGAACTTTGCAAGAAGGCCGGGCTGCCCGACGGGCTCTTCAACGTGATTCCCGGCGACCGGATCGCTGCGCAGGCGCTGGCTGCCCATCCGCAGGTCGCGGTCGTGACGCTGACCGGAGGGGTTGCCGCGGCCGAAGCGCTGGCACGCGCGGCGGGAGCGAAGAAGTTCTGCGCTGAGCTCGGCTCGAGCGCGGCGAACATCGTCCTGGCGGACGCCAATCTCGAAGATGCCGCGCAAAAAATCGCGCGCGCCGGGTTCGAGGCGAGCGGGCAGCAGTGCATCTCGGCGCAACGCGTGATCGTGGAAAAGGCGGTGTTCGACAAGTTCCTCACGTTGTTCGTCGCGGCCGCCAAGTCGCTGAAGGTCGGGCTGCCGGACGAGGAGGGCGTCGACGTCGGACCGATGGTCAGCGTCGCTTCCGCCGAACGCGTCATGGCCATGGTCGCCGACACCCTCGAAAAAGGGGCCAGGCTCGCGCTCGAGCCGGTGCGCACGGGCGCGGTCGTGTCGCCCGGCATCCTTGTGGGCGCCGCGCGGACTTCCCGCCTACTGTGCGAGGAAGTCTTCGGGCCGGTCGTTGTCGTGCAGCCGGCCCAGAACCTCGACGATGCGCTTGCGCAGGCCAACGACTCGCAGTTCGGCCTTCAGGGCGCCTGCTTCACCTCAAGCCTCGACGCCGCGATGAAAGTTGCCGAGCGCTTCGACTCGGGATCGGTGTGGATCAATGAAGCCAGCCGCTTCCGCCTGGACATGTACCCGTTCGGCGGCGTCCGGCAATCGGGCTACGGGCGAGAAGGCATCCGCTACGCAATGGAGGAGTATTCACAATGGAAGTTCGTCGGCCTGAGGGCTTCGGTGTGAGCCGGGAATGACAAACGAAATCGAGATCCCCGACAGCCTGCGCCAGATGATGGCCGAGGTCGGCCCGAAATGGGCGACCAACGTGCCGGGACACGTCCTGGCGACGATCAAGGCGTTCAGCGAAGTGCTCGCCCGCTGCCCCATGGACGGCGTGACGATCAGGCGCGACGTCCCATACGGCATTCATAATCGGCACGTGCTCGACATTTACTCCCCCGCGGGCGTAAAGAGCGCGCCAGTCGTTGTGTTCATGCACGGCGGAGCGTTCACCGACGGCGAGAAGGACCGCACGGCCGAGGTCTACGGCAATGTCTGCGTCTGGTTTGCGCGCCATGGCATCGTCGGCGTCAACATGGAATATCGCGCGGCGCCTGAGGCGCAATACCCCGCCGGCACGGTTGACCTGCGCAGCGCCTGCCAATGGGTCGAAAAAAATGCCGATTCGCTCGGTGTGGACATGAAGCAACTGTTCGTCTTCGGGCACTCGGCGGGCGCAGCGCATACGGCGGCGTATGCCTACGGCGCAGAAGGCTCCGAGGGCGGGCCCAAGGTCACCGGCTCGATCGTGATCAGCGGGCGGGTGAGGGCGGACAACCTGCCGTCCAATCCCAATGCGAAGAAGGTCGAGGCCTATTACGGCACCGACAACTCAACGTACGAGGAACGTTCAGCGCTGCATCTGGCGGGCAAGGACAGCGTGCCGACCTTCATCGCGATTGCCCAATATGAAAACCCGATGCTCGATGTCTACTGCCTGGAACTGGCGCACAAGCTGGCCGCGGCCAACGGCAGGGCGCCGCGCTTCATGCAACTCTGGGGCCATAACCACAGTTCGATCATCGCGCACATCAACACTGCGGAGAATGAGGTAGGGAATGCGCTGCTGGAGTTCGTCAGAAATCCGGTAAAGTGAAACATTCATTTCCGTAGACTTAACTGCAGGGCGGCTGTCCTGCCAATTCTGATTATTAAACTGGTATAACACCTAGCGCGCTAGAGCGGCGTCGCAAGCAGGGACGGCACGGAGAAGGTGTCCACGATCACGGTCTTTTCGACGAACAGAAGCCGCCCACTTTCCAGCCGAACCTTGTCCTCATAACGGCCGACGCTGAACAAGGTCGTCTGGCCTTCGAACGTCGTCTGGTAGACCGCGTAGTTCGCCTTTAAGCTCAAGATCCCGCTTTCCCCGGCTGCAATCCGCACGTTGCTGATCAAGTGGCGATCGTAGTGGAGGTTGTATTCGTTCGCGTTCCGGAGCGACATGACGCGATCGCGCAGCATGTTCTTGTTGGTGCAGAGGATCAGCGCGGCCGGCAGGTTCTGGTCGAAGTTCTCGCGGGTCAGCACCTGGTAGACCGACTCCTCGGCGAAGAGGTCTAGCCAGGCTTCGAGCCGGTCCGAGTCGATCAGGTCGGCATACTCGGCCATCAGGTCTTCGGCCGCTTCGCGCCAGTCCGTGGGGTTCACCGCACGGCTCCATCGGGTTCGATGCCCATGAGTTCGGCGTAATAGGACCAGAAGCCGCGGCAGGGCACGTCATTCACGCGGTGGTCGAGATCGGTGATTGGTCCGCCGCCGCCCATCTCGATCACCGAACAGGCCTCCTGTTCACTCGCCGAGGCCCGGTGCGTGATCTCGATCGCCTCGCCGTCTTCCATGGAGATAAGGCCCGCCGGCCCGACCATGTTCGCCTGCAGCAGGCGGTGGTTCGTCATCTCTTTCGTGTCGTCCGCATAGCCGAAGAGCGTGACCGTCAGCTCGAACTCATGCTGGCTGAAAGTGCGCAGGTGCCGCGCCGCGAGGCTGTTCATGATCTGGTGGACGGTGGCGTTCGGGAAGATCCCGCAGATCGCAAGGCTGATGCCGTCGTCGAACTCGGGTTTGAACTGCACGAGCTCGGGGTCGTTCAGCTTGAGCGTGCTGACGGTCACGCTCTTCGGCTATGCGGACGACACGAAAGAGATGACGAACCACCGCCTGCTGCAGGCGAACATGGTCGGGCCGGCGGGC
>JANXRZ010000194.1 GCA_025352885.1 Pseudomonadota bacterium | reverse complement strand
GTCGCGATCCTGCTCTATGTGGTGGTCGCCAAGACGCGCGTCGGCATGCTGGTACGCGCAGGCGCATCCAACCGCGAGATGGCGCTCGCCATGGGCGTCGACATCAAGAAACTCTTCACGCTCGTGTTCGGGTTCGGGGCGGCGCTGTGCGCAATTGCAGGCGCACTTCTCGGGCCGATCTTCGCCGTGCAGGTCGGCATGGGCGAGAACATCCTGATCCTCGCCTTCGTCGTGATCGTGATCGGCGGCATCGGCTCGATCCGCGGCGCACTGGTCGGGTCCATCCTGGTCGGCATGGTCGATACGGTCGGGCGCGCGTTCATGCCGGCGATCCTTCGGGAGTTCATCACGCCGGCCTTCGCCAGCGCGATCGGCCCGGCGATCGCGTCCATCCTCATTTACGTGCTGATGGCCGGCGTGCTGTTCTGGCGGCCACAGGGCCTTTTCCCGGCGCGAGGCTGACCATGCGCCGTGCGTTGCCACTCGTCCTGCTCCTTGCCGCACTCGCTTTCCCGCCCGCCATGCAGGCGCTCGACCAGGGCTATTACGTCACCATGGCGAGCCGCATCCTCATCTACGCACTGGCGGCGACGAGCCTCAACCTCGTGCTCGGGTACGGCGGCATGATCTCGTTCGGCCATGCGGCCTTCGTGGGCGCGGGCGCGTACACGGCCTCGGTCATGATTGTCGAAGGCCTGCCGAATGCATGGCTCGCGTGGCCGCTCGCAATGGCCGTGTCCGGCCTGCTGGCGCTGGTCGTAGGCGCCATTTCGCTCCGCACGCGTGGCGTGTACTTCATCATGATCACGCTCGCCTTCGCGCAGATGATCTATTACCTGACAATCTCCATGAAAGCGTATGGAGGCGACGAAGGGCTGACGCTGACCCAGCGCGCGACGATCGGCTTCGGCCTTGACCTGAAAGACGACTTCGTCCTCTACTACGTGGTGCTCGTGCTGCTTGCTGCGACATTGTTTTTCGTCTCGCGCGTGGTGAATGCGCGCTTCGGCCGGGTCATCCAGGCGGTCCGCGAGAACGAAACGCGCATGGAAGCCATCGGCTATCCGGCGTTTCGCTTCAAGCTCGTTTGCTTCGTGCTCGCAGGCGCGCTTGGCGGCCTGGCCGGGGCGCTGCTCGCCAACCAGAACAGCTACGTCAATCCAGGCATCCTGCATTGGACCGAATCCGGCAAGCTCATGATCATGGTGATCCTCGGCGGCGTCGGCCACCTGTACGGCGGGCTCATCGGCGCGGTCGGGTTGCTCGGCCTCGAAGAACTGCTGGCCAACCACAAGATCGGGTGGCTGGCCGCCCTGTATCCCAATTACCAGCAGCATTCGCTTTTGGCAGTGGGCGTTGCAATGCTCGCCGTGGTCCTCTACGCGCCGCAAGGGATCGCCGGACTGTTCGCTCGAAAGGCGAAGGCCGATGGCTGAACCTCTTCTCCGGCTCGATGCACTGGACAAGCGCTTCGGCGGCATCGTCGCCACCGATCGGGTCACGCTCGACGTTGCGTCGGGTGAAGTCCACGCGCTGATCGGCCCGAACGGCGCCGGCAAGACCACTTTGATCGCGCAGATCTCCGGCAGCCTCGCGCCGGATGCCGGCCGCATCGTTTTCGCAGGGGCCGACATCACAACGCTGTCCCAGCATGAGCGTGTGCGAAGCGGCCTTGCGCGCAGCTACCAAATCACCAGCATCTTCCGGTGCTTCGACGTGGTCGAGAACCTCGCCCTCGCTGTCCAGGCGCGCAGCGGATCGAGCTTCTCCTTCTGGCGACCGGTCGCCCGGGAGACTGCACTCATCGACGAGGCGCAGCGCATCGCGGTGGAAATCGGCCTGGGCGATCGCACGCGCGTGCTTGCCGGCAGCCTTGCGCATGGCGAACAGCGCTGCCTCGAGGTCGGCCTTGCGTTGGCTACCCGGCCGCGGATCGTCCTGCTGGATGAGCCGATGGCCGGCATGGGGCCGGACGAATCGCAGCGCATGATCGAGCTCATCCGACGCTTGCGCGAGCGCGTGACCGTGCTGCTGGTCGAGCACGACATGGATGCGGTTTTCCAGCTGGCCGACCGGATTTCGGTGCTCGTCAACGGCACGATCATCGCGACCGGGGCGCCGGACGAGATCCGGGCCGATGCGGAGGTCAAGCGCGCCTACCTCGGTGAAGAGGTGCCGGCATGAGCGACGCGCTGCTGCGGATTGCCGGGCTCGAAACGGCGTACGGCCAGAGCCAGGTGCTCTTCGGCCTCGACCTTGAAATCCGGGCCGGCGAAGTGGTCGCGCTCCTGGGGCGCAACGGCATGGGCAAGACGACAACGGTGCGCTCCGTCCTCGGCCTCACGCGTTCGCGCGCCGGGTCGATCGAATTTCGGGGCAAACGAATCGAAGCCTCCGCACCCGATGCGATTGCGCGTTCCGGCATTGCCATCGTGCCCGAAGGCCGCCAGATCTTTCCCAACCTCACCGTCCGTGAAAATCTCGCCGCCTTTGCCGGCAACCGCAATGGCAGCCGCGACCCGTGGACGGTCGGCAAGGTGCTGCGCCTGTTTCCGCGCCTGGCCGAGCGCACCGAGAACATGGGCAACCAGCTCTCCGGCGGCGAGCAGCAGATGCTCGCAATCGGCCGGGCGTTGGTGACGAACCCACACCTCATGATCCTCGACGAGGCGACCGAAGGCCTTGCGCCGCTGATCCGCGAGGAGATCTGGACGTGCCTCGCCGGGCTGCGCGCCGCAGGGCAGACCATCCTCGTGATCGACAAATACGTCGAGCGGTTGATTCGCCTTGCCGACCGCCATACGATCATCGAGCGCGGGCGCGTTGCATGGGAGGGATCCTCTGCCGAGCTCGATGCGGACCACGGGCTCTGGCATCGCTACCTGGGGGTCTAGCCCTCGAATTGCCGACTTTCACTTTTATAGACCCAATGCTGGAGCCGGTTTGCGGCCAATTCGTGTATCGTTACCGGTACATTAACCCCTGGAGCCGCCCATGGCCGCCGATCCGGTTTTCGCCCTGCGCAAGCAAACCCTCGCCGCCATCCGCGGGCGCCTCAAGCAGTACGAGATGAAGAAGACCGAACTGGCCGAAGAACTGGGCCTCTCGCGCTCGCGGCTTCACCAGCTTGAGAACGGAACGGTCCAGGCTTTCAGCCTCGAGGCACTCGTGCGCATTGCGCTTCACACCGGACTCACCGTCCGGCTCTCGATCACCCGGCCTTACGCACAGGACTAGTGCGTTCGCGCACCGCGCTCGCCTGGGCCCGAGCCCGTATTACAAAGCTGTTACTTCCCTGACGATGGCCCGGAAAACACCCAAAGTACAATGAGTGCTATCCCGATCGTCCCGCTGCACTGGATCCCTCATGTCGCTTTTACGATCTCATCATGATCGCCTCCGCACTATTGCCGCGGCGGCGTGCGCCACGCTGCTCACCGCCTGCGGCAAGGGCGAACCGCCCAAGCCGCCCGCTCCCCCGGCGGTCCAGGCGAAGATCGTCACCGTGCAACCGCAGCGCGTGCCGATCCGCGTGGAAGTCGTCGGCCAGGTAGAAGGCTCGAAGGAAGTGGAAGTGCGCGCGCGCGTTGCAGGGATCCTCCTCAAGCGCCTCTACAACGAAGGGGACGTCGTTGCCGCGGGTGCGCCGCTGTTCCGCATCGATCCCGCGCCGTTCGAAATCGCTCTCGCCCAGTCACGCGCGCAGCTTGCGCAGGAGCGGGCGCGTGGCGAGCAGGCGCGCAGGGAGGCTGGGCGCCTCAAGCCGCTCGCGCTGGAGAAGGCGATCAGCCAGAAGGAATTCGACGACGCAACCTCCGCCTCGAAGCTCTCGGAAGCCAGCCAGCAAGGGGCCGAGGCGAATGTCCGCCAGGCCGAACTGAATCTGTCGTACACGCTTGTCACCGCGCCGGTGGCCGGCGTTACGGGACGCGCTGCCAAGTCGGAGGGCAGTCTCATCACCGCAGGTGCCGACAGCCTGCTCACGAGCATCTACCAGGTGAACCCGATCTGGGTGCGGTTCAGCTTGTCCGAGTCGGATTTGGCAAAGCTGCCGGGCGGGCGCCTCACCCAAGGCGTCGGCACCGAACTGGGTCTTACGCTGCCAGACGGCACGCCTTACCCGATCAAAGGGCGCCTGAACTTCACCGCCACCCAGATCGACCCGCGCCTTGCCACGCAGCAGTTGCGCGGGGAGTTCGATAATCCCAAGCGGCAGCTCCTGCCCGGCCAGTTCGTCCGCGTGCAACTCGTGGCCGGCGCACGCGACAACGTCTTCCTCGTGCCCCAGCCCGCGGTGCTGCAGACCGAGAAAGGGGCCCTCGTCTTCGTGGTCGATGCGGAAGGGAAGGCTGCACTGCGCCCGGTGCAGCTGGGCGAGTGGGTGGGGACGGACTGGATGATCCTCGGCGGCCTCAAGCCGGGTGAGCGCGTGATCGCGGACAACCTGCTCAAGATCCGTCCCGGCACGCCTGTGACGGACGCGCCCCCTCCGCAGGCCGCGCCCGCGCCTGGTGCCGCGCCCGCCGCGAAGTCGAAGTAAGCAAAGGGCGCGCGCATGACCCGTTTCTTCATCAGCCGGCCGATCTTTGCGGCCGTGATCTCGATAGTCATCACGCTCGCGGGCCTCATCGCCTCGCAGGTGCTGCCCGTAGCGCAGTATCCCGAGATCGCGCCGCCGACCGTCACGATCACCGCCAACTACCCCGGCGCCAGCGCCGAGACGCTCGCCCGCACCGTGGCCGCGCCGATCGAAGAACAACTCTCCGGGGTCGAGGGCCTGCTGTACTTCAACTCGTCGTCGGCCTCGAACGGCACGCTCACGATCACGGGCACGTTCGAAGTCGGCACCGACATCAACAACGCGACGATCCAGGTCAATAACCGCGTCCAGATCGCGTTGCCGCGCCTGCCGGATGACGTGCGGCGGACAGGCGTCGTCGTGCAGAAGCGCTCGACCGACATCCTCATGGCGGTCGCAGTCAGCTCGACCGACCCGCGCTATGACACGCTTTTCCTCTCGAACTACATCACGGTGAACGTGCTCGACATCCTGCGGCGCGTGCCCGGCGTGGCGGATGCGACGATCTTCGGCGCCCGCGACTACTCGATGCGCGTCTGGCTCAAGCCCGACCGCATGGCGCAACTGGGCGTGACCACGACGGATGTGGCCAGCGCGATCCGCGCGCAGAACGCGCAATACGCCGCGGGCAAGATTGGACAGGAGCCGGCGCCCGACACGCAGTCGCTCGTGTTCACGGTGACCGCGCAAGGCCGGATGGTCGAGCCCGAGGAGTTCGGCAACATCATCCTGCGCTCGACGGGGCCGGGCGGCGTCCTCCGCGTAAAAGACGTGGCTCGCCTGGAGCTTGGCGCGCAGACCTACGACCAGTTCGTCTCCGTCGACGGCAAGCCGACGATCGGCACGGCGATCTTCCTGCAGTCCGGCGCCAATGCGCTCAAGGTCGCTGAGGCGGTGCGCCAGACGATGGGCGAGGTGTCCAAGAGCTTCCCGCAGGGCGTGACCTACCTCATCCCGTTCGACACCACGCGCTTCGTGGTCGCCTCGATCAACGAGGTCATCCATACCTTGCTGATCGCCGCATTCCTGGTGCTGCTGGTCGTGTTCGTCTTCCTGCAGAACTGGCGGGCGACGCTGATCCCGATCATCGCCGTGCCGGTGTCCCTCATCGGCGCTTTCGCGGGCTTGTACGCGTTCGGGTTTTCGATCAACACACTCACCCTTTTCGCGATGGTCCTCGCGATCGGGATCGTGGTCGACGACGCAATAGTGGTGCTCGAGAACGTCGAGCGCCTCATGGCCGAGCAGGGCCTCTCGCCTTTCGATGCGTCGGTCGAAGCCATGCGGGAAGTCTCCGGGGCCGTGGTCGCGATCGTGCTCGTGCTCTGCGCGGTCTTCATCCCGGTCGCGTTCCTTGGCGGCATCGCCGGCCGGCTCTACCAGCAGTTCGCCGTGACGGTGGCGATTTCAGTGGTGATCTCCGGGACGGTGGCGTTGACGCTGACACCTGCGCTCTGTGCGCTGCTGCTCAAGCCAACCCACACGGAGTCGCGTCTGTTCCGGCCGTTCAACCGCGGCTTTGCAGGCCTCTCGGCCGCCTATCTGGGCGGCGTGCGCTGGATCCTCAAGCACTGGCTGGTCGGGCTGATCGTTTTCGCCGCAACGCTTGGCGGTGCGGCGTGGCTGCTGCGCATCGTCCCTGGCAGCTTCGTCCCGTCCGAGGATATGGGCTTCGTTTATGGGGCGCTCGTGCTGCCGGACGGCGCCACGCTCGGCCGGACCGGGCGCTTCGGCGCTAAGGTGCAGGAGACCCTGCTCGAGAACCCGAACGTCGAGCACGTGTTCTCCATCAGCGGTTTCGACTTGATCGGCGGGGGCAACAAGACCAATGCGGGCACGATGTTCGTCACGCTCAAGCCGTGGGACGAACGGCCGATCACGTCTTACGACCTGATCGCTTACGGTGCCAAGCAGACCGCGCAGTACCGAGAAGGCATGGCGCTGCTGTTCAACCCGCCGCCGATCCGCGGCCTGGGCACGGCCGCGGGATTCGAGGCCTACATCCAGAACCGCTCGGACGGCGACCCGAAAAAACTGGCTGTTGTGCTGCAGGACTTCAGCGCCGAATTAAGGAAGCGCCCGGAGCTCACAGGCATCAACAGCTTCTTCCGCCCCTCGGTGCCGCAGATCTTCGTCGAAGTCGACCGGGAGAAAGCGCTCGCCCTCGGCATCCCCGTCAACGACGTGTTCGACGCCCTGCAAAGCACGATGGGCGCTCTGTACGTAAACGACTTCAACAAGTTCGGCCGCACCTACCGCGTGCAGATCCAGGCCGAGGCCGAATACCGGTTGAAGCCCGAAGACCTCGGTTCAGTCTACGTACGCTCCGCGACCGGCGGCGAGATGCTGCCGCTGAAGAGCCTGCTGCGAATCAAGAACGTGGTCGGCGCCGAGCAGCTCGACCGCTTCAACGGGTTCGTCGCCGCCAAGCTGCTTGGCAACGGCGGGGCGGGCGTGAGCTCGGGGCAGGCGATCGCGGCCGTCGAGGAGGTCGCCTCGAAAGTGCTGCCCGCCGGCTACTCGCTCGAATGGGCCGGGCAGGCCTTCCAGGAGAAGCGCGTCGGGCGCGCCTCCACATTCGCTTTCGGTTTCGCGCTCATCATGGTGTTCCTGATCCTCGCCGCGCAGTACGAGCGCTGGTCCCTGCCGCTGGCCGTGCTGCTCTCCGTGCCCTTCGCGCTGCTGGGCGCGCTCGTGGCGGTCCTCCTGCGCGGCATGAGCAACGACATCTACTTCCAGATCGGCCTGGTGACGCTGATCGGCCTCGCGGCCAAGAACGCCATCCTGATCGTCGAGTTCGCCGCCCAGAAAGAAGCCGAAGGGATGAGTTCCTTCGATGCCGCAATCGAGGCGGCCCGCCTGCGCTTCCGGCCGATCGTGATGACCTCGCTTGCGTTCGTGCTCGGCGTCGTGCCGCTGGTGGTGGCGACCGGCGCGGGCGCGGCTGCAAGGCGCTCGATGGGCACCGGCGTATTCGGCGGCATGCTTGCGGCGACGTTTATCGCGACGCTGTTCGTCCCGCTGTTTTTCGTGCTGCTGTCGCGGCGCAAGGCAAGGCCGGCCGAGCCATGAAGCTGCGCATCGCTACCGTCGCAGTCGCAGTCGCGGTCGCGTTGAGTCTTGAGGCCTGCGCTCCGGTCGGCCCTGACTACGTGCGTCCGAGCTATGAGCTACCCGGCGCCTACCCCGAGGCCGCGGCAGGCACACCCACTTCCGAGTTACGAACCGACTGGTGGACGCTCTACGGCGACCCGCAGCTGAATGCTTTGGTAACGAGTGCGCTGGAACGCAACAGCGACGTGCGCCTGGCGGTTGCGCGGATTGAAGAAGCCGATGCCAACCTTCGCGAGGCTAATGCCTCTTTCCTGCCGCAGATCGACCTGAACGCAGTGCCGACCCGGTCCCGCATCAGCTCGACGCAGGCCACGCCGATTCCCGGCACGGTGCCGCTCGTGCGCAACAACGTGCGCCTGGCGGTGAACACTTCGTTCGAGCTCGATTTCTGGGGACGCTTGCGCCGCGGCGTGGAGGCCATCCGCGCGCAATCCCTTGCCACGCGATACGGGAAAGACGTCGTAGTCCTCTCCCTCACCGGCCTGACGGCGCAGGCTTACTTCTCGCTGCGCTCGCTCGACGCGCAGGTGGTGGTGACCCGCCAGACGCTCGCCTCGCGTGAAGAGGCGTTGACCTATGTGCGCAACCGGTTGCGCGGGGGCATCGCTTCGGACCTCGAGGTCGCGCAAGCGGAGAGCTCGCGGGCCGACAGCGCGGCGCTGCTTAAAGACCTCCTGCGCCAGCGCGCGCTGGCCGAGCACCAGCTGGCTACGCTGGCCGGCCGGCTCGACCTTGCGGTGCCCACCGGCGACCTGCTCGCGCTGCCCGTGCCGCCGCTGCCGCCGCCGGGCTTGCCGTCATCCCTGATCGAGAGGCGTCCGGACATCCAGCAAGCCGAGCAGACGCTCGTCTCGGCCAACGCCCAGATCGGCGTTGCACGCGCCGCCATGCTGCCGACGATCTCGCTGACAGGGCTCGATGGCTGGGAGAGCAAGGCGCTCTCGTCGCTCATCCAGGGCAGTTCCGCGATCTGGTCGCTTGGCTTCGCGCTCACGCTCCCGCTCTTCGATTGGGGCCGGTACGAGGCGCGCACCGATGCGGCCATCGCGCGGCAGCATCAGGCCATCGCCAGCTACCAGAAAAGCATCGAGATTGGGTTCAGGGAAGTGGCCGACGCGCTTTCGAATGCGCAACTCACGACCTCGGCCGAAGAGGACTACCTCGCGCGCGCGGAAGCCGCCCGGCGCGCGCTGCGCCTGGCGCGCCTGCGCTACGAGGCTGGCTACTCGGCCTTTCTCGAGGTGCTGGACGCGCAGCGCACCGCCAACGATGCGGAACTCGCTTTCGTGCGCAACCGCCAGTTGCGGCTCTCCGCGAGTGTCGATCTCATGAAGGCGCTGGGCGGCGGCTGGGCGCCGTCGATGGCCGGGCAGTACCCTTGAATCCCGAACTTTATATTTATTAGAACCAATCAGGGAGCGGCTTCCAGGGGAGTTTGCGTACCGGTGACGGGTACAATAATCCTAGATACCGGGCGCTCCTCCCGCCGCGCCGAACTCAACGCTCTTGGCGCCGGCTTGCGCACCGCCTAGACCAAGCACGAAGCCGGTGTAGCCGTTTGCCGCAACTTCGTCGCAGGTCCTCCGGTAGCGTGCCATCCCACCCGCGTAGGGCATGAACACCCGCGGCTTGCCCGGAACGTTGGCGCCGTAGTACCAGGAATGCTTCGCCTTGCTGAGCAGCGTCGCGTCTGCCGCTTCGTTCACGTGCTGGCCCCATTTGCGTGCTGCGTCCGCATCGGCCTCGATCGCGTCGATGCGCTTGGCGCGCAGGTGCGCGATGCAGTCCGCAATCCACTCGGCGTGCTGCTCGATGGCCACCGGCATGTTGGTGAGGACCGAAGGGCTGCCGGGGCCTGTCACCGTGAAAAAGTTCGGGTACCCGGGCACCTGCAGCCCGAGGTACGTCACCGGGCCTGCGATCCAATCTTCGCGCAACGTACGGCCGCCGCGACCGCGAATGTCCATCGCGAGCAGCGGCCCGGTCATCGCGTCGAACCCGGTGGCGAAGACGATGACGTCGAGCGAGATCTCGCGGGTGCGCGTGCGGATGCCAGAAGGCGTAATGCGCTCGATCGGGTCGGTGCGCAGGTCGACCAGCGCCACGTTGTCCCGGTTGAAGGTCTCGAAGTAATTGGTGTCGATCGGCGGGCGCTTCGCCGCATACGGGTGGTCGATGTCCGAAAGTGCGGCAGCTGTCTGCGGATCACGCACCACGGCGCGGATGCGGCCCTTGAGGAATTCGGCAGCGGTGTCGTTGGCCGCCTGGTCGATCATGAGGTCGTGGAAGGTTGCGCGGAACTGCAACCCGCCCACTTCCCAGGCCGCTTCGTAGATCGCCTGCCTTTCCTCCGGCGAAACGTCGGCGACCTTGCGCTTGGCGATGCGAAAGGCGTGGCCGTTGGGCGTCGAACACGCAATGGCCCGGATCTCTTCGTGGTTCTCCCGGACCCAGCGCTTGAACTCCGCGCTCAAGGGGCCGTTGCGCGCGGGAACGCTGTAGGTCGGCGTGCGTTGGAAGACGGTCAGATGGGCCGCGGTCTCGGCGATGACGGGCGCAGCCTGGATGCCCGTCGACCCGGTGCCGACCTGTCCGACGCGCTTGCCTTTGAGATCCACGCCCTCGTGCGGCCAATGGGCGGTGTGATACCACTTGCCTGCGAAGTCCGCGAGGCCGGAAATGTCCGGGATGTTGGCAGACGAAAGGCAGCCGACCGCGGCAACGAGATACGTTGCCGTATAGCGGTCACCGGTATCGGTTTCCACGCGCCAGCGGTTCGCCGTCTCGTCGTAGTGCGCCGACACGGCGCGGCAGCCGAACCGGATTTCGCGCCTGAGATCGAATTTCTCGGCAACGCGCCCAAGGTAGGCGCGGATTTCGGGCGGCCCGGGATAGCGCTCGGACCATTCCCACTCCTCGTTCAGCTCGCGCGAGAAGAAATACCGGTAGGCGTGGCTCTCCGAGTCGCAGCGCGCGCCAGGGTAGCGGTTCCAGTACCAGGTACCGCCGAGGTCGCCGCCCGCTTCGAGCACCACCGTGCGCAGGCCGACCCGGTCGCGCAGGCAATGCAACTGGTAGAGCCCGGCGAAGCCCGCCCCGACGACCAGCGCATCGACTTCAATGTCCATGCGCCAAGGCTACCGCGGATCGAAACTGCTCGCCAGAAAGAAGGCGGATCAGTACAGTCGGCGCCAAAGGGAGCCTACCGATGCTCGTTCTTCACCATGCCTGGCGCTCCAGCGCCTCCCGCCGCGTGCGGCTGTGCCTCGAGGAAAAGGGGCTGGCGTACGAAAGCCATGTGGTCAACCTCGAGGCGCTGGAGCAGCACTCGCCCGAGTACCTCAAGATCAACCCGAACGGCGTGATCCCGGCGCTGATCCACGATGGCAAGCCGCTGTATGAGAGCGGCACGATCTGCGAATACCTGGACGAGGTGTTCCCCGAGCCGCCGCTCTCCCCCGACAACGCCTACGATCGCGCCTCGATGCGCAACTGGGTCAGGCACGTCGATGCATTGATCGGCAACCTCGTCATCTTCAACTGGCGCCACTCGCTGCAAAAGGTGGCCGAGAAATGGACCGACGAGGAGCTTGCCGAGCACCTGAAGAAAATCCCGAGCAAGGAAAGGCAGGAGGCGTGGCTGCGGGTCGCACGCCGGCCTTACACCGAGGAGGAACGCGCCGTCGCGCGGGGCAAGCTCGTTCATCTGCTCGACCGCATGGAGCGAACGTTGAACGAAACCGCATGGCTCGCGGGGGCGCGCTACACGATCGCCGACATCGCCGTCGTACCGTTCGTGAAGCGCATCGACGAAGAGATCGCGCCGGAGCAGGTCGCGGCCCAATTCCACCCGCGCGTCAGCAAGTGGTGGGCGGACATCCAGGCACGGCCCGCTTTCGCCCGTGCGAACATCGGCCCGTTCCTCGATAAATGGGGCCAGGCTCAAACCTGACAGGGTTGAGCCTGGCCCCTTTTTAGGAGATTGTCATGACTGAGCTGAAGATCGGGACGGCAATCGCCAGGCGCGTGGAGGAAAGCTACGAGCCGAATTTCGAGGCGGCCAAGTTCTTTCCGGACTGGGATCCCAAGGTGCTGGATGAGCACGCGAGTTGGCTTACGCCGAACCACTACGACGCGGCCTCGGGTTTCCTCAAGCTGAGCGTGCA
>JANXRZ010000183.1 GCA_025352885.1 Pseudomonadota bacterium | reverse complement strand
GTGTCGTGGAGACCCCACGCTATGCACGACCCTCAATCGGCGACACCATGCACGACCGCGTCGCACGACGCCGTGAGGCTTGCGAGCACGCCGGGCGGCGTGGGGATGCTCGGGTTGGCCTTGCGGTAGCGCGTCACCTTCTTGACGCCGTAGCGCTGCTGCAGCAGGACCTCGACTTCGGCGAGCAGCTCGGCGGCCATGTGCTTCGAGTTGTCGATCAGGCCGATGTGCGAGCCTGCCAGCGTCTTTAGTCCCGGCGCGAGATTTTCACTGGCGGCGGCGTCTTCCGCGGACGGGTCGACGATCGTTATGGTCTCGTTCATGGATTTCTCCGGTAGGAATCAATCGATCTGCGCAATCTTCGCGTCGGCCACGACCCTGGCCCACTTTTTCATTTCCGATGCGTAAAACGCGGCAAATTGCTCCGGGGTGCCGGGTGCGAGCGTGACGCCCTGCTTGGCCATCAGCGCTTTGAGATCATCGGCATTGGCCACATCCCGGATGTCTGCGTTGAGCTTCTTCACGATGTCGGCAGGTGTCCCGGCGGGAACGAGCACGCCGTACCAGATCCCGACTTCGAAGCCGGGGATCCCGGATTCCGCGACGGTCGGCAATTGCGGCACGTCCGGCGAGCGCTTCGCACTGGTCACGGCCAGCAGCTTCAGGCGGCCGTTGTCGGCAAACGGCTTGGCCGTGATCGCCGAGGGAAACATCATCTCGATGCGGCCGCTCACGAGGTCGGGCATCGCGGCGGAAGTGCCTTTGTAGGGCACGTGGGTGATGTCCACCCCGCCCATGGCCTTGAAGAGCTCGCCTGCGAGATGCACGCTGCCGCCGGTGCCGGCCGAGCCGAAATTGAGTTTTCCAGGCTTCGCGCGAGCAAGCGCCAGCAGTTCCTGCACCGAATTCGCGGGCACCGACGGATGCACTGCGAGCACGAAAGGTAGCGAGCCTACGAAGATCACCGGCGCAAAATCCTTCGCCATATTGAATGGCAGGGTCTTGTACAGGCTCGGGTTGACGAAGTGATCGGTGAAAGTCATGAGCAGCGTGTACCCATCGGTCGCCGCCTTCGCCACCGCTTCCACGCCGGTGATCCCGTTCGCGCCCGGCCGGTTGTCGACCACCACCTGCTGGCCCCAACGGTCGGCAAGCCGAGTCGCGAGGTGGCGCGCAAGCGTATCCGCGCCGCCGCCCTGCGTGGTCGGGACCACGAATCGCACCGGCTTTTCCGGATAGCCGGCCGCATGCGCAGGCGTGGCGAAGCACACCAGGCAGGCCGCGAACAACGCAGCTAATACTGCCAATTTACGCTTGACCCCCGCGCCAATATTTGATTTGCGGGGAAAATACTGCCATCGGCGTAGCACACTCATCTTGGGTTTCGACCTTCAACTCAAACTTGTTCCGGGAGCACAATTTTGAGGGATAAACCAAATTTGAATGCCAACGTTTCGCAATGCTGCGCAGCCGCAGATCCGTGGACGCCATGGTTTCTATTTGCCTGAAAAGCATGAGTGAACCAATTCTCCGATCACCTGCCATAGAGGTCGGGGGCGCCGTAGGTGCCCGGGCGCACAGAATGGAGGCCAACGCCATGAGCGAGCGTTTGTCAGCCTGGATGGACGGGGAATTAGATGGTAAGCAGGTCGGGCACCTTCTGGCGGAGTTGAAGCGCGACACCGATATTCGCGTCCGCTGGGCCTGCTACCACTTGGCCGGAGACGCTTTGCGCGGCGTTCATGAACGAGACTTCAGCGCCCGGATCCTGGACCGACTCCATTCAGAGTCGACAGTGCTCGCGCCTCACACACGCCTTTCAATCGCAACGCCAAGGAGCTTCGCTTCAGCGGCGGTGGGACTCGCTGCGCTGGCGTTCGTCGGGACCCTCAGCTGGATGAATCTGCGAGGTCCGGAACGGGCTTCCCCAGACACTGCCGACGTTCCTCCGGCCGAAGTCAGGCAAGTCGCATTGAAGATCAGCAACGACTCCAGAGACTATTTGCTGGCTCACCAACAATATTCTCCCGGCAATTCGATGCAGGGTTTGGGGGGATATGTTCGCGCCATGTCGCAGGAATTTTCACCCGCGCGCCGACCGAGAGGTCAGGGAAGATGCGATTGTCAATGACCGATAGCGAATAGTTAAGGTACCCCTTGGGGCGTCGATCTCTGCAGGATTTATTCTCTTCTTCTCGAAATTGGTAGACTGCCTCCCAACCCGAACCCGCCATTCGTGAATTGGGCCAAATTCTCTAGTTACTCCCCGAACTCAACAACCAAGACAATTCGGCTCGCGA
>JANXRZ010000167.1 GCA_025352885.1 Pseudomonadota bacterium | reverse complement strand
TGGATGGGATCGTCGGAGCAATACACCATGACCTTAAAGCCTTCCTTCACGAGCGTCCGGGCCGCGTCCAGCGTCTCAGGCATGTTCGGGTAGAGCGACTGCGGATCGCCGAGCACTTCGAGTTTTACCAGGGAATGACCGTCGAGCAGTTCGCGGGCCAGCCGCAGCGTGCGCACAGCGTCCTCGGCGCTGTAGCAGCCGGCCGTGTTCGGCAGGATCGTGAATTCCGAGGGCGGCAGCACGTCGAGCAGGCTCGGCTCGCCGGCGGTCTGTCCGATATTCGTCCGGCGGATGGCAACCGTAACGATTTGCGCCCCCGAGGCGGTGATGGCTTCGCGCGTTTGGGCGAAGTCCTTGTATTTTCCGGTGCCCACGAGCAGTCGGGAGCGATAAGCCGTACCGGCAATGAAAAGTTCGTCACTCATGTCACCCTCCACCAACGGCGACCACGATCTCGAGCCGGTCCCCATCCACCAGGGGGGTAGACCGGTGAGCGCTCTTTGGCACGATTTCGCCATTGCGCTCGACCGCAATTTTCTTGCCGGACAGCTCGAACCGCTCGATTAGCGCCGCCACGTCCAGGGGTTGGTCAAAACGGTGCGCCGCACCGTTTACAGTCACTTGTATCATCCTGCGAATGATACCGCGCCGTTTGCACGCATCGCTGATGCGACTGCCTTAGAATGCGCGCTCGGGGATCCAACAATGCCGGCAGCAGAGACCGACGCGACAGAAAACGAACTGTTCGCCGCGCAACAGGCGCTGCGCGACATGCAGCGCGCGATCGTCGCGGTGCGCGGGGAATTGGAGCTTGCGCATATCCGGCGCGACCAGGAAGTGCAGCAGGCGGTAGCCGCAGGCCGCGACGAGATCGGCCTGCTGAAGGCGACGGCGGCCAGCCTGCGGGACGCGCTCGAGCAGGCGGCCATCGCGAAGGACGCCGAGGTACAGGCAGCGCGGGCCGCTTCCGCGGCCGAGATCGCCCAGCTCAAGGCAACGTCCGGCGCGTTGCGCGAGCAGCTCGAGCTCGCGCGAATTAATGCGGAGCACGGCGTCCAGGCCGCGCATGCCGCTTCGGCGAATGAGATCAAGCAGCTGAAGGCCACATCGGCCGCGTTGCGCGAGCAACTGGAGCTCGCCCGGATCACTGCCGAGGCGGGCATCCAGGCCGAGCGCCAGCGGGCCCAGGATGACATCGCCCAACTGCGCGCCTCCATCATCGCCATGCGCGAAACCATGGATCAACACAACGGAAAATCATGAGCGAAGCCTCAGCACCCGTGTCGAAAGCCCGCCGCGCCCCTGCGCCATCAGGCGTTTCGTCCCAGACCGCGGCCGTCCAGAAGCGCCGCTTGCGGGAGGCGGAGCTGCTGCTGGAAGTGTCGCGCAAGATGTCCGTCACGGATTCGCTGGACGAGGTGCTCAATACGCTGCTCGATGCAACCACCGCCGAACTGAATGCGGAGCGCGGAACCCTCTTCCTGAATGACTATGAGACGAACGAGCTCTATTCGCGCGTGGCGCAGGGCTCTTTCCGGCGGGAGATCCGCATCCTGAATACGACTGGGGTCGCGGGCCACGTCTTCACGACCGGGCTAGGCGCGATCGTCCACGATGCCTACGCCGATCCGCGCTTCAACCGCAGCATTGACGAGCGCACGGGCTTCGTCACGCGGAACATCCTGTGCGTTCCGATCAAGACGGCCAAGGGGCTGGTTGTCGGCGTGGCCCAGCTGTTGAACAAGCGCAAGGGCAAGTTCATGGCCGCCGACCTCGACCTGCTCCAGAAGATGGCGGCGCAGGGCGCAGTCGCGCTGCAAAGCGCGCAAGTCATCGAGCGCGTCGAGCGGGTGAGGAAGCAGGAACTCGAGTTCGTCAATATCGTTTCGGAGATGACCTCGGACATCAAGCTCGGGTCGCTGCTGCAGAAGGTCATGGGCGAGGCAACGCGCATGCTGAACGCCGAGCGCTCGACCCTTTTCCTCAACGACGAAAAAACCAAGGAGCTTTGGTCGGAGGTCGGGCAGGGCCTTGAATCGCTTCAGATCCGCTTGCCGAATCACCTGGGCATCGCAGGCGCGGTTTTCCAGTCGGGCAAGACCATCAACATCCCCTACGCGTATGCCGACCTGCGGTTCAACCCGGCATTCGACAAGAAGACCAACTACTTCACGCGTTCCATCCTGTGCGTGCCGGTGGTGAACAAGCAGGGCAAGACCATCGGCGTGACCCAGGTCCTCAACAAGCATGGCGGGCCCTTCTCGAACGAGGACGAGGCCCGCTTGCGCGCATTTACGGCGCAAGTGTCGATCGCGCTCGAGAACGCCAAGCTCTTTGCCGACGTCCAGTCGATGAAGAACTACAACGAGGCGATGCTCGAGTCGATGTCGAACGGCCTGATCACGCTCGACGCGCAGGAGCGGGTGGCGACCTGCAACGCTGCCGGGCTGCGCATCCTGAAAACGACTGCCAAGGACATCGTGCAAGCCTCGGTCGCCGATTTTTTCGGCCAGCAGAACGCTTGGGTGCTCGAGAAGCTCAAGCTCGTGGCCGAAACCGGCGAGCAGCAGATCAGCGTCGATGCGCCCCTCGTGGTTGGCGACGCGACGCTTTCGGTCAACTTCACGGTCCAGCCGCTTCTCAACGTGGAGCAGCAGCGTATCGGCTCCATGATCGTGCTCGAAGACATCAGCTCGGAGAAGCGCCTCAAGTCGACCATGTCGCGCTACATGGACCCGGGCATCGCCGACCGGCTCCTCGCCGCCGGAACCGACTTGCTGGGCGGACAAGACATCGAGGCGACGGTGCTCTTTTCCGATATCCGCGGCTTCACCACACTCACCGAGCAGTTGGGGCCGCAGGGAACCGTGGCGCTGCTGAACGAATACTTCACTCTCATGGTCGACTGCCTCCAGAAGGAAGGCGGCATGCTCGACAAGTTCATCGGCGATGCGGTCATGGCGGCTTTCGGGATTCCCGTGCCGCATGAAGACGACCCGGACCGGGCCGTGCGCACGGCAATCGCGATGCTCACGACACTTGCAGACTGGAACCGGCAGCGGACTTCGGAAGGCAAGCTCCCGGTGAACATCGGGATCGGCTTGAATACGGACCGCGTCGTGTCGGGCAACATCGGCTCGCAAAAGCGCATGGATTTCACGATCATCGGGGACGGCGTGAACCTCGCCGCGCGCCTGGAATCGGCCTGCAAGCAGTACGGCGCCAAGCTGTTGATCAGCGAATTCACGCTGCAGAAGCTCAAGGGCACGTATCGAACCCGGGAAATCGACCTCGCCGTGGTGAAAGGCAAGACCCGCCCGGTGGCGGTGGTCGAAGTCCTCGATTTCCACGACGCCGCCAGCTTCCCGAACATCGTCGACGTGCTTGGACTTTTCAAGGACGGGCTGTCGAAATATCGCGCGCGCCGCTGGGACGACGCGACGAAGCTGTTTCGCCAGGCCCTCGAACTGAACCCGGATGACAAACCGAGCCACATCCATATCGAGCGAGCCCACTATCTGAAAGAAAATCCGCCGCCCGAAGATTGGGACGGGGCCTGGGTGCTTGAAAGCAAGTAACCGATCGGCCCGGTACGCCCGGAGACGAGCGAGATCGGAAGTCAAATGAAAGACGACTTGCCCCCTTACATCGGTTTTGCCGGGCTCTGGCGGCTGGAGTTGTCCGGCATCGGCATTCCCGCGCTTGGTCGCTTGCTCGAGGCGCGCATGACGCGCAACCCCAATGACGCCGAAGCGATGATGGACATGGCAACGCTGTCCATCCTCACTCTCGTTCCCGAGAACCGGGCCATCGCGCTGGCAATCCAGTCGCGGGCGCTCGCCCTGCGCCGGCTTTACCGCATTCGTGCAAGCCGCCAGCCTGCGTCGCTGCGGGTGCTCGCCATCGCGAGCCTGGGGGACATGACGGCCATCACGCACGTCGACTGCCTGGTCGAAGCTTCCGACGTGGATCTTCTGATGCTCTATGCCGGCCCCGGCCATCCGCTTCCCGAGGAACTGCCCGACCACGACCTCGTCTTTGTCGTTGCCGGCGAATCCGAAGCGAATCGCGCGCTGCTGGAAGACATCGCGGGGAGGCGCTTTGCCAAGCCCGTGCTGAATGCAGCTGAGCGCATTCTTGGCCTGTCACGCGATGCCGTTTCATCCACGCTGCGGGCGCTCCCGGGGGTGGCGATGCCTGAAACCTTGAAAGTTACCCGGGCTGAACTCGACCGGGCTGACCCCGATCGCGCCGCAGGAGTGGCGTTTCCCGTGATCGTGCGCCCGCTGGACTCGCAGGGCGGCAAGGATCTTGCGAAAGTGGCCGATAGGGCTGCCTTGAACGCTTACCTTGCGGCAACGCCTGCAGCCGACTTTTACCTGGCGCCCTTCATTGACTACAGCAGCACCGACGGCCGGTTTCGTAAGTTTCGCGTCGTCATCGTCGATGGCCGGCCGTACGCCTGCCACATGGCCATCTCGGATCACTGGATGGTCCACTACGTGAATGCCGACATGGATGCCAATGGCCTCAAGCGCGACGAGGAAGCAAAATTCATGGAGGACTTCGATCATGGCTTCGGCTCGAGGCATGAACGGGCCCTAAGCGCGATCGATGCCGCCATGGGGCTCGACTATTACGCCATCGATTGCGCGGAAACGCGTGGTGGTGAACTGCTGGTGTTCGAGCTCGATACGGCGATGCTGGTCCATGCGATGGATCCGGCCGATCTCTATCCCTACAAGGGCCCGCAGATGCGCAATGTTTTTAGCGCGTTCAGGCGAATGCTCGATGAGCGCAGGAGCGCAAGCCCCAAATAAAAAAGGCTGGCCGCATGGCGGTCAGCCTTTTTTTCAATTACGCCAGCTTGATTACCGGATGCGGCTCAAGTCCGAATGGGAGAGCGAGGCCAGGAGTTCCATGAATCCCGGCGCGGCTGGACGGGCGGCCAGCTGGTCGGATTCCGATGCCTGGTCAAATCCGCGCGCGCGCACCACCAGCGTGAATCCCTTGCTGTTGGAGTTCGTGCTGCGGCTGCGCAGGTCGGAGAACCGTCCACCGATGCTGTGACCCGCAAGGTCGCGAATGATGGCGCCGCCCCTGGCAGGTTCTTCGTAGCCGACGATCGTCCCGCTCTCGCCAACGATCGGGCTGAACAGCGACACTTGCGCGACGACTTCACCCGTTTCCGGGTTGCGCAGCATCTGCTTGTAGCCGATCACATGGCCTTCCTCGTTCTTGACCGCCTTCTTGCTCAAAGGTCCGCTTTTGCTCACAGCGCCGAAGTCTGCAAGGGTCGAGCATCCGCCTAATGCGAACGCTGCAGCGAGGATGAGTGTCTTGGCAATCATTTTGGTTCTCCTGTCTTTCTTTTTGATTACGACGCGCTCAATTTACTCCTGACCTGCACCAGGTGGTAGGAAAAAATGCCGTCTTTCGAAATTCAGGTAAATTCCACGATTTTGCACTAAGTACATGATAGATATATCTTACTTTTGCCTACTAACGTAAGAAATGCGGTAAATTGTCGCCGCTGCCCGACAAGTCTTCGGGGACGTGGCGAATTCTTTTCAGCAGGGGCCAGCGTTCAGGCCGAAAGCCGCGGTGCATTAGAATTCGCGCCAGCACGCGGGTGTAGTTCAATGGCAGAACGGCAGCTTCCCAAGCTGCATACGAGGGTTCGATTCCCTTCACCCGCTCCACCTGTCGATCTTGCCCCGCCGATCTGAAGGTAGACTGGGGTTGGCAAGCAACTTTCAGTGCGCATGGATCCCGTCGACATCAAGCTGTTCACCACCGCAATGCGCAGGGCGGCTACGCCCGTGTCGGTGGTGACCACTGCCGGTCCCGGTGGCCGTTTCGGGGTCACAGTGAGCTCGATTTGCACGGCCTCCGCCGATCCGCCGCAAGTCCTCGTGTGCGTTCACCTTGGCGGTCCGACCTCCGCTGCGCTGAGACTGAATAAATGCTTCGCGGTCAACATCCTCGATCGAAAGCACCGTCATGTGGCCGACTCTTTCGCGGGTCGCATCGAGCGCTGGCGCGAGGACCGGTTTGCCTGCGACACCTGGACGCAGATCTCGACGGGAGCGCCCGTGCTCCTCGATGGCCTGCTGGTGCTCGATTGCGTGCTCACCCAGGAACTGGTCGTTTCAACGCATGCAGTGTTTGTAGGAACGGTCGTCGGCCTGCAGTCGCGCGAAGGTGCCCCGCTCCTGTATTCGGACCAGTCTTATCGAACGCTGGAAAATCACGGCCAGATTCCGAGCGAGGATATCCAGCTATGACGTTTTCCCTTATCGCGCGGTGCGCGGAAACGGGCCGGTTCGGCGTGGCGGTCACTTCTTCGAGCATCGCGGTTGCCAGCCGCTGCGGCCGCTGGGCCAAGGCGGGCGTGGGCGCCGTCGCGACCCAGAACATCACCGATCCGGCGCTGGGGCAACTTGGCCTGGACCTCTTGGCCGAAGGTTACGGGGCCGAGGCGGTCCTTCGGTCGCTGGTTGCGGCCCGACCCTTTGCGGAATTCCGCCAGCTTGCAGTGGTCGATGTGAACGGTGCTACGGCAAGCTATTCGGGCATCAAGTCGCTGGGCCTTTACAAGGAACAGCACGGCAAGGACGGCGTTGCATGCGGCAACTTGCTTGCAAACGACTCCATACCCAAAGCAATGATTACCTCTTTCGAGCGCACCGCAGGCAAGCACCTGGGCGAGCGCTTGCTTGGCGCGCTGGCGGCCGGACTGGACGCCGGAGGTGAAACCGAGCCGGTGCGCTCAGCTGGGCTGTATGTCGTGGACCGGTTCGTCTGGCCGGTCATCGACCTGCGGGTCGACTGGCACGATGAGCCGATCGCCGAACTGGACAGGCTGTTCGCCGAATACTTCCCGCAAATGGATGCCTACATCCAGCGTGCAGTCGATCCAACCCAGGCGCCGGGCTACAAATGAGCGGGCGATGAGCAAGCCGGCACGCCGTGCCGTTTACTTCCTCAACGGACCCAACGCGAATCTCTACGGCCTCACCGATACCGGTACGTATGGCGCGGACACGTTCGAGACACTCGAATCCCGGTGCGCAATCGAAGCCAAGCGCCTGTCGCTGACGCTTGATTTCCGGCAGAGCAACTCCGAAGGCGCGCTCATCGACTGGGTTCAGGAAGCGATCAGGAAAGCTGACGGCTTGATTGTTAACGGCGCGGGCCTTACTTACACGTCGATCGCGCTCCTCGATGCGCTGCTCGCCTTCCCGGGTCCTATTGTGGAAGTGCACATGAGCAACATCTACAGGCGAGAGCCGTTTCGGCATCATTCTTATATCTCAAAAGCCGCTACCGGGATCGTCGCGGGCCTGGGCGCGGACGGCTATGAAATCGCCATCGCGGCGATGCGCCGGCTCCTGGATCGGAAACCCTGATGGCCCTCCTTTTCTACAGCCAGTTCGACGACCCTGCGGACTGGGGCAAGCACCTGCGCGAAGTCGTGCCGGGACTCGATTTCAGGGTGTGGCCGGAGGTGGGCAATCCAGACGAGATCGAGGCGGCGCTGGTATGGAAGGCGCCCGAAGGCGAACTGCGCAAGCTCCCGAACCTCAAGCTCATCATCAATCTCGGTGCCGGCGTGGATTCGATCGTGAAAGACCGATCGTTGCCCGCCGGGATCCCGATCGTGCGCATCGCAGACCCGGACATGAGCCGCATGATGGCGCAGTTCGTTCTTGCCGCCGTCCTGCGGCATTACCGGGATTTCGTTTCCTTCGCCAAGGCGCAGAAGGAACGGCGCTGGCATTACATCCATCCCCGGGAGGCACCTACGTGCAGCGTCGGCGTGATGGGCCTGGGCAATCTCGGCGCGATGGCGGCTCAGGAACTGGTCAGGCAAGGATTCAAGGTTTCGGGTTGGGCGCGCTCGCCTAAAAAGATAGAGGGTGTCCAATCGTTTCATGGCAAGGAAGGCCTTTCGTCGTTTCTTGCGGCCAGCGAGATCCTCGTTGCAATGCTTCCGCTCACGCCCGACACCGACGGCTTGATCAATGCGGACGTGCTTGCGAAGCTGCCGCGCGGCGCCAAATTCGTCAACGTCGGCCGCGGTCGGCTGGTGGACGAAGACGCCCTGATCGCGGCACTTCGCTCGGGCCACATATCGGAGGCGACTCTCGACGTATTCCGCGAAGAGCCGCTACCCCCGACTTCAGCGCTGTGGGGCTTCGACCAGGTGCTGGTGACGCCCCATCTCGCTTCGGTCGCCATCCCACGGACCGCGTCAAGACAGGTGGCCGAAAATCTTCGCCGCCTGAAGAAGGGCGAGCCCCTCCTGAACGTCGTCGATCCTGATCGCGGGTACTAGCGCGGACGTCGTTTCGAAGACGTGCGGCGCTTGGGCGATGTCTGCATCAACTTCGGCCAGACCTCTGCAAAGTGCCGTTTGGCGAAATTGGCGAATAACTGGACTGCTGGACGGGCAACGACTTTTTTCAGTCGAAGGCTGACCACGAGGATATTAGGCAGGTCTTCCGAGATCGCGACGGCCACGACTTTCTTGCCATCGTAGGTCCAGGGAAGGCGAGGAATAGCGTTCAGGATGCCAAATCCCAGGCCGCGTGCCGCCAAGCCTCTCACCATCTCGTACGAGCGAGTCTTGTGGGCGACGCGCGGCTCGATTTTCAGGCTGCGAAAAAGCGACAGGAAGTAATCCCGGGTATGCGGCAAGTCCAGCAGGATCATAGGCGCGCCCGCCAGCTCTTTGAGGCTGACGCTGCGCCGGCGAGCGAGCGGATGGTCTTCGGCCAGGATGATGCGGGGCGGGAGCTCGGCGAGAACGTCGGCCTCGAACTCGTCAGAGAGGCCATAGGCATAGCTCAATGCAACCTCACAACGGCCGCTTCGCAAGTGCTCGAGCACCTCCGCCTGGTTGCCCTCCTGGATCGTCAACGCGATCTCGGGATGGCGTTCCACGAACCGGGCAAGCAGCCCGGGCAGAAGGAACGGAGCAAGGGTGATGAAGCAGCCCGCGCTCACCTCTCCTCCCTGCACGCCGCCCATGGCCCCCGCGGACCGCTCCAGTTCCCGGGCATGGGCCAGCAGGCTGCGTGCCTGGACCAGGAGCCGGTCGCCGGGGAGCGTCAGCGAAAGACCTTTGGCGTGATGGCGCACGAAGAGTTGCACCTTCAGGTCGGCTTCGAGTTGCGCAATCGCAGTGGAGATTGAGGGTTGCGATACCTGGACCTGCTTGGCGCCTGCTGTCACGCTGCCAGCTTCCGCGGCTGCCACGAAATAACGCAATGCGCGCAGCGACAGTCGGGTGGCGGGTGGATCGGCTTGCATAGGTTTAGCCTATACAGTTTCCCAAGAAATAGTATTTTATCCGATGCTCCGGTCCCGATATCGTCTCGGATTCCCCCATTCCCGGAGTCTCCCGCCATGCTGCGTACCGGCGAGCAATACAAGCAAGGAATCCGCGACGGCCGCGAAGTCTGGATGGACGGCGAACGCGTCAAGGATGTGACGACCCATCCGGCCTTCAAGCCGATCGTCGACGTCAAGGCCCGCATGTACGACATCCAGCACGAGCCAACTCACAAGGACGTGTTCGGCTACCAGGACGGCAAGGACCGCAATGCGGTGCTGCTCAAGCCGCCGCATACCCAGCAGGACTGGTGGGACAAGTGGAACGCGCTGGACGTGTTCTTCAAGGACATCGGTGGGGTGGTGACCCGTACCGGGGACGAAACCGTCGGCGAGATGTGGTCGCTGCATGACGGCCGCGATGTGCTGAACAAAATCGACCCAAGGTTTGCGGAGAACATCGATCGGCATATCAACCAGGTTCTGGTCGACGATATTTTCCACGTGTCGGCCAATACGGATCCGAAGGGCGACCGCTCCAAGCGCCCGCAGGACCAGGACCCGGACATGATGTGCCACGTCGTGAAGGAAACCGATAAGGGCATCATCATCCGCGGCGCAAAGTACGAAACCGCCGCGGCTTATGCGGACCAGGCCTTCCTCAAGCCCACCGTCGGCGCGTGGTCCGACGAAAAGCTATCGGACTATGCGCTCGGCTGCATCGTGAAGATGGGCGCTCCCGGCGTGAAGCACATCTGCCGGACGGGTTTCGCAGGGCGCGGCTCCAAGGAAGACTACCCCTTGAGCAATCGCTTCGATGAAGTCGACACGCTCATGGTGCTCGACAACGTGCTCATCCCCTGGGAGGACGTGTTCTTTCACCGCTACACGGAAGGCGCCCGCTTCATCCGCGGCACATTGCATCGCTATTCCGCGTTCCCGTACGTGCTTCGCGTCCTTTACACCGCCGACATGATGATTGGCGCTGCGATGTGGAACTGCAAGCAAACCGGCTTGGACAAGATGCAGTCGGTCAAGGAAAAGCTCGCCGACATGGTCGCGTACAGGGAAGGCATCCGCGCGCACCTTGCAGCGTCCATTGCGTTGGCCGAGAAGAGCCCGGGCGGGTTGCTCATGCCGAACCAGTCGTTGCTGTATGCCGGGCGGATTCACGCGTGCGCAAACCTGCCCCAGATCATGCACATCGCCCGGGAATTGTGCGGTGGCCAGCTTTGCGTCACGCCCAACTACTCGACATTCGTGTCAGACGGCACCAAGTCCTGGATGGACAAGTTCTATTCATTGAACGACAACTGGGTGGCTGATGACCGCCGCAAGTTGCTCGCCTTCGCGCGCGACCTCCTGAATTCGGATTACGCGGGGCATCGCCTCACTTTCGTACAGTTCGCGCAGGCGCCGCACTTCAATCACTTGGCCGCGCTGTATGGCTCGTTCGACTTTTCCGGGCCGCTCGACCTGGTGAAAAAATGCGCTGGGTTGTCGGACCGCATCGATGCCCCGGTGATGGCGCATCCTTCGCAGGTGAAGTCCGCGGCATGAGATTTGCTTAAGGGGTCAGCATGGTTCACACAAGAATCCGCAAGTTCAACACCCGAAACGTCTGGAAGGGCCAGGACATCGACAACGACCTGTGCATGGCGGTGCGGGCGGGAAACATGGTCTTCGTGCGGGGCCAGACCGGAATGGACCTCAAGGGCAAGATCCACGGGATCAACGATCCGGCCGCGCAGACCGAAAACGCGATGCGCTGCCTGAAGACCTTGCTGGAAGAGGCCGGCTCGAAGCTCGAAGATGTCTGCAAGATCGTCATCTATGTGACCGATCGCGCGTACAGGGAAGCCGTATACCGGGTGGTGGGCAAGTGGCTCAAGGGCGTCTATCCGGTCTCGACAGGTATCATCGTGCAGGGGCTTGCGCGCCCAGAACTGCTCATGGAAATCGACGTGTTTGCAGTCATTCCAGAGCAGCAGGCGGCACCGGCCAAACCAGCGAAAAAAGCAAGGCGTAAAAGCTAGCAGTTCGAACCAAGCACCCAGTCAACGTTCTCCCCGGGAGGAAGCCATGGTCGGAAATGAAAAACGGTTCTCAAAGGCGAGGGCCCTTGGTGCCTCGCTCGTTCTCGTTGCCGCGGGACTGTTCGGCACCGACACGATGGCCCAGGAGCCGCTCAGGATCAGCATCTGGGGCGGAAGCTGGAAGGACTTCGTTTCGGAAAACATCGGCAAGCGGTTTACCGCCGAAACCGGCGTGCCCGTCGAGTACATCACCGGCGGAACGATCGACCGGCTGAACAAGGCCAAGCTTTCGAAGGCCAATCCGGAAACGGACCTGATCTTCACGACGAGTCACGTTGGCTGGCTGTACGCGTCCGACGACCTTTACGAGCGCCTGGACATGGGCAAGCTGCCCAATGCCAAGACGCTGTTTCCGGAAGCCATAATCAGCCCGTTCCACGTTGGCACGTGGTCGTATGTGTACACAATCGCGTATCGGCCGGACCTGGTTCCCTCCGACATCAAGTTCACCTCGTGGAACGATCTGTGGAATCCGAAGCTGAAAAGCACGATCGGCCTGCCGGATTTCGATCCAAGCCACATCATCTATGCCGCTGCGCTGCTTTCGGGCGCGAAGACCGCAAAGGATTGGACGATGGGCCAGAAGAAGTTGCTCGAGCTCAAGCCCAATATCAAGGCGTTCTACAGTTCCGATGCGACCAGCCAGGAAAAGATCGGTTCGGGTGAAACGCCGATCCAGGTCCTGCTGTCTGGCAACGCCTATCACATGATGAACGAGGGCGTGAAGATCAGCATCGTCGTGCCCAAGGAGGGCGCCATCATCGGCATCGATACCGTCGGCATCAACAAGGGCACGAAGAAGCTCGACCTTGCATATAAGTTCATCAATATCGCCCTCGATCCCTCGACCCAAACCCTCGTGGCAAACAAGCAGAAGATGGGCCCCGTCAGTCCCCAGGCGAAAGTCGATCCGGCGATTGCAAAACTTCCGGGGATGTTCACCACGGCCGGGCAATGGAAGGACCAGGCCATCGTCATCGACCACAAGCAACGCTCGGAACTGCTTGGCGAATGGCGCAAGTGGTTCACCGAAAACCTGATCGCCCGCTGAACGTCGCAGCACCGCTGGCGTGATGCAGGACCGGCGGCCGGCTTATTTCGCCTGGTTCGTGCTGCCGGGCGTGTTCCTGGCCATTGCGCTCGCGGCATCGCTGGCCTCGCTCTTCCAGTACAGCTTCCGCGAGCACATAGCCGGTTCGCTGCAGGTCGGAGGGTTCACGCTCGATAACTTCGGGCGCATGGGCAGCTGGGTGTACCTCCGGGTGTTTGCAGACAGCCTGATGCTCGCCGGCTGCACGGCCCTGGCCAACCTGCTGCTCGGTTACCCGCTCGCCTATGCACTGGTGCGCTCGAAATCGAGCCTCCTGAAATCGACCATCCTGATCACAACGATCGTGCCGATGTTTACGGGCGACATCGTCAGGACGTATTCCTGGCTCGTCGTGCTCGGCAAGAACGGATTCGTCAATGGCACATTGAAATCCGCCGGAGTGATCGACGCCCCTCTTGAATTGCTCTATACCCCACTCGGCGTGACGATCGCGCTGGTGCAGTATTCGTTGCCGGTCATGGTCATCATCCTCGCGGCGGCGATCAGCCACATCGACCTGGACTACGAGAAGGCCGCGGCCAGCCTCGGTGCCGGACCTCTCGAAGTCTTGTGGAACGTGACCCTTCCCTTGTCCATGCCGGGAATTCTCTCGGGCACGGTCACGATCTTCGCCTGGACGCTTTCAGCCTTCGCCACCCCGCAGCTGGTTGGAGGAGGCAAGGTCAACATGATCTCCAACATGGTTTACCAGCTAGGCTTCTCGAATTTCGACTTTCCGTTTGCGGCCGTCCTCAGCATGGCGTCGCTCATCCTGATTTTTGCGCTCTTGTGGCTGATGGGGCAGGGCATGCGCCGACTCGAGCGGATAGGCCTGCATTGAAGCGCGCACCCGCTCAACAAGCGCTGCACCTTATGTACGGCCTGCTCATCGCCGTCACACTGGCGTATGTGACCCTGCCGTCGATCGTCGTCGTCATCACCGCGTTCAGCGACAAGGCGTTGCTGCAGTTCCCGCCGACCGGATTTTCGTTGCGATGGTTCGAGCGCGCGCTCGGATACGACGATTTCCGCAAGGGCCTCGTAAACGGCGCGATCATTACGGCGTGGGCCTCTGTAATCGCACTGGTTTGCGGAACGCTCGCCGCCTTTGCGATCGAGCGCTTCGAGTTCCCGGGAAAGCGTGCGCTGGAAGCCGTCCTTGCCTCGCCCCTCGTGATTCCCCATTTCACCCTCGGGGTCGCCATGCTGATCCTGGCATCCGAGATCAGCCTTTCACGCACCTACACGCTCGTGGTGATCTGCCATGTCATCCTCGTGCTGCCCTTCGTGATGCGCAGCGTCTACGTTTCGCTGAAGAACATCGATCCGGCACTCGAGCGTGCCGCTGCAAGCCTGGGGGCCTCGCCCTTCACCGTGTTCATGAAGATCGACCTGCCCTTGTTGGCCCCGGGTGTGGCCGGAGGATGGTTATTTGCAGCCATAGTGTCGTTCAACGAGTTCACGGCGACACTGTTCGTCACCGGACAGCGCACGCAGACCCTGCCGGTTGCGATGTACACCTATGTGCGCGAGTACGCCGACCCCACCATGGCTGCGCTATCCTCGATGCTCATCGCGGTGACGGTGCTATTCCTGGTCATAGTCAATCGATGGCTGGGCCTCGAGCGCATCCTTTCGATCGAATCCAGCCGTTGATATTAGAGGACTGAAGATGGTTACTAAACGCGTTGCGCTGGCCGGGCCGGACGTCTGGCTGGGCAAGGAGATGGAAGCGCGATCCGACTGGGTCCACGTGCTTGCAAGGGACGAAATCCAAGACCTGCAACGGGCCATCCGCGGAGTTCGGGGCGCGGGCCTGCCGATGTATGCGGTCACGAAGAAAGACTTCCCGTTGCCGGTACTCTCCCGCCGGTTCGCGGCGATCTCCAAGGATCTCGAACATGGCTGCGGCATAGCCAACATCCGCGGCATCCCGACAGACACATTTTCGATGGAAGACCTGCGTTGGATATTGTGGGGGATCGGAGCGCACCTCGGGACGGCGGTCTCCCAGAACAAGGCGGGGGAGTTCTTCGCTGAAGTACGCGACTATGGAGAGCAGCTGGGCAGGCCGGATTCCCGTGGGTATCGCACGGCTTCCTCATTGCGGTTCCATACGGATCGGTGCGACGTCGTGGCGCTCTTGTGCGCGCGTCAGTGCCGAGTAGGAGGGGAGAGCAGGATTGTGAGCACGCCGGCGATTCACAACGCGATGCTCGAGCGCCGACCGGACCTGCTGGAGGAATTGTTCGGCGCTTACCATCACAGCCGCCAAAGCGAGGAAGTCCAAGGCGAACTGCCGTATTACGTCAATCCCGTGTTCGGGGTCCACAAAGGGCGGTTCTCGAGCCAGTATTCGCGTTCGTACGTCGAGTCGGCACAGAAGTTCCATGCCACGCCCAGGCTGCGCAAGGAGCAGGACGAAGCGCTGGATTTGCTTGCGACCCTTGCTGATGAGTTATGCATGCAGACGCGCATGGAGCCAGGTGACATCCAACTGTTAAACAACCATGTCACCTATCACTCGCGTACCGAGATCGTCGATTTTGACGAACCCGAGAAAAAGCGGCTCGTCTACCGGCTCTGGCTGTCGACGCCCGAGAGCCGGGAACTCCCGGAAAACTACGATGTGCTCTGGGGGCCGACCGCGGCAGGCGCGCTACGCGGCGGCGTTACGCCGGCAAACGGCATGCGCACAGTGGCCGGCTGGCGCGCCGCTGACGGCCAACACGCGTGACCGATTTTTCCGCATGAAAGAACCCGTCAGCGTTTCACTGGAGGGGGTGGTGAAGGCCTTCGCGGGCGCGCACGCGGTCAACGACGTTTCACTCGAGGTGCGGACAGGCGAATTCCTGACGCTGCTGGGGCCGTCCGGCTGCGGCAAGACTACGCTGCTCAACCTGATCGCAGGGTTCCTCGAGCCCGATCGCGGCGAGATTTTCATCGGCGGGGAACCGGTGACCCACGTCCCGCCGTATCTTCGGTCGATCGGGATGGTGTTCCAGAACTACGCGTTGTTTCCCCACATGAGCGTGACGGACAACGTCGGCTTCGGTCTCAAGATGCGCAAGGTCCCGGCTGCTGAAATCAGGCAGCGGGTAGCCGATTCGCTCGACATGGTGCGCCTGCCCGGCATGGGCGACAGGTCCCCGCGCCAGCTGTCGGGGGGCCAGCAGCAGCGGGTTGCGCTCGCGCGCGCGCTGGTCATCAATCCAAAGGTGCTTTTGCTCGATGAGCCTTTTTCAGCAATCGACAAGAACCTGCGCAGCGAGATGCAGTTCGAGCTCAAGCAGATCCAGAAGCGCATAGGAATCACGACTGTGTTCGTGACGCATGATCAATCTGAGGCTTTGTCGTTGTCCGACCGCATTGCGGTGATGTCGCACGGCAAGATCGAACAGCTCTCGGAGCCCGCGCAGCTTTATCGCAATCCGGCCTCGAGCTTTGTTGCATCCTTCATCGGGGACATCAACCGGCTGCCTTGCAAAGTCGTCGGCCGCGAGGGCGCAGAGGCGGTATTGGTCGCGGGCGGGCTTGGAATCCGGCTGCCTGCGGCACGGGCCGGGGGCTTGGCGCAAGGCTCCGGAGGCCTTCTGTTTATCCGGCCGGACGATCTGGTACTGGTGTCGCCCGGTGATGCGCGTGCGAATCTGGGCGTCGGCACGGTCGATACGCATGTCTACCAGGGTACGCACGTGGATGTGTATGTGCGATTCAAGGAAGGCGGCGCATTGCGGGTGCGGCATGGCGGGTTCGAGGCGATCGAGCAATTCCCCGTCGGCAGCGCAATAGGCCTATGCGCCAATCTGGACAAGGCTTTTGTGTTTCCCATGGAGTGACAATCGCATGACCAAGAAAGCAAACACCAAGCCCTCCCTCAAGCTCACGCACGATGGTGCATTGCTCGCGCTGCACGCCGCACTGAAAAAGTCAGAAGAGCTCGGCGTCCCGCAGAACATCACGGTCGTGGACGAGGGCGGCAATCTGCTCGCGTTCCTGCGCATGGACGGGGCCAAGGTGCTGTCGATCCGGACTTCGCAGAAGAAGGCGATCTCCGCGGCTTCAATCCGCCAGCCGACCGGCCAGTTCAAGCCCGAGCTTGAACTCAAGATGGCCATCGCCACGGAGGGCGCGCTCACCAACCTCGAGGGCGGCTTTCCGATCATCATCGACGGCACGTGCGTGGGCGCAATCGGCGTGGGATCGGGTACCGGGGCGCAGGATTGCGAAGTGGCCCGGGCTGCTTTGGCGGCACTGGGCGCGCAGGCGCTCTAACGCGTCCCAAGGACGCCGTTCGGCAGGGAAGTACAATCTGGCGGTCAGCGCTGCCTCGCGGCGCAGTGGAACCCCAATGCCCATATCGTTCGACGGCAAGCTGGTCGTAGCCATCTCCTCGCGCGCACTTTTCGACTTCGAGGAAGAGAACAAGGTCTTCGAGAAGAGCGGGGACCGGACCTACATGGAGCTGCAGCTCGCGCGGCTGGAAGATTGCGCAAAGAGCGGGGTTGCTTTTCGGCTCGTGCAAAAGCTGCTCTCGTTCAATACGCCGGATGCGCATCGCGTAGAAGTGGTCATCCTCTCGAAGAACGACCCGGTTTCGGGCTTGCGGGTGTTCCGGTCCGCCAAGCAGGCGGGACTCAAGCTCGAACGAGGCGTGTTTACAAGGGGGCGGAACGCTTACCGCTACCTGGATGCGCTGAATGCGAACCTGTTCCTGTCCGCCAACGAGGAAGACGTCAGGGGCGCCATCGACGCCAACTTTCCGGCGGCCAGGGTGATTCCGGAGTCGGCACAGGCCGCGGAGAGGCATGCCGATGAGGTGCGGATCGCATTCGACGGCGATGCGGTACTCTTTTCAGACGAAGCGGAGCAGGTGTTCCAGCGCGACGGTCTCGACGCTTTCCAGCGCCATGAGAGCGAGCATGCGCTCAGGCCTCTTCCGCCCGGCCCTTTCAAGCCGCTTCTTGAAGCACTGCACCGGCTGCAGACGGCGGGCAGCGAGGTGCCCATGCGGATCCGGACGGCGCTGGTGACCGCGCGAAGCGCACCGGCGCATGAACGGGCCGTGCGGACCCTGATGGACTGGAATGTCGGGGTCGATGAGGCCATGTTTCTCGGCGGGTTGGACAAGAGCGCCTTCCTCGCCGCATTCCAGCCAGATATCTATTTCGATGACCAGCGAGGCCACGTCGAGTCCGCGCAGAAGCACGTTGCCACAGGACATGTTCCTTTCGGCGTGGCCAATCGCCTGAAAAGCTAGGCGCGACCTTCCTCCACCGCGTGGCAGGCCACGCTGTGTGACGAGGGCATTTCGCGGCGCAGAGGCCTTTCCGAACGGCACCGTTCGTTGGCAAGCGGGCACCGCGGATGGAAGGCGCAGCCCGCCGGCGGCGACAACGGGTTCGGGACTTCGCCGGCGACAGGCGTGCGCGCCTTTCCGCTCATTGCCAGGTCGGGAATCGCATCGATCAGCATTCGCGTGTAGGGATGCCGCGGACGATTGAACAGGTCCTTTGCGTCTGCGACCTCCACGAGCCGGCCGAGGTACATGACCCCCACGCGTGTTGCGATATGCGATACGACCGCGAGGTTGTGGGAGATGAAGAGGTACGTCAGGCCAAGCCGGCCCTGGAGATCCTTCATGAGGTTGAGAATCTGGGCCTGGACGGAAACGTCCAGCGCCGAAGTCGGCTCGTCGCACACGAGGAATTCCGGGTTCGACGAGAGGGCTCGCGCAATCGAGATGCGCTGGCGCTGGCCGCCGGAAAACTCGTGCGGGTATTTATTGCCGTCTTCCGGCGCGAGACCTACCTGGATGAGCAACTCGGCCACCCGCACGCGAAGCTTGGGGCCGTCTGCAAGAAGGCCTTGGGCGACGAGCGGCTCCGCGACGATCTTGCTCACTCGCCAGCGCGGGTTGAGGCTGGCGTAAGGGTCCTGAAAAATCATCTGCATCCTCCGCCTCAACGGTGCGGAAGCGGGGTCGGCAAGATCCTGTCTCTCGAAGAGGATGCTTCCACGGGACAGGGAGTACAGGCCGACGATGAGCCGCGCGACGGTCGACTTACCGCATCCTGATTCGCCAACCAGCGCGAGAGTCTGGCCGCGCGTGATCGAAAACGTCACGTCATCCACTGCCCGAAGGGTTCGGCGAGGCTCTCTTTCGAGCACCCGATTCAGCCAAGGACGCGAGACATCGAAATCCCGGCCGACGCTTTTCAGCTCGAGCAGGGTGTCAGCGGTCATAGAGCCAGCAGGCGGCCTGGGTTGCGCCCGCATCGATGGGCAAAGGTCGTTCGGTCAGGCAGCGCGCGAATTTTCTGGTGCAGCGCGGATTGAACGCGCAGCCTTGGGGTATCGCCGTTAAGCGCGGCATCGAACCATCGATCTGGGCAAGCGATTTGCGGTCGTCACCGAGTTTCGGTATGGAGCTCATGAGCCCACCCGTGTAGGGGTGGCGCGGCGCATGGATCACTTCACGGACCGGTCCGATCTCGGCCAGTCGTCCCGCATACATGACCGCAACACGATCGGCCGTTTCTGCGATCACGCCCATGTCGTGGGTGATCAGCATGACGGCTGCGCCATTTTCGCGCGCCATCTTCTTGAGCAGCTCGATGATCTGGGCTTGGATGGACACATCCAGCGCCGTAGTCGGCTCGTCCGCAATGATCAAGCGCGGGCGGGCACAGAGCGCGAGCGCGATGACGACCCGCTGGCGCATGCCGCCCGAGAAATGGTGCGGGTAACTGTCGATCCTCGCTTCGGGAACCGGGATGCCGACCTCCGCGAGGAGGTCAATGGCGTGAGTGCGTGCCCTGCGGGTGTCCAGGCCCAGGTGCAGCCGGATTGTCTCGATGAGTTGTTCGCCAATCGTGAATAGCGGATTCAGGGAGGTCAGCGGGTCCTGGAAGATGGCGCCAATGCGCTTGCCCCGGATGCGTCGCAGGGCCTCGCCGGACAGATTATCTATCCGCTCGCCTTCGAGGCGGATTTTGCCTGCGCCGATGCGTCCAGGCGGATCGAGAAGGCCGATGATCGCCATGCCGGTGAGAGACTTGCCCGCGCCCGACTCACCGACGACGCCCAGGATTTCCCCAGGGGCGATTTCGAACGAGAGGTCGTCGACCGCTACAAGCGTCCCGCGGCGCGTTGGGAACTCCACGCGCAGATTGCGGACTTCAAGAAGAGGCACCGCCATGTCAGTAAGTTCGCTGTAGATCGAGTAACGACGCGGTGTTTGGCCAATCCATTGTCAGTAGCGGTTTTCAGCGCAGCCGCGGATTGAGCGCATCGCGAAGCCAGTCACCCACTAGATTGACGGACAGCACGAGGAGGATGAGCGCAACGCCCGGAAACACCGTTATCCACCATTCCCCGGATAGCAGGAAGTCGTTCCCGACCCGGATCAGGGTGCCGAGGGAAGGCTGGGTCGGCGGGACGCCCACGCCAAGAAAAGACAGTGTCGCCTCCGTAATGATGGCTGTAGCGATATGGATGGTCGCAATCACGAGCACCGGCCCCATGACGTTCGGCAGGACGTGATGCAGCATGATCGCGCCCCTGCTGCGGCCGATCACACGGGCGGCCTGGACATATTCCTTGCCGCGCTCGACGAGAGTGGAGCCACGCACCGTGCGCGCGTACTGGACCCAGCCGGAAACGCCGATCGCGAGAACAAGCACGTAGACCGCCATCTGGTCGTGCGCCTCCCTCGGAAGCGCGACGCGCGCCACCCCGTCGATAAGCAAGGCCACGAGGATCGGCGGGAAGGACAACTGGATATCCGCCACGCGCATGATGAAGGCGTCCAGCCGGCCACCGACATAGCCCGATACGAGTCCGAGCACGACCCCTATGACCATCGAGAAAAGAACGGATGCTACGCCGACCCCGAGCGAGATCCGGGCGCCGTACATGATGGTCGAGAGCAAATCGCGCCCTTGATCGTCCGTGCCAAGAAGGTAGCGGGTAGTTCCTGACGCGGTCCATGAAGGCGGTGTGAACCCGTCGGTCAGGACAAGGGTGCCGCTGTCGAACGGGTTGTGCGGCGCAATCCAGGGAGCAAGCACTGCTCCGCCCACGCAAACGAGTGTGACAAATGCCGCGACTACCGTAATCGGCGAATGGCGAAAGCTCCATGTGAGGTCGTGGTCCCACGCGCGCCGCCACCATGCGGCGCCCCCCTCAGCCAACGCCTCGTCCCATCAAGCGCCCGACTGGCGTCTTCCTCACTCCACGCGGGCGTAGCGCGACTCGGGCCGGTCGTCCGACTTGTAGATCGTCGTGACGTTCTTCTTCATTGCCCAGGGGCGCAGCTGGTGATGCAAAGTGACGTAGTAGTGATTTTCACGCGTCATGACCAGGCCTTCGGTGAGCATGGCATCGCGCTTTTTCACATCCGTCTCGACGGCGGCCGCATCGATCAGCGCATCGAGCTTCGCATCGCTGAACCGGCCGAGGTTGAAGCTGCCATCGGCGCCCTTGGTTTTAGTGTGCACCAGCGATTGCAAGGTGTAATGCGCATCGAAAGTTGCCACCCCCCAGCCGAGCATGTAGGCGCTGTGGTCGAAGTTCTGGACCTTGGCGATGAAGCTTGCCATCGGCTGCGCGTTGAGCTTCACCTTGAGGCCGACCTTCGCCCACATCCCGACGAGCGCCTGGCAGATCTCCTCGTCGTTCACGTAACGGTTGTTGGGGCAGTCCAGGCCGAACTCGAAGCCGCCGGGGTAGCCGGCCTCGGCCAGCAGTTTCTTGGCGCCTTCCACGTCGACTGCGGCGACCTTATCGAGCTCGGTGGTATATCCATGCACACCGGGCGCGACCATGATTGCCGCCGGAATCGAAAGTCCCCGCATCGTGACGCGCTTGATCGCATCGCGGTCCACGGAGATGTTGAGCGCCTTGCGGACACGAACGTCCTTGAACGGGTTCTTTCCCTTGACGTTCGAATAAAGGAGTTCCGGACTGAACTGGTCAAGGCCGATGAAGATCGTGCGCACTTCGACGCCATCCAGCACCTTGAGCTTGGGGTCGTTTCGGAGGCGTGTGACGTCCTGGGTGGGAAGGTCGGTTACTAGGTCCACGTCGCCGGCCAGCAGGGCTGCGACGCGCGTCGCATCCGCTTTGATCGGCGTGTAGATGACGTCTGTGACGTTGCCTTGCATCTTGTCCCACCAGCCGGTATTAGCGGAAAGCACGATCCGCTTGTCCGGTTCCCACGACTTGATCACGTAGGGCCCGGTTCCATTTGCATTGCGCGATGCGTAGGTTTCCTCGCGCGCCTTGTAGTCCTGGATGTTCTCCGACTTGTTTTTGACAGACCATGTCTTGCTCATGATCCTGAAGTCGACAAGCAAGCGCAGCAATACCGGATTCGGCCCGGAAAGGATGAGGTCGACGGTGAGGTCATCGACCTTTTTTACTTCCTTTACGCCGGTGACATAAATCTGGTTGGTGCCTTGCGGCTGGATGATGCGCCCGTATGAGAAGACGACATCATCGGCAGTGAATGGCGAGCCATCATGGAACTTGACGCCTTTTCGCAGCGTGAAGCGCCACTGCGTTGGCGATATCTGCTGCCAGCGAGTTGCCAGGCAGGGCTCGACCTGGAAGTCCTTGGTGTAGCGCACCAGGCCTTCGTAGCTGTGCTGAAGGAGGCTGTGGGTGGTGGAGTGATTCTGCGAGTGCGGATCGAGCGTAAGGATGTCGTTCTGCGCGCCCCATTTGAGGGTCACAGCGCTGGCGGTCGTCGCGGCACCGATGGACAAGGTAATCGCGGCGAATGCGACGGCAAATACCGCGGAAAACCGGCGTGCTACTTTCATGAAGCCTCCCTATTTTTTTGTTACTTGACCGGCAGCGATTCCTCTACGAGCGCGGCCAAGTAGCCGGCGCCCATCGGAATCACGTCATCGTTGAAATCGTAGTTCGGGTTGTGCAGGAAGCAACTCATTGGCCCACCGCCTTGTCCGAGAAAGACATAAGCGCCGGGGCGAACCTGCAGCATGTAGGAGAAGTCTTCGCCGCCCATAGTGGGGTCGGCGTCGGTGACCACGTTTGCCGCGCCGAAGATGCGCTCGCCGACCCGCGCTGCGAAGCGCGCCTCCTTCTCCGTGTTCACCGTCGCCGGGTAGTTGCGCTGGTATTCAATTTGGGCAGAACCGCCCATTGCGGCGGCGATCCCTGAAACGATTTCCTTGACCCGCTTCTCGGCTAGGTCGCGTGTCTCCTCGCGGAAGCTTCGGATGGTGCCGCACAGTTGCACTGCATCGGGAATCACGTTGTAGGCGCCGACCTGGCTTGTTTGCATCGAGCAGAGGCTGACCACTACGGCGTCGACAGGGCTGACGTTGCGGCTCGCGATCGTCTGGAGCGCGGTGATGATGTGCGCCGCGACGACGACCGGGTCTACACCCTGGTGGGGCATCGCCGCATGCCCGCCTTTGCCTCTCACCGTGATCTTGATCTCATCAGTGGCGGCCATCACCGGTCCCGGGCGAACGGCAATCTTGCCCGGCGGTAAGCTCGGCCAGTTATGTAAAGCGTAGATCTCGTTGGCCGGGAAGCGGTCGAAAAGGCCGTCTTCGACCATCACCCGTCCACCGCCGCCGCCTTCTTCGGCCGGTTGGAAAATCAGGTAGGCGGTGCCGTCGAAATTTCGGGTTTCGGCCAGGTAGCGCCCGGCGCCGAGCAGCATTGTGGTGTGGCCGTCGTGGCCGCAGGCGTGCATGCACCCAGGATTTACCGACTTGTAGGGCATATTTCCCAACTCGTGCATCGGCAGGCAGTCCATGTCTGCACGCAGGCCGATCGCACGGCCGCTTGTCGTCTTGCTGCCCTTGATAACGCCGACCAATCCGGTTTTGGCAAGCCCGCGATGCACTTCGATTCCCCACCCCTCGAGCTTGGCGGCTACGAGGTCGGACGTGCGGCGTTCGTTGAAACCGAGTTCCGGGTGCGCATGGATGTCCTGGCGGATATCGACCAGCTGCTTGTGGAATGCTCGGATTTTCTCGACCGGTGTGTCGAGTTTGAGAGGTGCGTTCATAGTGGTTCTCCGGGTGGTGCTCAGTGCGCCGCAACGGCGCGATCAAGCCGCAGCCGTGGATCCACAGCATAGTAAAGCAGATCGACGACCAGGTTGATTACGACGAAAAACAGGGCGACAAGGCAGAGGTAAGCGGCCATTACGGGGATGTCGGCGACGGTCACGGCCTGGATGAAGAGCAACCCCATTCCGGGCCACTGGAATACGGTCTCGGTAATGATGGCAAAAGCAATGATCGCGCCCAATTGCAGCCCGGCGACGGTAATAACCGGCACGAGCGTGTTCTTGAGCGCATGTTTGAAGTGCACCGCCCGGTCGCTCAATCCCCGGGCGCGAGCAAACCGGATGTAGTCGGTGCGCAGCACTTCCAGCATCTCGGAACGCACAAGGCGCATGATCAACGTTATTTGGAAGAGGCCCAGCGTGATGGAGGGCAGGATCAGGGATTTCAGCCCGGACGAGGTCAGCAGGCCTGTGGTCCACCAGCCGATCGCCACCGTGTCGCCCCGCCCGAACGAAGGCAACCATCCGAGCAACACGGCAAAAACGAGGATCAGCAGGATGCCGATGAGGAAAGTCGGGAGCGAGACACCGATTAATGACGCTGCCAGGAAGACCTGCGAGAGCCATGACCTGCGTTTGAGGGCGGTGTAAACCCCCATGGGGATCCCGGCGAGAAGCGCGAGCAAGGCTGCGACGAAAGAGAGTTCGAGCGTCGCTGGCAGCCGTTCGACGATGAGCCTTGAAACAGGCTGGACCTGCCGAAGACTTAACCCGAAGTCGCCGTGCATCGCGCGGACCACGAATTTTGCGTATTGAACGTAAAACGGCTCGTCCAGCCCCAGGAGCTTCGTTACGCGCACACGATCTTCAGGCGTTGCATCCTGCCCAAGCATGAAGAGGACAGGGTCGCCGACAAAGGTAAACAGTGAGAAGGCGATAAAACCGACCGCCAGCATTACCAACACGGCCTGGGCAATTCTGCGCAGAACGAACGCGAGCATGGTCGGGAGGGGATCCTGTCGCGCCGCGGGGTAAGGCGCCGGATCATGGTGCCCAAATCAGGTGACCCAGTCAAACCAGCGCTTAGAATTCGCTTGTGAGAACCTCCGTAGATGAATTTGCCGGAAGGCTGACCGCTTGGCAGCGAGCGAATGGGCGCCATGACCTGCCGTGGCAAGGCACACGCGACCCCTACAAAATCTGGGTTTCCGAGATCATGCTGCAGCAGACGCAGGTCGGCGCGGTGATCGGATATTTTCAGCGATTCCTTGACCGCTTCCCGAATGTCGGGGCGCTTGCAGGTGCTACCGAGGATGAAGTTCTCCAGCTTTGGAGCGGGCTGGGTTACTACGCAAGGGCGCGCAATCTTCACAAGGCGGCGCGAACCATCGTCGAAACCCATAACGGGACATTTCCACCGACCGCCACCGAGATCGAAACCCTTCCTGGAATCGGCAGATCTACCGCAGCTGCAATTGCCGCTTTTGCATTCGGTGAGCGAGTCGCCATCCTGGACGGAAACGTAAAGCGCGTTCTTGCCAGATGCTTCGGGGTCGAGGGGTTTCCCGGCGACAAGAAAGTGGAGACCGAGTTGTGGGCCTTGGCAGACCAGCTGATACCCGGAACAGCCAAGGGGGCCGGCATAGAAACGTATACCCAAGGATTGATGGACCTGGGGGCGACCGTATGCACGCGCGCCAATCCGAAGTGCGTCCAATGCCCGATGGCGGCGGACTGCATTGCTCGAAAAACCGGGCGCACCGGCGATTTGCCCGCACCGCGTCCCAAGAAGTCCTATCCGACCCGGCAGGCAAACTGGATGGTCTTGAAGGATGGTGGGCAAATCCTGCTCGAGCGCAGGGCATCTTCAGGTATCTGGGGCGGTCTTTGGGCGTTTCCGGAGTTTGACAAACAAGATCTCGCCCTTTTTTGCCGGTCCGAATTCGATTGCGAGCTTTTGGTTGAGCAGCCATTGCCGAGTTTTGCGCACGGCTTCACGCACTTTCGCCTGGAGATCTCGCCGCTTGTCTGCACTGTCAACAGGCACGGGAGGCGCGCCGAATCGCCGGGACGGGCCTGGATGAGGATAGATCAGGCGATTGCGGCCGCCGTTCCGGTGCCTGTGCGCAAAGTGCTCAAGCTTCTTTAGGCGGACAGCCGGTGCTGCTTTAGAAACTTGTCGAGGATCTCGATCCGTTGGCGCGCGTCCTGCAACTCGAGCAACTTCTGCTTCGCGGCGAGCGGCACCGGCAGGATCTCTGCAAGGCGCGCGCCTACCCAGGACGCCGACTCGAACTCCATGGGCTCAGAAACGATTTGCGAGCCGTGCTGGTCAATCACCGCCTTGAGCAGCTTCGAGCAAGCGGGAAACTCATCGCCGAGCTGCGTGTCTTCGTCATCGGGTAAAAATTCGATTGTGGCCCGGGTCAGCCCTGAAGCAGTCACCCCCGATTCACGAATCCTGAAGCGTTGCTCGCCACGTGTCTTGACCGACAGGAGCCCGAGTTGCTGCATCTCCCATTCGACGATCCGGGTGGTACATCCGACTTCCTCGGGTGTTGCGGGGACGCCTACCTCTTTGCCGCTTTTGATCAGGCATATGCCGAACGGTTGGTCGTTGCGCATGCAGGCAGCAGCCATGTCCATGTAGCGCTGCTCAAAAATACGCAGGGGCAGGATCCCGCCCGGGAAAAGCACGGCGTTTAGAGGGAAAATGGCGACGTCTTCCATGACGCCGGCGTTCAAGATGGCAGTTCCCTGTTGGCCAGGCCGCGATGCCTTACGAGCACCGGCCACTTCTTCCGGAATTCGCTCGCCAGCTTCTCTGCCAGATACACCGAGCGGTGCTGGCCGCCCGTGCAGCCGATTGCAACAGTGACGTGGTATCGGTTGTCCCGGATGACTTCCGGTAGCCAACGCATTAGAAAGCCGCGCACATCTTCGAATAACTGGCCGACCGATTCCTGCTGCTCGAGGTAGGCGATGACCGGCGCATCCAGGCCGGTGAGCTCCCGCAACCCCGGGACATAAAATGGATTGGGCAGCATGCGCGAGTCGATGACCCAGTTTGCATCAAGTGGGATGCCATCCTTGAAGCCGAAGGATTCGAAGAGCAGCATCATCGAGCCGGAGTGCAGTCCGAGCAGGTCCTTGATCCAGTTACGCAGCGCCTTGGGCTGCAGGTCGCTTGTGTCGATGCGATGACCCAGTTCGGCCAGACCGCCCAGCATCTCGCGTTCCCGTTCGATTGCCTCTGCCACGGTAAGGCCCAAGCCGGCCAGGGGATGTCGCCGGCGGGTTTCCGAAAAGCGCCGCAATAGCGATTCGGTACTCGCCTCGAGATAAAGGAGCCGCGAATCGACTCCCAATGAGTGAAGGCCCGCGAGGCGCTCGGGGAGGGCGGACAAGGCGACGCTCCGTGCATCCACACTGACGGCTACGTGCTCATGACCGGCTTCAAACAGCAATTGGACGACTTCAGCAAGAAGCGGGGCCGGAAGGTTGTCGACGCAGTAGTAGCCGGCGTCTTCAAGCACCGTAAGCGCGATGCTCTTTCCGGAGCCGGACATCCCACTTACCAGTAGCAGTTGCATCGCCATCGGGAAAGCTTATAACGAATCCCATCGCTATGGCAGCGAGGGCACAGGGAAGCTACTCCTCGGTTGTCCCGTCGAATTCGATCGCCTCGCGTTGGCGGGTAACAAATTCAGCGGTGCTGTCGATCCCCCTCAAGTGCAGGATGTAGTTGCGTACCGCCGCCTCTAAAAGAACCGCAAGGTTGCGGCCGGCGGCTACTGGTATGACGACCTTCCGGACTGTGATGCCAAGAATGTCTTCGGATTGCTCGGCAAGTGGCAACCGTTCGACTTCGGCGCCGCCTGGTGCGGGTTTTTCAAGGTGGACAATCAATTTCAGGCGCATTTTGGGGCGGACTGCAGTCTCGCCGAAAATCGTACGAACGTTGAGGAGGCCCAGGCCCCTCACCTCGATGAAATCCTTGAGGACTGGAGGGCAGCGGCCCTCCAGGATTTTCGGCGCAACGCGCGAAATTTCAACCACGTCATCGGCCACCAGCCCGTGGCCGCGACTGATCAGTTCAAGTCCCAGTTCGCTCTTGCCGACACCGGATTCCCCGGTTACCAGGACCCCGAGACCCAGAACGTCCATGAACACGCCGTGCCTGGTGGTCTTTTCCGCAAGGGCCTTGGCAAGGTAGCGCGCAAGGGTTTCGATCACCCGAGGTGCGGCTATTGGCGTTGCAAACAGCGGAGTGTGCGTCTTACGTGCGCCCTCGAGAATTTCGGGCGGCGCAGTGATACCGTCGGCTACGATCACCGCGGTAATCGGCCCGGTGAACAGCTTCGCGACGAATTCCGCCTGGGCGGTGCCGGAAAAGGCATTGATCATCGAAGCCTCGTAGCTTCCGAGGACCTGAACACTGTTAGGGTGGGTGAGATTCAGGTGGCCGATGAGCGCAGCCGACGCCGCAGCTTCGCGCTTGACTGCGGTGCTGCCATCCTGTCCTGCTATCCAGGCCAGTTGCAGCGACTCGCAATTGTCATTATGCAACCGCGTGACGTTGACCTGAAGCATCGGGGTGCCATGTGGAGATAAGTCGGTGGAGGGTTGCCGCATCTTCCGCGGCAAGGAAAGTGTCGCGCATCTCACGGTCGCTGAACATCTGCGCAAGCTCCGAGAGGATCTGAAGATGCCGTTCGGTGGTTTGTTCCGGCACGAGGAGGGCGAATACAAGGGTTACGGGTTTGGAATCGGGTGCGTCAAACGGGACCGGAGATGCAAGCCGGACCATTGCCCCCAGCGCTTCCTTCAAGCCTTTCACCCGGCCATGCGGGATTGCGATCCCATGTCCAAGACCGGTAGAACCGAGACGCTCGCGAACAAAAAGGCAGTCGAAGACGATACTGCTCGCAATGCCTTGATTGTTCTCGAAAAGCAGACCGAGATGCTCGAACAGGCGCTTTTTGCTCGAAACGGCAACATCGACTTCGACGTTCGGCGGTGGAAGAAGATTGGCGACGAGGTTCATCGTGTCTTGAGTCGCGGCTGGGGCGTGCCGCAAGGGGGGCGATGCGAGGCGGCGGATTATAGCCCAACCGCCTCAGGGGGCGGCCGGGCTGCATCCCCTCGCGGCTTGCCTGAGGGGGCCGATGCCGAATGACTATGGCTCGGTTGCTTGATGGTGCTTCAATGCGTCGTGCGGCTTTGCGTTGACCTTGTCCTTGTACTTAAGCACCTGCCTGTCGAGCTTATCCACCAGCAGGTCGATAGCCGCGTAGAGATCTGCATCGGTGCACTCGGCATGAATATCCTTGCCGCGCACGTGCAGTGTGACCTCGGCCTTGCGCGCAAGCTTGTCGACCGAAAGGATGACGTGGGCGTCGATCACGTGGTCAAAGTGGCGCAATACCCGGTCGATCTTTTCGCTGACATACGCGCGCATGGCCGGGGTGACATCAAGGTGATGGCCGCTGACATTCAGGTTCATTGGCGCCTCCGGGCAAGGTTGGGTGGTTTAAAGGGACTTTCGTAGGTTGACTGGCGGGATCTGCAAGGATTCACGGTACTTCGCGATGGTACGCCTCGCCACTACGATACCTTGTTGACTGAGAATTTGCGAGATACGTGAGTCTGACAAGGGCGCCTTCGTATCCTCAGCGGCGACAAGCTGCTTGATCAACGCCCTGATGGCGGTGGCTGAACAGGCGCCTCCGGTCTCAGTCGCCACATGGCTGCCGAAAAAATACTTGAGCTCGTAGGTTCCGCGCGGTGTCGCCATGTATTTCTGGGTCGTAACACGGGAAATGGTGCTTTCATGCAGCCCAAGGGTCTCAGCGATCTCGCGCAGCACCATTGGACGCATTGCAACATCCCCGTGCTCGAAGAAATGCCGCTGGCGATCGATGATGGCCTGCGACACGCGCAGGATCGTATCGAAGCGTTGTTGGACGTTCTTGATCAGCCATCGAGCTTCCTGGAGCTGCCCGGACATCGACCCCGTACCGTTCCTGTTGCCGGAAAGCAGGGAAGCATAAAGCCGGTTGATCCGCAGCCGCGGCATTGCCTCCCGGTTAAGGCTCGCCCTCCAAACACCCTTGATTCGTCGAACGATCACATCCGGGATGACATATCTCGTCTCGGCGTTCGAAAACGCGGATCCGGGATGTGGATTCAATTTGAGGATCAGCTTTTGCGCTGCGCGTAACTCATCGTCATTCGCGCCGGTCAGTTGGCGCAGGCGGGCGTAGTCGCGCTGCGCAAGCGATTCGAGATGCCGCTCCACGATCGTGGTCGCCAGCTTCAAGCAAACAGCTTCGGAGTCCGTTTGCGGTTTCAGCGCTCGAATCTGCAGCAACATGCATTCGCTCGGCGACCTCGCGCCAATTCCCGCCGGCTCCATGTTCTGCAGGTGGCGAAGCGCGATGCCGAGATCGTCGATGTCTGCTTGCGCCTCGGCCGGGAGAAACTCGGCAATTTCCTCGAGGGGCTGGGTCAGGTAGCCGTCATCGTCGAGTGCGTCGATCAACATTGCAATGAGCGCGCGGTCCCGCATGTCCAGATTGGTCAGCGAAAGTTGCTCGACAAGATGGTGGCGCAAGGACGTGGTTTCCGGCGCGACGAACGCGCGGTCACCGTCTTCATCGTCACCATTGCTCGTTCTTGGGGCGCCGGAGAAATCCTGTTGCCAGTCGTCGCCGGGTAAAGAGGACGCTTCCGGAGCGGTGACGGCGGACGGTTCGCTGGCAGGTACGCTAATGTCGGTCGCGGAGAATTGTGAGGGCGCCATGGTTCCTTCCTCCCCTTCCTCACGCTCGAGCACGGGATTGTCCATCAGCATCCGCTCGATTTCCTGGTTCAACTCGACTGTCGACAGCTGGAGCAGGCGGATCGACTGCTGCAACTGGGGCGTCAGCGTGAGATGCTGGGAGAGCCGGAACTGTAATGTCGGCTTCATCTGGACGCGGAAAGGCGCAAGGATCGGGATGTAAGTTTGCCGCGAGACAAAGCAGGCGGGAGTTCGGCGGAACCGGGCCTACATGCGGAAATTCTCGCCCAGGTAGACACGGCGTACGCTGTCATTATAGACAATTTCGTCAGGATGACCCGAGGCGAGAACGGCGCCATCGTTCATGATGTATGCGCGGTCGCAGATGCCGAGTGTTTCACGAACGTTGTGATCGGTAATTAATACACCTATGGACCGTTCGCGAAGAAAGCGGATGATGCGCTGGATATCCAGCACGGCGATCGGATCCACTCCTGCAAAAGGTTCGTCGAGAAGGATGAATGCGGGCCGTGTCCCAAGCGCGCGTGCAATCTCGAGCCGTCGCCGCTCACCGCCGGACAGGGCGAGAGCTGGATGCTTCCGAAGGTGTGCAATGTTGAGGTCGGTAAGCAACTCGACAAGACGCGTTTCGATTTCCTCGCCTTGCAACCCCTGGAGTTCGAGAACCGCCTGTACGTTTTCTTCAACCGAGAGTTTGCGGAAGGCCGAGTTTTCCTGCGGGAGATAGGAGATGCCCATTCGCGCCCGCCGATGGATAGGCAATCGCGTTATTTCCTTGCCGTCAAGATGGATTCGGCCCGCGTCTGCGGCAATCAGCCCGACGATCATGTAAAAACAGGTCGTCTTGCCGGCGCCGTTCGGGCCCAGCAGGCCTACTACTTCTCCGCTCGACACGGAAATCGAGACATCCTGTACAACCGTGCGGGACTTATATCGCTTACGCAGGCTCTCCGCCGACAGGACGCTCATCGCGCCTGGGTCTTGGAAGGCGTCGATGAGGGCGCCGTTTGAGTCTGGCTCGCAGGGTTGGCAGCCGCGCTCGGTTCCAGTTTGGTCTTCGGCTGGATTACGGCGCGCACGCGTCCGTCAAGATTCGTTCCGGCAGTCGCGCTCTTGCCACCGGAAACTGAGAAAAACTCGGATCGGGTATCGACCGATATCACGTCGCCTTTGACTTCATCCTTGTCGCGGGTGATCCGGGCTTGGTCGCGCAGTTCGACTTTTTCTTTTTTGTCGTCGACCTCGATCATCAGGGCTTCGCCCTCGATCCACTCATCCTTGCCGTCCCTCTTCTGCCGGAACCTGGCCGGTCCTCCGGTAGCAGTGGAGATCTGAAAGCCCTCGGGATCCTGGCGGACGGTGATCCGATCCGCGCGGATCAGAATCGTGCCTTTTGTGAGTACGACATTGCCTTCGAAAATACTGATTCTGCGCGCGTCGTCAGAGGTCATTCGATTAGCATCGATCTGGGTGGGCTTGTCTTTATCCGCCTTTTCCGCATGAGCATTGAAACTGCAAACGCTTGCGCTGCATAGGGCCGTATAGACCACGAAGACCTGCCAACGGATCGCTGGATTTGTTAACCGCTTCACCGCTTTTTCCTCTGGTCGTAACGCACGCGTACCTTTTCACGTAATTTAAGGACGCGGGTTCCATTGTCATATTCCATACCGCGACCGGTCAGCGACCGGCTTTCTTCCGTAACGGCGATCTCTCGGTCAGTCCTGAGGAGCGATCGGTCGCGCACTATATGCAGGAAATCGGTGCGCATGCGCAATTCAGGTTGTTCAGCTACGGAGCTACGCACCAGCAGGACGTTGTCGTATAGGAACGTGTCCTCGCCGTCCTGGCTGAGCGCTCCTCGTTTTGCTGTGAGCGTCATCGGCGCCTCGCCCGCCTTGGTCTGCACTACCCGAGGCGCATCCAACTCGGTTGAATCATCGTCTGGGTAATGTACCATTTTGCGCCCTGTGAGCCGTGAGACGGCCTCCCCAGCCGGACCGTACGAGATGATCTTGAAATCGTGAACCAAGTAGTCCGGGTCGTGTCTTCTGAGCGAAGGGTGCGCTTGATCTATACGAGCCGCGCGTTCGAGCCAGAACGTAAGCAAGGCGAGCGACAACATGAGTATTAGAGGAAACAGCCGTGTTCTGGACATGAACATTTTTGCTCAGGCGAGATAAGGCGCAATCGCCGCCTCGAACTTTCCCTGCGCTGCCAGTATGGCTTCACAGACTTCGCGTGCCGCGCCTGCGCCAGCTGGCCGGCTGGCAACATAATGCGCATTTCGCCTGACAATTTCCGGAGCTTCACGAGTGGATGCGGCAAAGCCGCAGTTCCGCATTACAGGAAGGTCCACGACATCGTCGCCCATGTACCCGCAAGACGAAGCTTCGAGCTTCAGCAATTCGCAGAGTGTTGAGAACCCAGATCGCTTGTCTTCCACCCCTTGCATCACATGGGCAATTCCCAGGTTGCGGGCGCGATGAGACACCACATCTGAGCGGCGTCCCGTCAGGATCGCGACTTCAATGCCGCACTTCATCAGCATGCGGATTCCGTGGCCGTCCAGCGTGCTGAATGCCTTCATTTCATCGCCCGAGTCCGAATAGTAGATGCGGCCATCGGTCAAAACGCCGTCAACGTCGAAGATCATGAGCCGGACTTCGCGTGCCCGATCAATCGCCCCTTTCATTCAAACGACCCGGGCTCGAAAGAGGTCATGCATGTTCAATGCGCCGACCAGCTTGCCTTCGCCGTCAATAACGAGGACCTGGTTTATTTTGTACCTTTCCATTAGTTCAACGGCCTCGACGGCAAGCGCTTCTGGGCGGATGGTATGTGGGCGCGGACTCATGACACTCGACATCGGAGCCGCTTTAAGGTCGGGTACTTTCTCTACAGCGCGTCGTAAATCGCCGTCGGTGAAGATGCCAACGACGACGCCCGAAGGGTCGAGGACCGCCGTCATGCCCAGACGCTTCCTGGAAATCTCTAGAATGGCTTCAGTCACACGGGCATCGATGCTAACCGTAGGTACATCCTTTCCCCGCCGCATTACATCCGAGACATGGGTGAGCAGTCGTCGGCCAAGCGATCCTCCGGGATGAGACCTTGCGAAATCCGCTTCTGAAAACCCCCGGGCGTCAAGCAGTGCAACTGCTAAGGCGTCGCCCAGCGCCAGCGCGGCAGTTGTGCTCGCAGTTGGCGCAAGATTAAGCGAGCATGCTTCCTGCGCGACGCGGGCGTCGAGGTGCACATCGGCTTCGCGTGCAAGTGTGGAATCCTGCTGCCCGGTCACCGCGATGATTTTCGCGCCGTGCCTTTTCACCAAGGGTACGATCGTGAGGAGTTCGCTCGACTCTCCCGAGTACGAGATGCAGATGAAGATATCCTCGGGCCGGATCATTCCGAGGTCCCCATGGCCGGCTTCGCCTGCGTGGACGAAATAAGCGGGTGTTCCGGTGCTTGCCAGGGTTGAAGCGATCTTGCGGGCGATATGCCCTGATTTTCCAATCCCGCTCACGACGATGCGTCCCGATGAGGCGAGAATGAGTTCGATTGCGGCTAGAAATCTTCCGTCGATGCGGTCTTTGAGAGCGAGGATCGCTTCGGCTTCGATATCGAGCACCTTCCGGGCGAGGTCGAGCGACTTGTTGCCGGCAGAACTTCTGGGTGTGACCGCTGTGCTTGCCATAGCTGTCGAGTGTAGCCCACCGCGTAGCTTATCGTACAGCCGGAGTAGACCATCCCCCTATGGCGGAATGAACTTGTAGCTTAATTTGATTAACGTTTCATCAAGGCCGGGCCCAGAACCACGCGGGCCTTTTCCGGAGCGGCGGTGATTGCATTCGCCAGCGACTGGGACTCGTATCCGTAAGTGCGCAATGCCTGCTCGAGTAATTCCGAAGCCTCCGCATCCCTGCCTTGAAGTGCGACGAATACACTTTGCCGGGCGACGACATCGGGTGCCGGCCATAGACGCAGAACTCTTTGCCCGACGGAAATCTTCTGGGACAGATGGTTTTCGTCTACCGGAAAAGCCGCGAACAACCAAAGTTCGGTTCTTGGGGCAAGAAGTCCCCTGCTGAGCTCAGCGAGCGATTCGCGGTCTCGACCTACCTCCGCATCCGGTGCAAGCGAGCGGCTGCCGGACACGGGGCTGGCGAGGTCGAACCGAACGTAATCCTTTAGATATAGGGCGAGCAATACCGCGCCTATTCCCGCAAAAGATATTGCTGCTGAACGCACGGCCAAAGGACGTATCGAAATCCCACCACTTGTGCCGACGCCCATGATCAACGCAGTCACTGCCAGAAAATGTGCGTACGACAAGGGATATTCGAGAAGCGCATGCATAACCTCCACCGAGGCACACGCCAGAATCCACCACCCACCCGGAGTGGGAGTCCGAAAAAAAAGTGTCGTCGACTTGTAGAACCATGCCAAAAGTGCAAATACGATCAGGCCGGCCGCAAAGACACCGGTCTCGGCAAGCAACTGGAGCGGCAGATTGTGCGCTGCGGTCCATATCTCCCCGCCGGCCATGGCTGGCGGAAGGCCCATCCGATAAGCAGCGCCGGCAAATTCGTCCGGTCCCACGCCAAACCAGGGTGAGCGCGCGAACAATTGGGCGGCCGTTTTCCATGCGAGGAGACGCAGGTTAGCCGCCTTATCTGCTAATAGCTCTTCAGCACCATTGATGTCACGCCTTGCAAATCCCGATTCCACGTTGTAGCCGAACGCATTCATCGCGTCCGGAATAAGGATCTGGGCCGCGAGGATGGCCACGGCCAGCGAGATTGTTACGCGTAGGGGGGAGTGGCCATGCGCGTGCTGTCGCATTCCGAATGGAATTGCTAAAAGTACAAATATCGCCCCATACAAAGCGGAAGTCCGCGACGCGGCCAATGACGCGCCAAGTACGAGGGAGCTTCCGATCGCTAAGCTCTTTCCGAGACTTAAACTTCCCCTGATGTATAGATAAACCAGCGAAGCTTCGCCTAGCGCGAGATAGTTCGCATATAGATTGGCCTGCCCGACGTTGCCGATCGCCCTGGCTCCGTTCAGATGCGCAATGAACGAGTCCAGAGAGGGCGGAATGCCCATAATCTGCAGTACACCGCAGGTTGAATTTAAGACCGCGCCGACGAGCACGCACCTAGCGAGCAAATCGCAAGTCCGTTCAACCGAGAAAGATGCCGCAAGTTCGGATCCGACAAGGACGAGAGATGCGGCAAAGGCTGCATAGAGACCCCAAAGCAGCGCTGATTGAAAATACGCTGCCTCATGTAGCCAAGCGCGGAGAAACAATCCGACGGTGAAGACTGCCAGAGCGACACTTAAAGACGGTAGTTGGCGAAATTGGCTTTTCTGCGCAAGGGATACAAAGACCAGCGCGGCTGCCCCGAGCGCCATGGCGAGCCACTCGTCATAAAACGCCCGGATCGGCGAGCCATGGCGCGGTTGGAGGAATGGGAACAGGCACATTCCACCCGCCAGCAGAAGGCCTACTCGCGATGCCGAAACGTGCATTGGGATTAAAGGCGAAAAAAAAGCCAGCCCGGAGGCTGGCTTTTCCTTTGGCTATCTCGGCCGATTAGAACTGTCGGCAGAGCGTGTAGAACGTTGTGCCAGTTTCCACGTAGCTCGCTGCGGTCGCGCCTGCACCTGAATTAATGGTGACGTTGCCAGCGCCCGAGACTCCTCGGACGAATCCGGACGAAAGCAAACCATCGTCCATCTGCACATCGAGCGCGATTGCGACCTTGTCGGGCAAGTTCGTGGAACACATGATAAGCGCGGTGAAGCCGGTGCTGCCGCCTGTCAGGGTGGCCGCCGCAGCTGTTGGCGTCGCCCCGGACGTAGCCGTACCATCGCCTGTCTGAACCCCTAGAATCCCGTTAAAAGCGTTGCCAGGCCTAGCCGTACCGGAACCCGACACAAATCCCGAGCGGCGAAGGTGATCCCACCAGAGCGCACTCTCATCTGTTTCGGCCGCAGGAGCGTACAGCCCCGTCAAAACCCGGTTGCCGTCGCCGGCTACTGCTGTGGTCGGCGATGTCCAACGAGTAGCTTGGGGATCGTCACCTGGCGTAGCCCTGTATCGGTCCTGGTAGCCAAAATACGCTGCAGAGACGCCCGAAAAGTCCGTGATCGCGTTTTTGATCTTGGCCTGAATGATCATTTCCTGACCTTTCAGGATGCCGCCCAGCAATAGGCCGATAATCACTAGCACGATCGCAATTTCGACCAGCGTGAAGCCTTTTTGTCTGTTCTTCATCCAGTTGTCTCCTTAGATGGGTCTGTGCGCTCAATCACGCAACTTCCGTGCCTAGGCGATATGGCGAAAAAGATCACGAATCCATCATAGACTGTCAAAATCATGACGATCTTCCGTCACCGACGTCGGAATTTCAACTAATGAGCCGGTGTCCACCCCGATCGTTTGTCGAGTTCTTTAAGGCGTTCTTCGAGGAGCCGCTTTTCACCGGCGTCGCGAATTTGCCCGCTCGCCAAGAGGCCTCCTAACATGATCCTAGCTGCATCGAGTTCATTCATGTCCTCGAGAATGAAAGCACTCATCTGTTTCGCCCAAAGCGGGACACTTTGCGCCCCCTTTATGCCTTCGACCGCCCGCGCATATTTAAGCGCGAGGTGCAGATCATGGAGCCGATGCTTGGCAACAAGCGAAGCTTGAGCGACCCAAGGCCATCGTCGGTCGGGATCTTCGAGGAATCGTTCATAGATGAACTCGAGCATCATGCGCTGACGCTTCGCATCAGGTACCTCTGAGTAAACGCGCGCTGCGGCAAATAGCGGATATTCATTGGCAGGGTCAAGATCCTGGATGGCCCCAAGCCAACCGATGAGTCGCACATAGTCGAGCTTGCGGTATGGCAAGGAGTTCGAACCATGGTAGTCGAACGACTGCAGGTACAGCATGGCCAATCGTGCGAGCGTCTCAGGCTCTCCTAAAGCCGCGATTCGCAGGATTACGGAACGAGGTGGGATTGGAAGTTCTTCCGCGCCCGGCGAAATTGGCTGAAGCCTTGACTTCCATCCAACCTGCACTATCAGGCACGCGGCCAATGAGACCAGAACCCATCTGGGAACCGCTGCGACAGGACGCTGGAGCTTCACAGGTTCCGTCGATGGAAATCGAACAAGCCTGCCGAAATAATCAATCCGCCATAGACGCTGAGTGCTCCAACGATGGATGCAAAGTCGCCCGTTGAAGGGGCTCCGTACAGGAGCCACGCGGTTTGCGTCGCCTTGTCGAACGGCGGTAGGAGGACCGCCACAAAATTGATGCCAAATTTCGCGACGTCCGGGAAAACGTTCTCTGTGCTTGTCAGAGGGCTTGCGGTGATCGCCTGGAGCACGCCAATGATCCTGCCAAGCAAGTAGACCCCTCCGACTGCCGCCAGCGCTGGTACAACTTGGCTAAGCGCCAGAACGAAGAAGAGACCCACAGCAGCCATAAGGGATACCTCTATCGCCAAGGACGCCCCCCAAGCCAAGACCGGGAGGGGCGGTGCCCAGATGAGCAGCAGTATCGAATACAGTGCCGAGAGACTCACGCCGCAGGCCGAATACCCTGCGAGCTTGCCAAGGAAATACGTCGAACGTGAGATAGGAAGCGAAAGTATGAGATGGAGTCCCTTATCATTTGTTTCGCGTACGACGCTTGTGACCACGAACGTCACAGTCAAAGAAATCGTGACGACGCGAAAAAATGCTGCCAGAACTCCGGTCTGCAGGTTGGCGCTTTCGGTCAGGGCAACTTGCGAGATGAAGGCCGCTAGCCCGACACCTGATACCGCGGACCCCAAGAAGAGCATGGGAAGCCCGCTTCTGCTGGCTTCGACGAGAACCGAACGCGCGAGCGTAAAAAAGCGGGAATAGAAAGAGGATCTGGCAGCGGTAGGCGAGCGCATCTATGAATATGACTGAAAATGCCGAACTTTGGCTTCGAACGCTCCTGAAGCGATAACATTCCGCACGACAGCTACCTGTGATCGCGCACGCGAGGCGGTGACCAAAACATGCATGCAGAAGCTTTTACCACTTCGATCCTAACGAGGCTAGGCAATTCAGCTCTTGGTTTTTCCCAGAGATATGGCCGATTTGTGGTTATCGCCATGCTCCTCCTGTTGCACATTGCCGCCTTAAGGGGCGTCGCTGACAACTGGGCCAGAGCCCTTTTGCTCGCCCACCTGGGTCTGATCCTTATATGGCAGCCCTTTTTGCGAGGGCAGTATCAGGTCTCCGCAACCCAGCTAGCCTTCATTGCGTTCGGAGCCACCGCGGTGATGTTCTGGTTGAACGCCTGGCTATTGGTGTTTTGGGTCTGTGTGCTGGCAGGGCTGATAGGCGGGAAGGTGTTTCTCCATCAAGCACGCTGGCAGCGACGCTATTACCTTCTAGTGCTGATCTACCTGCTTGCCCTGCTGGCAATCGTCATCCTTCCGGAGATTGCGCCCCGCAAGGAGTTCTCGCCCGAGATGCGGATCGTCGCCGAATATGTCCTTCCGTTGCTCTTCGTCGTAATGGCCCTGATCCCGGCTGAGCCCGACCCGCCAGAAGCGCCCCAGGTTATCGACTTCTTCTACAGCATCTTCCTCATGCTGGTCCTCGGAGTGGTCATCCTCGGAAGCTTTACGTTGATGACGCTGGGAAAGACGGACTACATGGAAGCGCTTACCTACACCGTATTCCTGATTGCAGGAACCGTTTTCACCATCGGCCTTGCTTGGAATCCGCACACCGGATTTGCGGGACTGAACGTCTTCTTCTCACGGTATCTCTTCTCAATCGGCTTGCCAGTCGAGAAATGGCTCTATTTCCTTGCGGAGCTGTCCCGGCTGGAATCACGACCCGAACGCTTTCTGGCCGAAAGCATTGCGAGCCTTGCACGGCTGCCCTGGGTGACCGGCGCTGAGTGGAGAACGGTCAGCGACAGCGGCACCCACGGGATCAAGACCGATTTCCAGGTAGAGTTCGAAAACGCAGACCTCTCGCTGCGAATCTTTTCCCGCTACAAAACGAGTCCCGCGCTGCATTGGCACTTGCATCTCCTTGGCCAATTGCTTGGTGAATTCTTCATGGCCAAGCAACGTGAGCAGAAGCTTCAGCAACAAAGCTATCTGCAAGCCGTCCATGAGACGGGCGCACGCGTGACGCACGATGTGAAGAACCTCCTGCAATCGTTGAACGCATTGGTGTCGGTCGCCGGTGAAGAGTCAGGTAGGGAACATTCGCCCGAACTCCAATCGCTCATCCGGAGACAACTGCCGGTTATCGCGCAGCGGTTGGCTTCCACCCTGGAAAAGCTTCAACGCCCGCAGACTGAAAGCGTTCAGATCGTGCTGGTAGAAAACTGGTGGGAGGCGCTAAAGCGCCAGTACGGCCCCAGCGGCGTCGAGTTCCAGTCGGACTCGATTGGCAGCGGCATCTCGTTGCCCCGTTCGATGGCAGAAAGCATCGCCGACAACCTCATTCAGAATGCTCTGACCAAGCGGAAGATGGATTCGAAGATGAAGATTTTTGTAACGCTCGATTGCAGTCCGGAAGTACATTTTCGTGTTTGCGATACAGGCCACGCAGTTCCTGCGGAATCGGCAAAACAGCTTTTCAACGCGCCGGTGCCTTCACATTCCGGCTTGGGCATAGGCCTTTATCAGGCGGCAAGACATGCAGAGGCGAATGGCTACCTGCTATCGCTGGCGTCGAACACAGATGGCGCCGTTTGTTTCTCGCTCACTCGCCCGTTCACGGCGGCGTCAAGGACTCAGTGAGCGAAAACGCCACTGCTGCCGGCTCCCTTTCAAACGAGTCCGTCGCGGGATCTTCCTCGCCTTGCAACCTCGAGAGCTCATACACGGTCGTAAATCCCTTCCCTTTGAGGTTTAAAGTTCTGGGAGCTTCGAACACATAGTCCCGGGAAAGCAGAACGTGCGTTCTTTCATCCACCTGGATCCTGCCCGGTGCGTTTTCGGATGTGAGACGGCTGGCGATGTTCA
>JANXRZ010000156.1 GCA_025352885.1 Pseudomonadota bacterium | reverse complement strand
GTAGAGTTCATCCGCGCCCATGCTAAGGGCAATGGTAACGGCGGCAAGGCGAAGGCCGACATCTCGGTCTACGGCCAGGAATCGAACTACACGACCTGGCGGCTGGCCAAGATGAACCTCGCGATCCGTGGTATCGACGGCCAGATCGCCCACGGCGACACGTTCCACAACGACCGCCACCCGGATCTCAAGGCCGACTTCATCCTCGCCAATCCGCCGTTCAACATCTCGGACTGGGGAGGTGAGCGGCTCAAGGAAGACAAGCGCTGGCAATACGGCGCGCCACCGGCCGGTAACGCGAACTTCGCCTGGGTGCAGCACATCGTGCACCACCTGGCGCCAGCGGGCGTGGCCGGGTTCGTGCTGGCCAACGGCTCGATGTCGTCAAACCAGTCCGGCGAAGGCGAGATCCGCAAGAACCTGATCGAGTCCGATCTGGTGGACTGCATGGTCGCATTGCCGGGCCAGCTCTTCTATTCGACGCAGATCCCTGCGTGCCTGTGGTTTCTCTCCCGCGATCGCAAGAACGGCAAGTTCCGCGACCGGCGAGGGCAGGTGCTGTTCATGGACGCGCGAAAGCTCGGGGTCATGGCGGATCGCACGCATAAGGATCTGACCGACGCGGACATCGCCCGCATCGCCACGACCTATCACGCCTGGCGTGGGGAGGAGGGCGTCGGGGAGTACGCCGACATCGCCGGCTTCTGCAAGAGCGCGTCGATCGAGGACGTGCGCAAGCACGGACATGTGCTCACGCCCGGCCGCTATGTTGGCGCCGAGGCGCAGGAGGAAGACGCCGAACCGTTCGAGGACAAAATGCAGAGGCTTGCCGCGACGTTGCGCGAGCAGCAAGCGGAGGCCGGAAAGCTGGATGCGGCGATTGCCGCCAACCTGAGGGAGCTTGGGTATGGCGGGTGAATGGCGCGAACGGATCCTTGGTGAGCTTACCCAGAACTTCGACGGGGTCCGCGTTCCGGTTAAGGAGGCCGACCGTCGGAGCGGCCCATACCCGTACTACGGGGCGTCGGGGATCGTCGATTACGTTGACGGATTCCTGTTCGACGGCGAATACCTGCTGATTGCAGAAGACGGCGAAAATCTTCGCACGCGTACTACACCTGCCGCATTCTTGGCGCGCGGTAAGTTCTGGGTGAACAACCACGCCCACATCGTTCGTGGCAACCAAGAAGCGGACACGCGCTTCCTGATGTACTCGCTTGCGGCGGCGGATATCAGTGGCTACCTGACTGGCTCCACCATGCCGAAGCTGACGCAGGGGAACATGAACCGTATTCCCCTGCTCACGCCGCCGCTGGACGAACAACTTGCCATCGCCCACATCCTCGGCACGCTGGACGACAAGATCGAGCTGAACCGACGAATGAGCGAGACGCTGGAGGCGATGGCGCGAGCGCTGTTCAAGTCTTGGTTTGTGGATTTCGATCCGGTGGGGGCGAAGGCGGAAGGGCGCGACCTGGGGCTGCCGAAAGCGATTGCGGATTTGTTCCCGGATCGGCTGGTAGATTCGGAGTTGGGGGAGATTCCGGAGGGGTGGGGGGTAGGCGTTCTCGGCGACGTACTGGTGCAGAGCGTTGACCGGTGTAATCCCTCGGACGAAACGCGCTCTCGACCATATGTTCCCATCGAATGCATTGCCGCGAGATCACTCGCGTTGCGTGAGAGCAGGCCGGGCGAGGAAGCGCAAAGCAGCCTGACGAGGTTCCGAAAAGGGGACCTTCTCTTTGGAGCCATGCGGCCGTATTTCCACAAAGTCGCAATTGCGCCGTTCGACGGCACGACTCGAACGACCGTCTTTGTCTTGCAACCACGCCAGGCGGATGAGTTCTCTTTTACGACCTTGCTACTTCACGATGCCAAGACGATCGAGTACGCCACCAACCACTCGACTGGCAGCACTATCCCGTATGCGATGTGGCAGGGTTCGGTTGAGTCGATGCCAATCGTCTTGCCGCCAGCGGTAGTTCGCAAGTCATTCGACCACATCGCGAGGCCGCTGCTTGACCGGATTCCGCCGGAGTTCTTTGCGAACGGCACTCTCGCAGCCTTGCGGGACGCACTGCTTCCCAAGCTCGTTTCCGGCGAGTTACGGGTGAGGGACTCCGAGAAATGTATCGAGGTGACCGCATGACGGCGAAGCGAACAAATGCCCCACGTGGCCGGGCACGCATCGAGTACCTGAAGGTGCAGAACTTCCGCGCGCTGCGTGAAGTCGAGTTTAAGGACTTGACACCGCTGACGGTGCTTCTGGGCCCGAATGGCAGTGGCAAGTCTACGGTATTCGACGTTTTCGCCTTTCTCGCGGAGTGCTTCGAGCTGGGGCTGCGCCGCGCGTGGGACAAGCGCGGCCGCGCGAAGGAACTCAAGACGCGCGGCGGCGAGGGGCCCGTGACCATCGAGATCAAGTACCGTGAGCCCGGCTATCCGATGATTACGTATCACCTGGCCGTTGATGAACGATCAGGTAGCCCACTAGTTGTGGAGGAGTGGCTGCGCTGGAAGCGTGGAAGCCATGGGCAGCCGTTTCGCTTTCTCGACTACCGCGAGGGCAGAGGCAAGGCGGTCAGTGGTGACCAACCCGAGGAACACGACACACGTATCGACGTGCCGCTGAAGTCGGCCGACTTGCTGGCCGTAAACGCGCTCGGTCAATTTGCAGATCACCCGCGCGTAGCGGCGCTCCGCGACTTCATCACCGGGTGGTACGTGTCGTACCTGTCGGCCGACAGCGCGCGCGGTCAGCCGGAAGCCGGCCCCCAGGAGCGTATGACCAAGACCGGGGACAATTTGGCCAACGTTATCCAGTTCCTTGCCGAGCAGCACGGGAATAGGCTGGAGCAGATTTTTGAGGTGCTGCGCCGCCGCGTGCCGCGCATCGAGCGAGTGCTGGCCGAGATAATGCCCGACGGCCGCCTGCTGCTGCAGATCAAGGACGCGCCATTCAGCCACCCGGTGCTGGCGAAATTTGCGTCCGACGGGACCTTGAAGATGCTGGCTTACCTCGTCCTCCTCTATGACCCCTCGCCGCCGCCATTCATTGGCATCGAAGAGCCGGAGAATTTTCTGCATCCGCGGTTGCTGCCGGAACTGGCGGAAGAATGCCGCGCCTCAAGTGACCGCACGCAATTGCTGGTGACGACGCATTCTCCCTTCTTCCTGAATGCTCTGCGACCAGCCGAGGTGCGAGTGTTGTGGCGCGATGAGCAGGGGTACACGCAAACCCTGCGTGCAGCCGATCTGCCAGGTGTGAGTGAGTTCGTCGAACAGGGCGCCTTGCTTGGCCAGCTGTGGATGGAGGGGCAACTCGGTGTCGGCGATCCGCTGGTCAGTCAAGGCGCACCCGGCCGTCCTCAGCGGAGTCGCTAAGGATGCCCGCGACCCATCTCGAACTATTGGTCGAAGAGCCCTCGATGGAAGCGTTCTTGCGCTCCTTATTGCCACGTCTGCTTCCCCAGGGCCGCACGTTCGAGGTCCACCCCTTTCAAGGCAAGAGTGACCTGCTCGGGAAACTTGAGCCACGACTCCGCGGCTACGCGACGTGGCTCCCGGCCGACTGGCGCATCGTAGTAGTCGTGGACCGCGACGATGAGGACTGCCGTGCGCTCAAACGCCAGTTGGAGGCAATCGCGCGGCGTGCCGGGCTGGGCACACGCAGCCGACCCGGTAGAGTGCCTTGGCAACTCGTCAACCGCATCGCCATTGAGGAGTTGGAGGCCTGGTACTTCGGTGATTGGGCGGCGGTGCGTTCCGCGTTCCCGCGTGCGTCGGCCAACGTGCCGAGACGACAGGGGTTCCGCAATGCCGACGCCATCGCTGGTGGCACCTGGGAGGCGTTCGAGCGCGTGATGCAGACACATGGGTACTTCAAAGGTGGGCTGTTGAAGATCGAGGCGGCGCGGGCGATCGGCGCGCATGTCGATCCGGCGCGAAGCTCGTCACGCAGCTTTCGAGCCTTCAGCGCCGCGATCGCCGAGGCGTGCTCATGAATCGATTGCAAGTCGCGGGCTCATTTAAGCAAATGCTTGCCCCGCCCGCGCCCCAGCGAAGGGGTCTCGACCAATCATCGGGTTGCTAACTTAAGCGTTTCCCGGCCACGGCCTGCCAAATGACCGCCTTCACCGAATCCGTCGTCGAGCAGGCCGCTCTCGCCTGGTTGGAGAGCTCCGGCTGGTCGGTGCTCAATGGCGCTGATATTGCCCCTGGCGAATTGGCCGCGGAGCGCGATGACTACGCCCAGGTCGTGCTTGCCGGCCGTCTGCGGGATGCTCTCGCCCGGCTCAATCCACAGCTTCCGGCCGACGCTCTGGAAGACGCCTTCCGTAAACTTACACGACCCGAAGGTGCGGATCCGGTAGCTCGCAACCGGGCGCTGCACCGGCTGATCGTCGACGGCGTGACGGTCGAGTACCGCGATGACGGGGGCGAGATTCGCGGCGGGCAGGCGCGAGTGATCGACTTCGACAATCCTGCGAGCAACGACTGGTTGGCCGTGAACCAGTTCAGCGTCACGGAGAACAAGCACACCCGCCGGCCCGATGTGGTGCTCTTCATCAACGGACTGCCGCTCGGCGTTATCGAACTCAAGAATGCGGCGGCCGAAAACGCGACGATCTGGAGCGCCTGGCAGCAGCTACAGACCTACCAGGCCGAGATTCCGGCGCTGATGGCGAGCAATGCAGTGCTCGTGGTGTCGGACGGGGTTGAGGCGCGTGTCGGTGCGCTCGCGGCGGGGCGTGAGTGGTTCAAGCCTTGGCGCACCATCGCCGGCGAGCAGCTCGCTGACGTGCACCTGCCGGAACTGCAAGTGGTAATCGAAGGATTGTGCTCCCCGCGGCGCTTTCTGGATCTGGTCCGTGATTTCCTCGTGTTCGAGGACGATGGTAGTGGCCGAATTCTGAAGAAGATCGCGGGCTATCATCAATTCCATGCGGTGCAGGTCGCTGTGGGCGAGACGCTGCGTGCGGCTGAGCTCGCCAAAACCGAGCAAGTCGCGGAGGGCCCAGGGCACTACGAGACCCGCCGCAAGTCCGGCGGCCAGCCGGGTGATCGGCGGGTGGGCGTCGTCTGGCACACGCAGGGGTCCGGCAAGAGCCTGACGATGGCGTTCTATTCGGGTCGCATCATCCGCGAGCGTGCGATGGCGAATCCCACGCTCGTGATACTCACCGACCGCAATGACCTCGATGACCAGCTCTTTGCGACATTCTCGCGTTGCCGCGATTTGCTGCGCCAGCCGCCCGTTCAAGCCGAGTCCCGCACCCACCTTCGCGAGCTCCTCGCAGTCGCTGCGGGCGGCGTTGTGTTCACGACGCTCCATAAGTTCTTCCCGGAAGAGAAGGGCGACCGGCACCCGATGCTTTCGGACCGGCACAACATCGTCGTCATCGCGGATGAGGCGCACCGCAGCCAGTACGATTTTATCGACGGCTACGCACGCCAC
>JANXRZ010000145.1 GCA_025352885.1 Pseudomonadota bacterium | reverse complement strand
GTTTCGCGCAACGCAAGTGCTGCGCTGGATCCACCAGCGCGGGGTTTCGGAATTCGCGGAGATGACCGACGTGGCCAAAGCGCTGCGCGAAAAGCTTTCGTCCGCCGCCGTAGTCGAGGCGCCGCAAGTCGTGGGCGACTCCGTCACGGAGGACGGCACGCGCAAGTGGCTGCTTAAGGTCGACGGCTCGAATGCAGTCGAAGCGGTCTTCATCCCAGAGACGCGGCGCGGAACGCTTTGCGTCTCGAGCCAGGCGGGGTGCGTCCTCGACTGCGCGTTCTGCTCGACGGGCAAGCAGGGCTTCAACCGCAACCTCACCACGGCGGAGATCGTGGGCCAGCTGTGGCTGGCGAACCGCGAATTGCACGCAACCGCAGGCAAGGCGACGGATGAGCGCATCATCACGAACGTGGTGATGATGGGAATGGGCGAGCCGCTGCTGAACCTGGACAATGTGATCCCGGCGTTGCGGCTGATGCTCGATGACAATGCATACGGCCTCTCGCGCCGCCGGGTGACCGTCTCAACCTCAGGCGTGATTCCCGGCATGGACCGGCTCGCCGAAGAGTGCCCGGTCGCGCTGGCGGTTTCGTTGCACGCCTCGAACGACGCGCTGCGGGACCAACTCGTGCCGGTGAACAGGAAGTACCCGCTCAAGGACCTCATCGCGGCGTGCAATCGCTACCTCGTCAAGGCGCCGCGCGATTTCGTTACCTTCGAATACGTGATGCTCCAAGGCGTGAACGACTCGGACCTCCATGCACGCGAGCTCGTGGCGCTGTCCAGGCGGATCAAGTGCAAGTTCAACCTCATCCCGTTCAACCCTTTCCCGAATTCCGGTTTCGAGCGCTCGGCACCCGAGCGCATCCGCCGGTTTGCCGAGATCCTGCAGCGCGCCGACCTTACCGTGACGACGCGCAAGACCCGCGGCCAGTCGATCGATGCGGCCTGCGGCCAGCTCGCAGGCGACGTGGCCGACCGCACGCGCCGTACGAAAACCCAAGCCGGCGTGCCGGTCGAACTGATCCGCAAGGAGATTCGCGCATGAAGCGAGCGACCAATGAAGTTGGCAACCTGAAAGCCCTGCTGGCGATCCTCACCTTGTCCCTGGTGGCAGGCTGCGCCGGGTCGGGCAGCGGCTCGTCCGTCGAGCCCGAGCTCGCGCAGTCCAGGAGCGAAGCGACCGAAGTCGGCGACGGCCGCAACCGGGCGCGCGCCAACACCGAGCTGGCCGCCCTGTATTACGAGCGCGGCAACCTTGGCGTCGCTCTCGAAGTGTTGCGCACGGCCACGGCCGCCGATTCGAACTACGCGCCGGCTCACGGGATGCTTGGACTCGTGTACATGGACCTGCGCGAGAACCAGCTCGCGCAGCAGAGCTTCGAGCGCGCGCTGCGCAATGCGCCTAGCGACCCCGACATCAACCACAACTACGGCTGGTTCCTCTGCCAGACCGGCAAGGAAGTCGAGTCGACGCGCTACTTCCTGCAGGCGGTGCGCAACCCGCTTTACACGACGCCCTGGCGGTCCTACTCCGCTGCGGGCCAGTGCGCGCTCAAGCGCAACGACCTCAAGGAGGCGGCCGATTTCTTCGAGCGTGCGCTCAAGCTCGACCCCGATGAGCCCAACGCGCTGGTGAAGCTCGCCGGCATCCACTATCGCAACGGCGACTTCGAAGGCGCGCGCAAGCTCATGGCGCGCTACGGCCGTTCCACGGAGGCGAGTGCCGAAGGTCTCTGGCTCGGCACCCGCATCGAGCGCAAGCTCGGCGACAGGACCGCGGAAAACAGCTTCGCCAACCAGCTGCGCCGGCGCTTTCCCGCTTCCGTCGAGCACCAGCAGCTGCAGCGCGGAGAGTACGACTAAAAGCGCATGGGCCAGAAGCTCGAAACCGCATCCCCCCCAGGGCTGCTGACGGACGAACCGGCGGGCAAGCACGACGCGCTGGGCGCCGCCGGGTCGCCCGCCTATGAGGCGCTTTCCGCACGCCGCCTGGAACTGGGCATGTCGATCGAAGACGTGGCCAACCAGCTCAAATTCGCGCCGCGCCTGATCGAGGCGCTCGAGGCGGGCGAGTTCGGCAAGCTGCCGGGCACCACCTTTACGCGCGGCATGATCCGAAGCTATTCGCGGCACCTCAAGATCGATCCGGCGCCGGTGCTGGCGCAGGTGACCGCCTTGGCGGGCATGGGACTGCAACCCGGTCCCGAAGAGGCGGTGTCCTTACGCCGGCCGATCCCGTTTTCCGAGGGCGGCAAGCATGTGAATCTCGTCTACACCCTGCTCTCGGTCGTGTTTCTCGGCGTGGTCGCGTTCTTTGCCGTCGAATGGCTGCACGAAAAAAGCGGCGGCTCGAGCCTGGTGTTCGTAACGCCGGGACAGGAAGCGCCTGCGGCCGGCGCCGTGGC